>NZ_DATJYB010000649.1:0-5565 GCF_035499775.1 Mycobacterium sp. | reverse complement strand
CGGCGCAGCCGGGCGCAGCGGGTCGCCACCATCGGGTAGAGCCGGGCGCAGCGGGTCGCCACCATCGGGTAGAGCCGGGCGCAGCGGGTCGCCACCATCGGGTAGAGCCGGGCGCAGCGGGTCGCCACCATCAAGGTCAAGGACGGGCCTGCAGGTCCGGTGCGGCCGCGGCCAGCAAGTCAGTCCGGTCGCCCGTCAGCGGCGGGTAGATCCGCACGGTATTGATGGTCTGTTTGGTCGCCTTGGCCTCGGCGCCTTTCGCCACCACCGTGCGGTCCCAGCCCTCGGTGTACACCGCGCCGGCCGGCCCGAGGTCCAGAACCGTTACGTACCAGGGGATCCGAAGGGTCAACAGCGGCGCACCGAACAGGTGGCTGATCACGTTGTACCCGGCGTAGCGGCCCATCGGGCGCCCGTGTTGACACGACATCACCGACATGTGCTCGTCGTCCATGCGGGCGGCGGCCACGTCGCCCGCGGCAAACATCGAGGGCACCCCGATCACCCGGAGATGATCGTCGACCGCCACGCGTCCCAGCCGGTCGCGTGCCACCGGCAGCTGTTCGGTCAGCGGGCTGGCCCGCATCCCGGCACACCACACCACCGTGGCCGCCGCCAACCGCTCGCCCGACGATAACGACACGCTGTCCTTGCCGACCGCGGTGACGCTCACCCCCGTCCTGGTCTCGACGCCGTTGTCGGACAGGGCCCGCTCGATCACCGGCCGCGCCGACGCACCCATGTCGGAGCCGACGAACGGATTGTGATCGACCAGCACCACCCGGGGTGTGACGCCACCGCCGCCGAAAATCGCGCGCAGCTGGTGGGGCAACTCGCATGCCGATTCGATCCCGGTCAGGCCGGCTCCGACCACGACCACGGTGGCCGCGCCGGGGGTCGGCGGCCCCTCGGCCAGGCCGCGCAGGTGGTGTTGCAGCGCAACGGCGTCGTCAAAGGTGTCCACGTCGAAGCCGAAGTCCCGCAGACCCGGCAGATCGGGCTTGACCACCTGGCTGCCCGAGGCGAGGACCAGTCGGTCGTAGTGGTACGCCGCACCGCTCGACGTGGCGACAGTGCGGGTCTCGGTGTCGATCGTGGTCACCTCGGCCACGACGTGCCCGACTCCGGCGGGGTCGAGCAGGTCGGCCAGCGGAATCCGGCAGGCGCGCAGGTCGGCCTCGTAGTTGCGCACCCGGATGTCGTGGAAAGGCTTGGCGCTCAGGACAGTGATATCGACCGTGCCCGCTGGGACGGCAAGCTCGTCGAGTCGCCGGGCGGCCCCGAGCGCCGCCCAGAGCCCGGCGAACCCGCAGCCGATGACGATCACGTCGGTCAAGGGCGCAACACCTGACCGATCTGGGCCAGTGTCACCGCGGCGTCATGACCGGGCAGCAGCATCCAGGTGTGCAGGCCTTGGTCGAGTTCGTGCCAGCCGATGTCGACACCTTCGTCCGCGGCGCGCTTACGGAAGGCGCGGGCGTCGGGGTTGAGCACGTCATGGGTGCCGGTGAATATCGTCAGGCGTGCCAGGCCGTCCAGCGGGCCCGCACTGGGGCTGACCAGGGGAGTGTCCAGCGGGTCACCGCCGGCGTAGCGGATGCCGGCCGCGCGCAGGTCGTCCAGGTTGAGAAACGGGTCGATCTTGGCGACGGCCGGCACCTCCGGGTCCGGCAGGCCGACGTGCATCCACGGCGAGAGCAACACGGCGTCACTCGGCTGCGGCAGACCGGCGTCGCGCACCGCATGGCACAGCGCGAAGGCCATCCCGCCGCCCGCCGAATCACCCATGAAGGCAACCGAACTCGGGTCAGCGGTCTCGAGCATCCGGCGGTACACCTGCAGCAGGAAGGGGAAGACTGCGCGGTAGCTGTGCTCGGGGGCGATGGGGTAGATCGGCACGGTCATCGTGCGCCGCACCGCATGCGCCAGCCGAGCGATCGCCGGCCAGTGGAAGTGGGGCAGCAGGTCCAGCACGTAGGCGCCGCCGTGCAGATAGAGCACGTGACCGGCGAGCGCTTCGCCGCCGGGCAGCCGCGGGGTGGCGCGGTAGACCGGGCGATCGTTGACGTCGTCGCGGGTGACGTCGATCTTCTTCAGCACGCGTTTCGACGGTTGCCCGGTGTAGGGCAGGCGCGGGTGGGCCGCCCATCGGTCCAGCTTTGCGACCGGGAACAGCCGGTTGCGCACCCCGGTGGCGCGCAGCAGTCGCTGGGTGGCACCGAGTTTGAGCATCCCGCGATGTGTCCTGGTCATCACAGACAGTCTCTACCCCGCCGTCCGGTTCAGCCGCTCACCGGGTGCGAACCCGGCGTCGTAATCTGTCTGTGTGCATGCGGTGACAGGTTTCTGGTTCGGGCTACCCGAGCAGATACGGGACCCGGTCCTGTTCGCCATCCCGTTCTTCCTGTTGCTGCTGACCCTGGAGTGGACGGCGGCGCGCAGGCTGGAACGCATCGAGAACGCGGCCGCCGACGCCACCCGGCCCCCGTCCGGCGCCTACCTGACTCCGGATTCCCGGGCCAGCATCTCGATGGGGCTGGTCTCGATAGCCACCAGCGCCGGCTGGAAGGTGCTGGCCCTGCTGCTCTACACCGCGATCTATGCCTACGTGGCCCCATGGCACCTTTCACCGGCCAAGTGGTACACGTGGCTCATCGCGCTCGTCGGCGTCGACCTGCTCTACTACGGCTACCACCGCATGGCCCACCGGGTCCGGCTGGTCTGGGCGACGCACCAGGCCCACCACTCCAGCGAGTACTACAACTTCGCCACCGCGGTGCGGCAGAAGTGGAACAACAGCGGCGAGGTCTTGATGTGGCTGCCGTTGCCGCTGCTGGGCCTGCCGCCCTGGATGGTGTACTTCAGCTGGTCGCTGAACCTGATCTATCAGTTCTGGGTGCACACCGAGCGCATCGGCAAGCTGGCACGGCCGCTGGAATTCATCTTCAACACCCCGTCGCACCACCGTGTGCACCACGGGATGGACCAGCTGTATTTGGACAAGAACTACGGCGGCATCCTGATCATCTGGGACCGGCTGTTCGGAACCTTCCAGCCCGAGCTGTTCCGCCCGCACTACGGCCTGACCAAGAAGGTCGACACCTTCAACATCTGGAAGCTGCAGACCCGCGAATATGTGGCGATCGCCCGTGACTGGCGATCGGCCACACGCCTGCGCGACCGGCTTGGCTATGTCTTCGGACCGCCAGGCTGGGTCCCGCGCCAAGCCGACGACGCGGTCCCGCTGGCAAAGTCTCGGTAACGCCAGCAGCCGTCGACACGAAAAATCCCAAAACGGGGAACTCCAAGACATCAACCAGCGGTCGGCATCGCGCCGGCAAGACGGATCGGAGTCAGGATGCTTAGTCGGGCACTGTCCGCTAGCGCCGCCGCCATCGCCGTATGGGGGGCCGTGGCCGGGGTGTCGCCCGGCACCGCCAGCGCCGACCCGCCGGCGGCCTTCCCGGGCATGGAGATCCACCAGGGCACCAAGGTCTGCACCCTGGGGTATGTCGACCCGGGCCGCAGAATCGCCTACACCGCGGGGCACTGCCGAGGTGGGGAAGCGGTCACCGACTGGGCGAACAACGTCATCGGCCACCTGGCGGCCTTTCGGGACAACACGCCGAGCGGCACATCGGTAGCCACCGACCAGCAGATCGCCGACTACGAGGCGATCGCGCTCGACCCCAACGTCGCGGTGAGCAATGTCCTGCCCGGCGGACGCGCGCTGGAAGCCGGCCCCGCAGCGCTTGCGCCGGGCCAACCCATCTGCCATTTCGGCGTCACCACCGGCGAGACCTGCGGAACCGTCGAAAGCGTCAACAACGGGTGGTTCACCATGTCGCACGGTGTCCTCAGCCGCAACGGCGATTCCGGCGGACCGGTGTATCTGGCGCCGAATGGCGGACCCGGGCAACTTGTCGGAATCTTCAACAGCGTCTGGGGAGATTTTCCGGCGGCGGTGTCATGGCAAACCGTCACGCAGTTTGCCCGGGCCGATCTCGGCGGCGGCGCCGGCTAGGAATCAGTGCGCCCCGCCCGCCACCGCGAACACGGGGATCGCCGGTGCGGCAGCACGCAGCTCGTCGTCGCCGGACTCCGGCGTCAACCCCTGTACGTAGTCCTTGACCTGCCAGTACCACCTGGCCAGATAGCGCCTCAGCACTTCCGGCTTGGCGTCGTCGGGCACCTCGGTGACGGCGGTCGGTTCGCTGCGCCAGCGCGGTCCCACCTCGACAACGCCCGCAGCGCGGACGTTGCGCGCCCACTGGGTGTTGCCGCGCGGTGAGACGACATAGTCCACGCCGTCGACGGTCAGCAGGTTGATCACCACACCGCGGGTTTTGCCGCTCTTGCGGCCACGAACGCGCAGCGCGCGGGTGCCGGCGATGCTGATCCCGAGTTCGGCAAGCCAACGGATGACCGTGTTGGCGGCCCGGGCGGCCCGGTTGGGTTCGTCGTATCGCGTGGACATGATGCCATCCTCTCCGAGGGATATGAGATCTTGAGAGCAGTGCTCTCGTTACAGGCCACCGTGCCACATGCTCGCGAGAAAAGCAAGAGCGGTGATCTCGATTGTGCCAGACTGGCCTGGTGGGCAAGCGCCAGGAGTCGCGAGAGCTGATCGAGGCGAGAATCATCGAACTCGGCCGTCGCCACTTGGTCGATCACGGCGCGGCCGGGTTGTCGCTGCGGGCGATCTCCCGCGAACTGGGCATGGTGTCCTCGGCGGTGTACCGGTATGTGTCCAGCCGCGACGAGCTGCTGACGCTGCTGCTCGTCGACGCCTATTCCGACCTGGCCGACGCGGTGGACCAGGCCCGTGAAGCGGTAGCGGACCTGTGGAGCGACGACGTCGTCGCAATCGCCCGGGCGGCGCGGCAGTGGGCGATCGCGCACCCGGCCGGTTGGGCCCTGCTCTACGGCAGCCCCGTGCCCGGGTATCACGCACCACCGGAACGCACGGTCGGTGCGGGCACCCGGGTGGTCGGAGCGTTTTTCGACGCCATCGCCGCGGGAATCGCCACCGGCGACATCAGGCTGACCAATGACGTTGTCGCGCAACCGATGTCATCGGATTTCGAGCGGGTTCGCCAAGAGTTCGGCTTTCCCGGCGACGATCACGTCATCGCCAAGTGCTTCCTGCTCTGGGCGGGCGTGGTGGGCGCGATCAGCCTCGAGGTGTTCGGCCAGTACGGCGCCGACACCCTGACCGACCCGGAGGCGGTATTCGAGACTCAGGTGCGCCTGCTGGTCGGGGTGCTCACGCAACATTGACGGCGAGACGCAAAAGCACCCGACGCACCCGGGCGTGTCGGGTGCTTCTGTGTCTGCTCGGCGGGGAACTAGAACGTGTTCACCCGGGATTTTGGCGACGCCGAAGGCAATTGACGGCAAAGTTCCCGCGGCCCCGTTCTGCCTGCGCGCGGGCTGGGCTATCCTGCGAGACGATGAACCTTCCCGTTCAATCGCCGACACAGATCGCCTGGGTAACCGCCGACCTGGACGCCACCGAAACGGCCCTCACCGGCTTGTTAGGCGTACGGAAGTGGGTGCGCATCC
>NZ_DATJYB010000648.1:0-8194 GCF_035499775.1 Mycobacterium sp. | reverse complement strand
GCCCACGCCGCGCATCCGGGCGTACCCGTCAGCGGCGTAGCCTGCGTTGAGCTCGTTGCAGCATCCGATCCAATTGACCGCCGGGTGCTCGACGATCGCATCGTTTACCGGAAACGCGTAATCCCCGGCAACTCCGAAGATGTCGTCGACACCAATTTCGTTGAGCCGCCTCAAGACATATTGAATGACGGTTTCGCCCATGAGATACTCCGTAGGTAGTAGTCAGATATGTTGTAGTGCTTGGTTTTCCATCACCGTTGCCAACTCCAGGAGATCGCCGACCATCAAATCGAAGTCTCCTTTGGCCGGCGGTTGCTCGACTACGACACCGGCGCCGTATTCCAGAGGCCGGGAGACAAAGCAGGTATGCAGTCCGCATCCTGCGGCCGACTCGAGATCCGAGGGGTGAGAGGCCACAAAGAGCACCTCGGCCGGCGTACATCCGAGCAGAGCGACCGCACCCAGATAGGTTTTCGGGTCGGGTTTGTATTGCCGGAAGATGTCGGCGCCGAACACGGTGTCGAACGAGATGCCCGCGCCTCGGGCCAGCGACATCAACAGGGCGACATGGCCATTGGAAAGCGGTGCGACAAGGTATCTCGCACGCAGCCGCGCCATGCCTTCGGCGGTGTCGCGCCAGGCGGGTAGCTTGTGCCACATTTTCGCCAGGTGGTCGAGGGTGTCGTCGCTGAGCGCGGGCAAACCGAATTTCGGGGCCAGCTGGCGCATGGTTTCGGCTTGCAACTCGTCGTAGTTTGCCCATTCACGTTGCCCAGTACGCACTTTCGCTAACGCTGGGACATGGTCACGACGCCAGGCCAGCACCAGACCGGCCCAGTCGGCGGCGATATCCTGCGCCCTGCCCCACTGCTCTAGTTGGGTGACCAGGCCCGTGCGCCAATCAACCAGAGTCCCGAAGGTATCGAACAACAGCGCCCGAATCTCGCTCATCGCCGCATCTCCTCGGTCAGTCGAGCCGCACCATACTGCTGGTGGGAGTCGTAATCGACCAGGAAGTCCAAGTCGCAGCCCTGGTCGGCTTGCAGAACGTGCTGGGCGTGGAGTCGTTCGTACCCGCGAAGAGGTGTCGCACTGCTAGGCGGAGCTTCGGCGGCCCGACGAGCCAGCTCTTCTTCGTCCACCAGCAGATCCAATGTGCCGGCGATTGCGTCGAGCACGATCTCATCGCCGTCGCGGACGAGTCCGATGGGACCACCGACGGCGGCTTCCGGGGTGACGTGTAATGCCGTGGGTCCGCCTTCGGTTCCGCTCATGCGTCCGTCCGTGACGCACACCAGCTCGGTGACACCCGCGTTGCGAAGCACCGCTGGTATTGGGACGAAATCGATTTCAGGCATTCCCGGGGCACCCACTATCCCCGCATTGCGCAGCACGATGACGCTGTCCGGGGAAGCTTGCAGGTTTGGATCGGCAGCCCGCTCGTGCGCGTTGTGGAAGTCGAACACCAGGGCGGGACCGCGATGGGTCCAGAACTTGCGCGCTGCCGCCGACCGCTTGAATATCGCGCCCCGCGGAGCCAGCGACCCACGCAGCACCACGAGGCCACTCTTGTCCAGGAACGGATCGTCAAGCTCGCGCAGGCAGGGATGGGGCCGTGGCTTGGAACTGCGGACTGCGGCAGCGACGTCGGCCACCGTGCGCCCATCACCCAAGACGACGTCGCGGTTCAACAGCGGCTCCAGGACAGCCAGTAGCGCGGGGACGCCGCCGGCATGGTCGAAGTCCTCCAGCGCGAAGGGACCGGACGGTCGCACCCCGAGGACCTGCGGTGTCTGTTCACCGATGTCGGCGAACCGGTCGAGCCCGAGCGTCACGCCGAGGCGCCCGGCGATCGCCGTGAGGTGGATGAACTCGTTGGTCGAGCCGCCAGTGGCTGACAGCACACGGATGGCGTTGTCGAACGCAGCCGCAGTCATTCTGTCGTCGGGGCGAATGCCGTCGCGGGCCAACTCCACCGCACGCACGCCGGTGCGCTCGCCCAAGTCTCGTCGGCGCGATTCGACCGCCGGCACCGCCGCCGAGCCCGGCAACGCCATGCCGAGGACCTCGGCGGCGATGGCCATGGTGGTGGCGGTACCCATCACATTGCAGACCCCGACGGTGGGTGCGAAGGTCCCTTCGAGTTCGTCCCACTCCTGGTCATCAATGCGACCTGCGAACCGATCCGGTGCCAAATCCCAGATGTCTGTCGTGACGATGGAACGTCCCTGGAAAAACCCGCAGCTGCGCGGGCCGGCGGTCAGCATGATGGCCGGCTTGCCCGCGCTGGCCGCGCCCATCAGCTGCGCCGGCACCGTCTTGTCGCAGCCGGCCAGCAACACCACCCCGTCGATGGGACTGCATCGGATCATCTCCTCGACGTCCATCGCCATGAGGTTGCGCAGCAGCATCGAGGTCGGCTTGAGCATGTTCTCGTTCAGCGAGATGGTGGGAAAGACGACCGCGGTTCCGCCGGCCGCGGTGACTCCTCGTCGCACCGCTTCGGCCAGATCGCGCAATCCCATGTTGCAGGGATTGAGTTCACTGAAGCTGGAACAGATCCCGATGATCGGGCGCCGCCGCACCTCTTCCTTGCTCAAACCGCCGGCCCGCAGGAACGCCCGCAGGATCGTCCCTTCCGCATCACCGGCGAAGTGATCCCCGGTGACCGGGGGTCCGCCCCCTGCGGTGGCATCGCGCCGGGGGCGCTGCGGCGAGTGGCCGTCGCCAGATCCGATGGGCTCTGTTGTCATGTCACATTCTCCCTATGTTGGTGTTGGCCTACGCAGCGTTGACCGTGATCTTGAAGATGGCGGTGATGATGGCGCCGAATGCGCCCCGTCCGCCGATGAAGAGGCGCTTGGTGTCGTAGCCGGCAACGTCTTTCATGTTTTCGCCGCCGAAGCGGGCCGCCGCCTGCCCGTCGGGTAGAACGACGTCGAGGCCGAGCAGGGCGTGGCGCACAGCCTGTCGTTCAGCGGCGCTCGGGTTGGCGATGAGTTCGCCGACGGTGCGCTGCGTGGCCTCGGCAGGGATGGCCGCGCAGCTCACTCCGTGTTCGGCGAGGTGCCGGGAGAGTTCATCGAGAGTCACGGAGGCCCCAACAGCCAGACTTAAATTCGCTGTGTTGACCGCGATTTGGGTTCCGCCGCCGGTCGTCGCAGCCGTCGTCGTATGCCCTTGGAGTGCGGTACACAGAGCGGCCTCGAAGGAAGTGACGCGGGGTTCGTCCGGCGATTCATCGGGCAGCATGATGCCGGGGTTCAGCAGCCCAGTGGGATCGAAGACCCGCTTGATCGCGCGTTGTGCGGCGATCTCGACTATGTACCAAGCGTTTTTGATGGCCGACGGCAGATCGGTGATGTATTCGAGTGTGGCGGGTTGGCTGCCTGGGCGTGACTTCAGGAGTGCGGGTAGCTGCTGGTCGATGAACTTCTTGGCGTCGTCGAGTGGGCGCTCGGAAATGTCGTAAAGGCGCACGACGCCAACCCCGGTGGCGTACGTCATGGCAATGCGACGGCCAAGCGTGCCAGCTCCGAGAATGGCAATCGGGCGGTTTTCGATGTTGGTGGGGAGCGAATAATTCATTGTCACACCTTGTGTTTCCACTGTTGTGCCTTCGGTATCCGTCCGCAGGGGTCGGTTAAGTGGTGTTTTGCAGTGCGTTCAGCACCGCGCGGGTGCGCAGATCTCTCTTAGCCACGAGGCGGTCGTAGGTCGCTTCGCCAACTCCGTATGCGGCCTCGATATCACCGATCAACTTCTCCACGACTTCGGGATCGCGGGAAGGAGTTCCCAGCTCTATCTGACCGGTTTCGGCGCCCACGCCGGCAAAGAGATGGCGCGCGCCCCCGACACCTCCGCCGAGTACGTTTCCTTCGAACAGCCCGATGGTGGCCCAGCGCAGGCCCAGGGAGTTTTGCAGGATGGCGTCGAATTCGCCCACGCCGACGACTCCCGATTCGACAAGGTACTGGGCTTCCCGGGTCATTGCCATCTGCAAGCGATTGGCGACGAAACCGGGAAGCTCCTTGCGAATGACCACCGGCGCACGGTCCAGCTCACCGTAGAGGCGGACGGCTCGGGCGACGGTGTCGTCACTGGTCTTGTTACCCGGCACCACCTCGACCAGCGGCATCAGCGCCGGCGGGTTGAACGGGTGCCCGACGATAATACGGTCGGCCCTGTCGAAGTCTTCGGCGATCAACGATGCGGCAATCGACGAACTCGACGTTGCCAGTACGGCGTCGGACGGTGCGGTTTTAAGGAGGGCGCCGAAGATCTGCTTTTTGAGTGGCAGTCGTTCGGGCCCGTTCTCCTGGACCAAATCCGCGCCCTGGACCACCTCGTCCTGGTCGTGGCTCCAGGTCACCAACGGATCGTCGGCTCCGAACTCGCCCTGCACCCATTGCTCAAGTTGCGGGCTGGGATCGGTGATGGCCACCCGCCATCCGTGGTCGCGGGCCAACCGGGCCCAAGACAAGCCGATCACACCCGCACCAATGATCGCCATAGCCCGCGGTGTTGTAGTCGTCATTCGCGTAAACTCCTCTGTTCCTGGTGAATTCGATCGCGAGCTATACGCCGGCAATCCCGGTGACAGGCTTGCCCTTGAACACAATCTGCTCGCCACTTCCGTCCAGCCGCACGGCACGAATCTGCCCGGAGAGGTCGCTGACGTATGCGACGCCCGCCGGCATATCGACTGCGAGGCCGATGGTTTCGTGATAGTGGGCCGAGACCACGGTCACGTCGCCGCCGGGTTGGCCCACCGCTGGTATCGCGGCCTTGTTCAGGGTGTTTCCCCGTGGCGGATCACCGCGATCCGTCCAGTACATCGTGTTGGTGTCGTGGTCGAGTTCCAAATCGATGGGTTCCGGCAGCTTCGACCAGAGCACCTCGATCTGACGTTCACCGACAGGTGCATTGAGCGATGTACGAAAGATCCGGCCGTCGTTGCCGTTCGCCGGGCCCTTCTGCGTCCAGTACAGCAGCCCGTGCTCTTCGTCGACTGCGACGCCGACGCACTGGTTGCGGATTATCCGACGGTCGGCTTCGGTGGTCGCGACCACGACCTCATCGCGCAGGTCGGTGCCATCGATCCGCGCGCTTCGCACGGCGGCGCCCTCCCGGTCAGACCAGTAAAGCCGCCCGTCCGACCACGCCCCCGCCAACTGCTTACCGGTGACAAATGATCCGGGCGGCAGGATGTGGGTGCGCCCCGTGCCATCCATCCCGGCGCGCTCCAATGATCCATTTCTGCGATAGAAGTCGAGATCATCATCCGTTTTGGGGGCCCGCCCTTCCGGTAACCCCGGCGCGCCCATATTCGTCCAGTAGACGTATTTCCGACCCGGATCGACAACGATGCCGTCGGGTCCATCGGTCAATCCGTCAACCAGCGTGCTCGACTCACCGTTCGTGATGTCAATCTTCAACAACGACTGTTGAATTGGACTCAGTGCTAGTAAGTGACTGAACATTCGATGGTCCCCTTCGAGATGCCTTGACGATGTAGACAATCATCGACGCCGCGAGGGTGCGTTGGCATCCGCAAGTCCACAGTGCGAGTCCACAGTCAGCCGGGTCGCCTCAGTCAACGAGGACGCGGTCGAGCTGCCTGCGCGACTGGACGTTGAGCTTGGTGAAGACTTTTTGCAGGTGATACTCCACCGTGCGGGTGCTGATGAACAACCGCGCACCGATCTCGGGGTTGGAGTGCCCGTCGCGGGCCATCCGCGCGATCTGAGCTTCCTGCGCCGTCAGCAGCTGAGGGTCGGGAGCAATGGTGCGCCTACGCGCCGTTTCGCCGGTGGCCTCAAGCTCGCGGCCGGTGCGACCGGCGAACCCCTCCATGCCCATCTCCTCAAACATGTTGTGGGCCAGGCGAAGCTCGACTCGGGCCTCGCCGCGCCGGCGCTCCCGACGCAGCCACTCGCCGTAAAGGAGATGCGCGCGCGCCAGATCCGGGCGCAGCCGCGTGCGGCCCAGCCGCGCGATGGCCTCCCGGAACAGCTCCTCGACCTCTGGCCCCTCGTTGACCAGCGCCCGACACCGGGCCTCCACACCGCGTGCCCAATCGGTGCCGGCAGCAGTGGTCACCTCGGCAATCTTGTTAACGGTATCGACGGCGACGTCGGTATGTCCGCAGCGTACGGCAGCCTCGACGAGCTCGATAGCCCGAAAGGAACCAACTGAGAGCCGGGCGATCAACGACGATGGCTGGCGATGACTCGCGGAGCGTAGGGCTGCTTGGTAGTTGCCGACACCGTTGTTCGCCATTGCGCTGGCCCAAGTGGCCACCGTCATCGCGTACCCTTCGCCCCGTTGGCTCAGATCGCTGCGCGCCGCGTCGATCAGATCGCTGACTTCGCCGGGTCGGCCCCGCATCCCCGCCACAATGAGGGCCGCGTACGGCGGAAAACCTTTTCCAAGCGCTTCCGTCATCGCCTGCAGCTCCTGGCTCAACGCCGCCGCATCGGTCAACTCGCCGGCGTATGCGAGGCAGAGGACTTTGATGGGGAGGGCCAAGGGAAGCTCGCTTAGCGCGCCAAGGCTTCGGGCAAGCTCGACGTGGCGATCCGAAATCCGTTGCCAGCGGTCGTGGTCCAACAGGTGCTGGGAGGCCAGCATGCTGGCGAGGAAGAGCCCGCGCAGCTCATCCTCGGCAGACATGCCGGTGCCGAACTGATCGAACGCGGTGCGCAGGATCCGCGCCCCCGCCGTGTATCCCTGGTTGTAATGGGCCGCGATGCCGTCCAGGAGGAGGTCAACTGCCGTGGGGGTGCCCGCAGGTGACGGCGCGTCCGCGGCGGCCCGGGCAAGTTGTCCGACGTCGCCGACGGTCCCATCGTCGGTGAAGATCGCGGCCGTCACTGCCTGGAGGTAGGTCGACCGGGCCAGGCCGGCGTCAATGGACTCCAGCCGCTGAGCGGCCTCCAGCAACAACTGCGGTGCGCCGCTGCCCCGGGTGGTCGCAAACGCCAGCTGGGCTTGGATCAGATCGATGCGAGCCTGCTGACAATCACTGGGCGCTTGGGCTTTCGCGATCGACAGCAAGTCGCGCGCAGCCTCAAACGCGCCGGCCCGAACCTGAGCCGACGCTGCGGCCAGCGCCCGCTCGACCCGCTTTTCCGGATGCAGCGTCAATGTGGTTGCGCGCTCCAAAAACGCCGCCGCCGCGGCCAACCCCCCACGAGCCTGCGCCCGACCCGCCGAACCCTCCAATTCGGCGGCCACGTCCTCGTCGGGTCCCGCCGCGGCGTGCGCAGCGTGCCAGGCATGACGATCAGGGTCGTGCTGCGCATCGGTGACCTCCGCCAAGGCGGCATGCACCCGCCGGCGCTCCCCCACCGAGGCCGAGGTGTAGACCACCGAGCGCACCAGCGGGTGCCGAAACAACACCCGGGTACCGAACTCAACCAAACCTTCCTCGACGGCCGGCTCCGCCGCCTCGGCGTCGATCCTCAGCCTCGCGGCGGCCCGCCATACCAACCCCGCGTCCCCGAGCGGATCAGCCGCCGCGATCAAAAGTAACCGCCGGGTTTTCTCGGGCAGCACCGCCAGCCGCCGCCCGAAACCCTCGGCCACGCCGCCCTGCAACCGCACCGCGCCGGGCAACCCAAAACCACCCGTCCACTGCGCAGTCGTCAACGCCCGCGGCCACTCCAACAACGCCAGCGGATTACCACCGGTCTCAGCCACCAGCTGATCACGCACCCAGCTATCCAGCGGCACGCTCACCGCAGCATCCAGCAACGCCCGCGCATCCGCAGCGGCCAATCCCGCCACGGGAAGCTGCGATAGCCCCTCCAAATAGGAGCTGGGAACCCGGGCACCAAAGACCACGCACACCGATTCGGCCGCCAGCCGGCGCGCCACAAACCCCAGAACCTGCGCCGAGGCCCGATCGAGCCACTGCTCATCGTCGACGATGCATACCAGCGGCCGCTCTTCGGCGACCTGGGCAAGCAGCCCCAGTGTGGCGAGCCCGACCAGAAGGCGGTCGGGCGCCGGTCCCGAACTCATCCCAAACACAACGCGAAGCGCATCTCCCTGCCGCTCCGGCAAATCCCCCAGGCCGTCGAGCAGCGGCGCGCACAACTGATGCAAGCCGGCGAACGCCAGCTCCATCTCCGACTCCACCCCTGCGATCTGCACCACCCGGCACTGCGCTGCACGCTCAATCAGATAC
>NZ_DATJYB010000647.1:0-2348 GCF_035499775.1 Mycobacterium sp. | reverse complement strand
AGCACAACACAAACTATCCCAACGAGGAGAACAATCCATGGAACTGACACGACGGGGATTTCTCACCGCTGCAGCAGCGACTAGCGCGGCTGCGGCAACCAACGCATTTGCGCTGAACCAGTACGCAACCGACCGCGACTGGAGCGGCGAAGTTACGGTTACCTATCCCGAGCCGGCATGGGAAGTCTACGACAAGCGCTTCAGCGGCAAGCAGGGCAATTCGACCCTGCAGCGCATCTGGCATGGGATGGGAAACGATCGGGCACTGTGGTGCGAGGGTCCGGCTTGGATGGGCGACTGGGGCTGTCTGGTGTGGAGCGACATTCCGAACCATCGCACGCTGCGCTGGTGCGAGGACGACGGCCATGTCAGCGTGTTTCAGACCGAGTCTGGCTATTCCAACGGTCACACACGCGACAACCAGGGCCGGTTGATCGCGCTGGAGCACGATACGCGCCGGGTGCGCCGGCGCGAGTATGACGGCACCTGGACGGTGCTGATCGACAGCTTCGATGGCAAGAAGCTCAATGCGCCCAATGACGCTGCGGTTCACCCCGATGGCTCGATCTGGTTCACCGATCCCGGCTACGGCATTCTGGGGCCCTACGAAGGGCACTTGGCCGAGTTCGAGCTGCCCACCCGCGTGTATCGGCTCGATCCCAGCGGCAAAGCCACGGTGATGGTGGAGTCGATGAAGCGCCCCAACGGTATCTGCTTCTCGCCGGACTACAAGAAAGTCTACGTCGTGGATACCGGCGCCACCGACGGGCCTCAGTACCCCGCCAACATCATGGTGTTCGATGTGGTCAAAGATGGAACCGGCGTGGCCAACGGCAAGGAGTTTGCGGACTTCAGGCCCGGATTCACCGACGGCATCCGCTGCGACACGCAAGGCAACGTGTGGTGCGGTTGGGGCTGGGGCGGACCGACCACCAATGGCGTGCGGATTCATGCTCCCAACGGGGACAAGCTGGCGTTCCTGCATCTGCCCGAGGTGTGCGCCAATCTGGCATTCGGGGGCACCAAGCGCAACCGGCTGTTCATCGCCGGCAGCACCTCGATCTATGCCATCTACGTCAACGCAGTGGGCCACGCACTGACCTGAGCCCGCACCGACCGCACCAACCCGCATGCGATGGCATGCGGGTTTTTTTGGTGTAGGCTTGGCTCCCAATTCGACAATCAGAAGATACTTCAGTGGTACGCCCCGAACGGCCGCGACCCCTGACCTGAATCTGGAGTCCATCATCTTTTGGAGGAGAGACAGCATATGACTACGACAGCGTCGCCGAAGCCTGTGTCGCGCCGTACCGTACTGAAAGCAGGCGCTGCAGCGGGCGTCTTGCAGATCGCCTCGCCCTTTATCCTGTCCGCAAGGGGGGAAGTCCCAGTCAGACTCGGAATGGTGGATCCGCTGACGGGCGTCTATGCCGCGGTTGCGCTAGGTGAGGTCGCTGGCGCCAAGCTCGCCATCGAGGAGATCAACAAGAAGGGCGGCATCCTGGGGCGTGAGGTCGAGCTGCTCGTCGAGGATTCGGCGAACAACGTGGGGACCGGAGTGCAGAAGACTCGCAAGCTCATCGACCGCGATCAAGTGAACTGCATCATCGGCGACGTCAACTCCGGTATCGCGCTGGCAATGGCAGGAGTAACGTCGGAGAAAAAGGTGCTGCACATCGTCTCCGGGGGCCACACGGACGGCGTAACCGGAACAGACTGTCACTGGAACGTGTTTCGGGTCTGCAACACGACGACGATGGACGTCAACGCGATTGCCGACACGCTGATGGACAAATTTGGCAAGAAGTGGTACTTCATCACGCCCGATTACGCCTACGGCCATTCGGTGCAGGCGGCGTTCGTGAAGAAGCTCAAGGCTGCCGGCGGAGAATACGCCGGCGATCTGGTGCCCTTGGGTACGGCGGACTACTCCGCCTACCTCATCAAGGCGAAGGCGTATGGTCCCAAAGTGCTGGTCGATGTCATGGGCGGGGGCGATCAGGTCAACAGCCTGAAGCAGTTCGTCGGATTCGGCCTGCAGAACCAGATGGCGGTAGGCGGCACTTTGTTCGAGCTGGAGAGCCTGCGCGCCGTGCCCCCGGAGGCGCGCATCGGCTGGTGGACCATGGAGTGGTGGTGGGACCAGCCCGACAACCCGCATGTCAAGGAATTCGTCGCGAAGATGAAGAAGGCCACCGGCCTGACCCCCTCGGCGCGCAACTGGTTTGGCTACACGTCGGTGCACACCTTCGCGCTGGTCGCGAACGCGGCGAAGACGCTCGACGGCGTCAAGCTCGCGCATGCGTTGGAGGGCTTCAAGCTGCCGCCCGAGGTGGCGCTTCAGCCCG
>NZ_DATJYB010000646.1:0-11142 GCF_035499775.1 Mycobacterium sp. | reverse complement strand
CAGCGAAGAAATCGCGCAGCGCTCAGGCTCGCGACATCAGGTACGGTGGCGCGCCGACTCCGGCGATGGAATGGGTGCCCCATGGTGTCCGTTCGACGATGCGCGCCGGGGCACTGCGCTCGCCGACCGTCAGGGTCGCCGCCCGCGTCTGCTTGAGTGCGGAATCCGGTATTGAGCTGAAGACCGTGCCCTGCCAGTGATATTGGCCGTCGATCGGATCGAGGTGACCCCGCAGCCGCACCCGCACCGGATGCGGGGCGCCGGCGATGGTCAGCGTTGCCGTGCCGTCGTAGGTCTCGTCGTCCTCGTCTGCCTCCGACGACAGCTCGAAAGCCTTGACGGCACCGAGCACCTGGGCCGGCGCGAGGTGGGCACGCTCGTTGAACACCTGCTGGCTACTGCGGAGCACCTCGATGCGGGTCCGGTCGGTGTTGTGGATAAGTCGCACGCAGTCGGCGATGCAGCGGGTCTGCATCGCGATATCGGGCCCGGTGACGAAGAAGTAGTTGGGGAATCCGTGCACGGCGATGCCCAGGTACGGTTCCATGCCGTCGCTCCAGGCTTGCCGGATGGTCAGCCCGCCGGCGCCGACGAGCGCCTCGTCGGAGACCTGGTCGGAGACCTGGAACCCGGTCCCGTAGATGACGGCGTCGACGCGGTGCTCGACGCCGTCGACGGTGCGGATGCCCGAGGGCGTCAGCGCCTTGATCGCCGAGTCCACCACCGCGGGACCGCGGTGCAGCCCGGTGTGCCGGCGCAGCCAGCGCAAGGCCGGGACGGTGCGCAGAGGTACCCAGGATGAGTATTTCGTGACGACCCAGCGGGGTGCATGCGCGAAGACCGTCACTGCCGAATCGGTCAGCCGGCCCAGGTGGTAGCCCGCGGTGGAGTCGGTACCCACCACCGCGATGCGCTTGCCGGCCGGGACGAAATTCGGGTCCCAGTCCGCCGCGTGGAATGACGCTCCACGAAAGTCGTTGCGCCCGTTCAGCTTCGGTTTCCACGGGACGAACGGAGGTCGGGCCGCGATGACGACGCGGGCCCGGAAGGTCTCACCTGCGCTGGTTAGCAACGTCCAGGCGTCGTCGTCGAACACCGAGCTGACGACCTCGTGATCCAGGCTCATGACGTCAGTGACGCCCGCTGCCCGCAGCTCGGTCGCGACCGGCCCGCCGGCGGCCCCGCCGCCGACGATGATCACCGTCACAGAAACTTGGTGCGCTTCCAGCCGAAGCGCGCGATCGGGCCCAGCAGCCCCACCTCGGCCAGGAACGCCGCCAGCGGGGCGAACCCGGCCTTGTGCACCTCGTGTCGGTGCGGGCTGCTGCGCGCCAGCTTGCGGGCCCGCGGCGCATCCAGGCCCACCCGTGCGTAGGGGACCGGGTTGTTGAACAGGTAGCGGAAGAAATACCCGCCGACGCCGTTGGCGTTGGCGACCACCCATTTGTTGAGCCGTGGCATGGTCTGCACACGCTTGCGGGCGCCGTCGCGGGCGAACTGGATGTGGCGGGCTTCCTCGGTGACATGAATCCGCATCAGGCGCTGGATCATCGGCTGCAGCTCCGGGTCGTCCATCATCTGCCGCTGCAGCGAGTCGAAGATCTCCTCACCCATCAGCGCGGCCACCCACAGCACGGAACCCCGCTGGAACACCAGCGGCATGGCATTGATGAGCATCCGGGCGATCAACTTGGGCTGCACCGGTTTGGCACCTAGGCGCTCGATGGCTTTGCCGAACATCACCATGTGGCGGGTCTCGTCGCCCAGCTCGGTCAGCTTGTAGTGCACCACCTTGGAGGTGGGGTCCTCGTGCAGGATGGTCCGCAACAACGACTGGTTGAGCAGGTTCTCGAACCAGATCCCGGCTGAGAGTGTGTTGACCATTTCCTGGCGGGACAGCTCGATTTGCTGCTCGCGGGTCATCTCGTCCCACATCGGGGTGCCGTACAGGGACACCAGCCGCGGCGGTAGGTAGAACTTGTCCGGGTCCAGCGGGGCGTCCCAGTCGATGTCGACGACGGGCTCATACGACCTCTTGACCGAGCCTTTGAGCAGACGCTCGGAGAACTCTTCGCGACTCGGCCCTTCCGGCTTTACCGCAGTGGTCATCGTTGGTGTCCCTTCGGTGCTTCAGACGGTCGGGAGATCACGATCGATAGTCAATACGCATGGTATCCGGTACCAGGGGTACTGGCTAGATGTTTGTCGTATCGATTCGGTTGAACGGCAATAGGCTTGCCCCCGTGAGTTCGGCGGGTCGCCACATCCACGTCATCGGCATCGGCGCCGGCGACCCCGACTACCTGACCGTCCAGGCGATCGAGGCGCTGAACGACACGCAGGTGTTCTTCGCGATGGACAAAGGTCTGGACAAGAGCGACCTCGTGGCATTTCGGCGGGAGATCTGCGCGCGGTTCATCCGCAAGCCCGACTATCGATTCGTGGAGCTCGCCGACCCGCCCCGGGCCGCAGGTGGTGACTACCGGCAGGCGGTGTCCGACTGGCACGCGGCCCGCGTGCGGGTCTGGGCGTCGGCGATCGCCGACGAACTGGCCCCCGATGGCGTGGGGGCCTTCCTGGCCTGGGGCGACCCGTCGCTGTACGACAGCACGGTGCGCATCCTCGACGCCATCGAGAGGGATGCCGCCGAGATCGACATCAGCTACGACGTCATTCCGGGCATCACGGCGGTGCAGGCGCTGACGGCCCGGCACCGCATCCCGCTCAACGAGGTCGGCGAACCGGTCCTGATCACCACGGGCCGGCAGCTGCGCGAGCACGGGCTGTCCGGCTCGGCGGTGGTGATGCTCGACCCCGACTGCTCGTTTCAGACGTGCCCGGCCGACACCTTGATCTGGTGGGGCGCCTATCTGGGCACCGACGACGAGCTGCTGGTCGCCGGCACCGTCGGCGAGGTCGGGGGGCGCATCGCGGCGCTGCGTGCCGAGGCCCACGCCCGGCACGGCTGGATCATGGATACCTATTTGTTGAGAGGTTATTGAGGCCCTACTGAGGTCTTGGTGAGGTCTTGGTGAGGTCTTGGCGAGGTCCGCGTTATGCTGTAACGCACCATTGGACCGCTGCGAAATTGGTGTCGGTGGGGATCGGCCGAACCCCATAAAATGTGAGCTGGATCGCGGTACGATCGCCTCCTGCCTATAGATCCAGGGTGGCCGTGATCGTCGGGCGTGCGAGAGGTTCGGAATGGAATTTGTCATTGCGGCGCCCGCGTATGTCCAGGCCGCGGCGACCGATTTGGCAAATATAGGATCGGCGATCAGCTCTGCCAACGCGGCGGTTATGACCCCGACGACGGCGATCCTGGCCGCGGGCGCCGACTCGGTGTCGGCCGAGCTGGCGGCGTTGTTCGGTTTGCACGGCCAGATGTATCAGGCGCTGAGTGCGCAGGCCGCGATGTTCCACAACCAGTTTGTCGAGCTGATGAATGCCGGGGGCGTGCAGTATGCGCTGGCTGAGGCCGGCAACGCCTCGCCGCTGCAGGTCGCCGAGGAGGCGATCAATGCGCCGGTCAGTCTGGTGGCCGGGCGCCCGCTGCTCGGCGAAGGGACCGGCGGGGCGACGCCGGGTGCGTCCGGCCAGTACGGCAACGGGGTCCTGGGCGGCGGCGGTGCGAACGTGGTTGGCGGTGGTAGAGGCTGCAGTGGCGGATTGCTGGTCGGCAACGCCGCCCGGGCGATCAGCAACGCCGGCGGGAATGCGATCCCCTTGGCGGCGGCCTCCGCCGGCGGGTTCGGCGGCGCTGGGGGTCCGGGCGGTCGCGGCGGGCCGTTGTTCAGTGTTGGCGGGCCGTTGTGCGGCGATGTCGGCGACGGCGCGGCCGGGGCCGTCGGCGGGCTGTCTGGCAGCGGTGCGGCCTCGAGCGCGCTTGCCGGCTTGGGGGGCTTGGGTGCTTACCACGGCAATGGTGGATTGGTAGCTGATAACGGCGGGGACAGCGGGGTCGCACGCGGCGTTGACGCCGGCGGAAAGGACGCCGTAAGCGCGCCTCGCGGCGGTCCGGCGGGCGGCTTCGGCGGTGACGGCGGCAAAGGCGGTCTCCACCGCGGTGGGAGCGGCGCCAATGCCCGCTTGTATGGCAAGGGTGACCATGGCGGCGACGGTTTCTATCCCGTAGACGGCGGCGGTACCAGAGGGTTGCTGTCCGGTACGCCAGGGTCGCCGGCCGCGACCACTTAGCGCTTAAGCCCGCGACGGGTGCTGGCGGCAGCAGAGCCCGCTTTAGCAAAGCTAACTAAAGAAATTTCTGAAACCGCCTATTTGCCAGCGGTATTCGCGATACTCTCGCCCCGACGCCTTTCGGGAGGCGTGGCCGTAGTCCCAGCTTGGGAAGGTCGTGCATGGAGTTCGTGATCGCTGCGCCCGAGTTTGTCCAGGCGGCGGCTGCAGACTTGGCGAATATCGGATCGGCGATCAGCTCGGCCAGCGCGTCGGCGCTCGCGCCGACGACGTCGATCATCGCTGCCGGGGCCGACTCGGTATCGACCGAGCTGGCGGCGTTGTTCGGCGCGCACGCGCACATGTACCAGGCGCTCAGTGCTCAGGCGGCGCTGTTCCACAACCAATTCGTGGAGCTGATGAACGGCGGCGGGACGCAGTATGCCCTCGCCGAGGCCGCCAACGCCCCGCCGTTGCAGGCGGTCGAGGAGGCGATCAATGCCCCGGTCAGCCTGGCGACCGGGCGTGCGCTGATCGGCGACGGTCCCAACGGCGCATCGCCCGGTGCTAGCGGCGGCGATGGCGGATGGCTGTACGGCAACGGCGGCAACGGTGCTCCCGGTGCGGACGGCACCGGTCTGGCCGGCGGCAACGGCGGGAGCGCCGGGCTGATCGGCAACGGCGGCAAGGGTGCCGCGGGTGGCAGCGGCACTAGCGCGGCCGGCTCGGACGGTGGCGTCGGCGGCGCCGGGGGTAAGGGTGGCAACGGCGGGCTGCTGCTGGGCAACGGCGGCGCGGGTGCGGCGGGCGGCCTGGGCGGACACGCGAGTGCAGCCGATCCCGCCACGCACCCCGCGGGCTTCAACGGTGGCGCCGGTGGCGCCGGGGGCGCCGGAGGCCGGGCTGGATTGCTGTTCGGTGACGGTGGAGCCGGCGCGAACGGCCTGGACGGCGGAACCGGGAGCGCGTCGTCCGCGCCCGGCGCCAAAGGCGGCACCGGCGGCGACGGAGGCGCCGGAGGCAATGGCGGCGATGCCGGTCTGCTCTCCGGGCGCGCCGGCGACGGCGGCAACAGCGGCAACGGCGGGCGGGACTGGCCGCCGCCAGCGCCGGCTGGGGCGCCAACGGCGGCAATGGTGGCAATACCGCGGGAACCGGCGGCAAGGCGGGTCTGTTCGGCAACGGCGGGGGCGGCGGGCAAGGCGGGGATGGCGGCGCAGGTGGCGAAGGCTATGTGGCCGGGAACGGTGGCGCCGGCGGCGCCGGCGGTAGTGGTGGCGCCGGCGGGCAACTGCGCGGCGACGGCGGGAGCGGCGGCAACGGCGGCGCCGGCGCGCTGGGCGCGAGTTCCACCGGAGGGTTCCCGACCCAAAACGGGAGCGGCGGCCGGGGCGGCATGGGTGGCAACGGCGGCGTCGCCGGGCTGTTCGGCAACGGCGGCAACGCGGGCACCGGCGGTGACGGCGCGAATGCCGGCAGCACCGGCGGCACCACCATTGCCGGTACCGCCGGCGGGGGTGGTCAGGGCGGCTTTGGCGGCGACGGCCGACTGTTCGGTGACGGAGGTCGCGGCGGTGACGGCGGCACCACCGGCACCGTCGGCGTTGTGAAGCAGACCGGCGCCGGTGGCGGCGGCGGCCACGGCGGCAGCTTCGGCAACGGCGGCCGTGGCGGTGACGCGATAGGCGTGGGTCCCGGCGGCCAGGGCGGCTACGCCCAGTACATCGGTAACGGCGGTGACGGCGGTGACGGCGCCGGCGGAAGGCCGGGCGGCAGCGGCGGCACGGGCGGGTCGCTGTACGGCAACCCGGGCGCGGACGGAGCTTCGCTTTAGCTACCAGCGCGGCGTATCCGGCAGACTGGTCGGGTGCCCGAACTCCCCGAGATCGAAGCGCTGGTCGACCATTTGCGGCGGCACGCTGTCGGTCTGACCGTCGGCCGCGTCGATGTCGCCGCGCTGTCGGTGCTGAAAACCTTCGACCCGCCGATCAACGCGCTGCACGGTCGGACCGTCGAGGGCGCTGAGCGGTGGGGCAAATATCTGGGCCTGCGGGCCGGGCAGCTGTTCTTGATCGCCCACCTGTCGCGGGCCGGTTGGTTGCGCTGGTCCGACCAGCTGGCCGCCGCGCCGTTGCGCCCCGGCAAGGGCCCGATCGCGCTGCGGGTGCACCTGGGCACCCCGGGCAGCGCGCCCGGCTTCGACCTCACCGAAGCCGGCACCCAGAAACGGCTCGCGGTGTGGCTGGTGGACGACCCGAAAAAAGTGCCCGGCATCGCCGCGTTAGGCCCGGACGCGCTGGACCTCAGCCCCGACGACCTGGCCGCGGTCCTGGCCGGCAACACCGGCCGGATCAAGACCGTGATCACCGACCAGAAGGTGATCGCCGGGATCGGTAACGCCTACAGCGACGAAATACTGCACGTCGCCAAGATCTCGCCGTTCGCCACGGCCGCCAAGCTGACCGGTGAACAGCTCGCCGCCCTGCACGACTCGATGGTCGCGGTGCTCACCGACGCGGTGACCCGATCCGTCGGCCAGGGCGCCGCCACGCTCAAAGGCGAGAAGCGCTCCGGACTGCGGGTGCACGCGCGCACCGGGCTGCCGTGTCCGGTCTGCGGGGACACCGTGCGTGAAGTGTCGTTCGCGGACAAGTCTTTTCAGTACTGCCCGACGTGTCAGACCGGCGGTAAGGTGCTGGCCGACCGGCGTATGTCGCGGCTGCTCAAATAGCAGCCGATATGCTGCCCGGGTGACTCGCCAGAAGATCCTCATTACAGGTGCCAGTTCCGGCTTGGGCGCCGGAATGGCGCGCGCCTTCGCCGCCAAAGGCCGTGACCTGGCGCTGTGCGCCCGTCGCACCGACCGGCTCGACGAGCTGAAAGCCGAACTATTGCAACAGTATCCGGGGGTCCGGGTGGCGGGGGCCCAGCTGGATGTCAACGATCACGAAGCGGTGCCCAAGGTCTTCGCCGAGCTGTCCGACGAACTGGCCGGCATCGACCGCGTCATCGTCAACGCCGGCATCGGCAAGGGCGCCAAGCTGGGCTCCGGCAAGCTATGGGCGAACAAGGCGACCATCGAGACCAACCTGGTGGCCGCGCTGGTGCAGATCGAGACGGCGCTGGAGATGTTCCACAAAAGCGGATCGGGGCATCTGGTGCTGATCTCCTCGGTGCTCGGCAATACGGGGGTGCCGGGCGTCAAAGCCGCCTACGCGGCAAGCAAGGCCGGGGTGAGCTCGCTGGGCGAATCGCTGCGCGCCGAATACGCCAAGGGCCCGATCAAGGTCTCGACGATCGAGCCGGGCTACATCGAGTCGGAGATGACGGCCAAGTCGAACAGCACAATGTTGATGGTGGACAACGAAACTGGCGTCAAAGCGCTCGTCGACGCCATCGAACGCGAGCCCGGCCGGACCGCGGTGCCGTGGTGGCCGTGGGGTCCGCTGGTGCAGCTGATGAAGTTGCTCCCGCCGCGGCTGACCAAGCCCTTCGCCTAGGGCGCGCGGGCCCCCTTCGCCCGCGAGCGTCCGCAAATGTACGCGATATAGCCCAAATTGCGTACATTTGGGGACTTTCGCGGCGGGTGCTCGGCAAGCGCGCGCCCCCCCGCCAGGTCAGTGCGGAACGGGTGTGTAATGCGCTGCGTCGCTGGTGAATTCGGGCTTTCCGTAGGTTGCCAGCCGGAGCTTGAGCAGCCCGACGACGTAGGCGTCGGTGATGTCCCGAAGCACGGGGATGCGGCTGGCGCGCTGAACGGCGGTGAAACGCCCGATGATGAACGGCGTGGTGAGGGCGACGCGCACGAGATCCATCGATCCGAGTGAGACGCCCATCGCCTCGGCGACGTCACGGTCGCCACCGCAGAACACGCGGACGAACGTGAGCTTGCTGAAACTCTTCTCGACCGCGTCGGCGCACCGGTCGAACAAGGAGGTGTCGGGGCGCAGATAGGCCGACATCGTGCCCTGGACGAGTTCGCGGCAGACGCCGTCGAATCCGTGCCGCAGCAGTGCCGCGCGCGCGTGCATGACGTGAATGATGTCGTCCGGTTCCGCGGGCAGCAGTTCCTCCGGCAGGCCGAGCAGAAAGCAACGGTACCTTGCGAATTCGACGACGGCACGTTCCTCGGCGGTGAACTCCGCCCGGCCTTCCTTGCGCGCCTTCCGGGCCAGCAGGTACTGGCCGATCATTCCGGCCGGCATCTGGTCGACCTGCGGCACCGGCATGCCGTAGACGGTGACGTCCCATTTGTCGGATTTCTTCAGCGCGTTGTAGCGGACCATCGAGTGCATCAACCGGACCATGGCGGCGGCTTCAAAGCCGGGGCCGTAGCGATCCAGCGCACCGGGCAGGGTGGTGACGGCGAAGAAACTGGCCGTCTCGTTGACCCGCCGGGCGGCCCGCTTGCCCGAGAGTGCGCCGGTCAGCGCCATCGGCAGCGCGGCGTAGGTGTTGGTGAAGGTCGCGATGAAGGCGCCTCGGGTAATGAACGGGGCCAGCAGCGCCGCGGGGATGCGCTCCTGCCGGGCGCCTTCGCGGACCAGGTCGAAGTCGATCCACTCCGGGGTAGCCTCCATCGCGGCGATGAACGACTCGAGTTCGGCGGGCGCGTCGGGCACCGCCTCGATCCCCTCTCGGCAGGCCGTCTTGAGCATGTCGATCAACTGACTGACGCTGCGCGTATTCATCAGCGCCGCATAGGGATCGGCGACGACGTCGCCGAGCATGGTGGCCGTGCTGATCAATTCCGTGACGCGGTCGTCTTCCAGGATCGGTGCGCGGTCTGCAACCCAGGTTGGCAGGGCCGAGTCGACGTCGGGCTCGGTGGCCAGGCGATCCGGCTGCTGGTTGAAGTCGAAGTCCCCGTAGAGATCCGGCTGCAAGTCGCGCTGGCTTCGGACTCGCTGCGCGAGTTCGGGGTAGTACGTGACCATCACTGCCTCCCGCTAACTAACACTTTGTGAGTAATACTCACAAGTTGTTAGTTATGCTGTCAAGTGTGACTGCGAAGCGGCGCATGACCGCCGAGGGGAGGCGGGAGCAGATCCTCGACGTCACGCACGCGATCGTCGACGCTGAAGGGTTCCACGCGGCGACACCGAACCGCATCGCCCGGCAGGCCGGCATCAATCGATCGTTGATCTATCAGCTGTTCGGCGACCCGGCGGGTCTGTTCGTCGCGCTGATCGACCGTGAGGCGGCACGGGCCGGCGCGCAGTTCGCCGAGGCGATTTCCGGGTTGGATGCCGTCGCCGAGGATCAGTCGCTAGTGGTCGCGTTCGACGGTGTGCTGGCCGCTGTCGATGCGCACCCGGCAACGTGGCGGTTGTTCATGTTTCCGCCGCAGGGTGCTCCGCCCGAGTTGTATGCCCGCCTGGCCCAATCTCAGGCCGTCGTGCTCAAGTTCTTCGTCCGTGAACTGCTGCGTCACAATCCCGGGCTGCATGAGCCGGAATACACCGCGCGGATCCTGCATGCAGCCGGTCGCGAATTGCTGCAGCTGCACCTCAGTGATCCGCAGAACGCGTCCGCTGAACGTTTGCGCACCTTTGTGCACCGACTCGGCTCCGAGCTGACGGGCCGACCCGTCGGCGCGTAGCTCACTCATGACATCGCCTCGGCGTATGCCATATGTCCTTCGAATCCCAGCGACGTGGCCATCACGCGGTAGCGGTCCCGATAGTCGCGATAGGAGGCTTCGTCCCCATTGGCGCGGGCCAACAGCGCGCGCAGCCGCAGCAGCCAGATGTCGCGGATAACCAGCCCGTCATCGGCTGGCGCGGCGGCTAACCGCTCGATCGCGGCCTCGGCTGCGGCCACGTCACCGTCGGCCCCGCGGTCCAGCAGGGTCTCCACCAGAACACCCGTCGCCGGAATGCCCCACGACAGCAGTTGCCCCTCGCGAACCAGTTCGTCGACAGCGGCCAACATCGGCGGTATCGCCTTATCGCGATCTCCATGCCGAGCCCCCTCACGTGCCAAAAAGACGTTGACGAGCCGTAACTCGCTCAGGTTGTGTCCCCGGTGTTGGAACACTGCGGCGACCTCGGCCAGCAGCTGCTGTCCGCGCTCACGCTCCGCAGTGGTTTGGCGGTACACCAGCGCAAGGCCCAGGATCGCCCGGGCGAACACCAACGCAAGATCATCACCGGATCGTTCGGCAATCCGTAGCGCATCCTCGATCTCGCGCACCGCCGAATCATGGGGCCACAGCACGCCAAGCGATATTCCCGGGAAGTAGACGTAGGCGATAACCGTGGCGTAGGACAACGGGTCGGCACTGCGGGCCATGGCCACGCCGTGGAGATTGTCGTCGGGCCATCCAGGACGACCCAGGCAATACCGGGCCATAGCCCGCGTCAAAAAGGCGAGCGCCAACGGAGACCCGAAAATGAAGTTCCCTTGAGACGGATCACCGTCGGCCACGTCGATGACTCTTTGTGACCATCGCAGCACTTCACCCCACTCGCCGCTGTGAGTCTTGACGTAGATCGCCGGGAAGGACAGCCCCACCGTGACTTTCGCATCGCCGATCGACTCGATGTGGGCCAGGGCTTCCGATGCCAGCCGTGACGCCTCGCGTATCCGGCCCTGGAACCCGCGATAGAACACCAGCCCGGCCATGGCGATGGCCAGCGATGCCGTGTCTCCGGCGGCGGTGCACAACTCCCGCAATTCGTCGAAGCGATCGGCCGCCACGTTCCCCTGGACTCGCCAGGCAATCCCACACAACATGGTGCGCGGCGCGATGCGCATCGCTGTGCGGTTGGGGTCCTGGTCGGGCAGTGCCTCGGCGATCGCTTGGGCGCGCTCCCAACTTTGTCGCGCCGCGGCGACGTCGCGGTAGGTCGCCCACGTTGCCGCGCGCATATGCCACTGATACGCGGCGTGCAGCTCACCGGCGGCCTGCAGGTGTTCGGCGATCAGCGCGGCATTTTCCTCCGCCGCGGCCGGGTCACGGGA
>NZ_DATJYB010000645.1:0-12518 GCF_035499775.1 Mycobacterium sp. | reverse complement strand
GCGTCAATTCGTCGAAGGCGATGCTGTTGAAGATGCCGGCATTGCTTATGACCGCGTCCAACCGCCCGAACTGATCGACCGCCGTCTGCACGATCGCCGCGCCGCCCTCAGGACTGTCCACCGAATCGTATGAGGCCACCGCAACGCCGCCGTTCGATTCAATTTCGGCGACTACTTCGTCGGCAACTTTGGGGTCCGCTCCCTCTCCGCGCATAGTGCCACCGAGGTCGTTTACGACGACCGACGCGCCGCGACTCGCCAGGTCCAGAGCGTAGAGTCGCCCCAGTCCTCGGCCGGCGCCGGTAACGACGGCGACTTGATCTTTGAAATCAACCACTTTGGTGATCCCTCTCGTGAAGGTCGGCTCAGCCGGAACACTCGATTGCGTATCGTCAGCGCTTCGCCGGCTCCGGTGAGCGACTCAGGCCGAATTCCAAACTAGGCCGGAACAATTATTTGGTCAAGCTGGTGAAGGCTCAGCGATCGGCCCCTTCGTGACCGGATCGGACCAATGCGTTACTGGGCCACAAGAAACCGGGCGACTGGAGCTTTCGGACCGCCCGCAGCGCCGCTGACGGGATCACGCGTTTGAAGAAGACGCCGGCGTCGAAAGTGGCGCGGACTTCGTTGACATAGGAAGCCGGGATACCGAACCGGATCAGGCCCTGGCTGACGTCGACGAGGTCGGCCCTCCGGAAAGCCTCCACCAAAGCTGCGTGAGGCCGGGTCGGGCCGTATCGGGAAAGCCGGTGATGTTCGGCAACGATGAGCGCCAGCTCGTCCGACCAATTCTCCCGGCCGGTCGCTTGCAGCCAGGCGTCCTGCGCCGCGATCGAGGGCACCAGGTAGTCGACGGTGTCGAACGCGGCCAGGTCATGGAACGCCGCGGCGATGGCGAGCTTTTCGTCGCGGTCGGGTCTATGCGGGGTGAGCGCGCGGGCGAAGTTGGCGACGCGGTACACGTGCGCTTTGTAGCCGTCGTAGCCGGCTTGGTCGCCGTGGGCACACTGGCGGTGAGACTCGAGGATCTCGTCGGCCAGGGGCAGGCTGCGCAGGATCTCCGGCGTGGTCATGGCACGAGCGTATGTCCCACGGTGAGGCACACTGTCCGGTGTGCACGATGCGCGACCGCAACCCACCTATGGCTGGGCCGTTTTTATCCTGCTGGCCATCGCCGGTCTTATCTACGTGAAGTGGTTTCCCTACTACCACAAAGCCCTCACGGCCGAAGCGACGCACTCGATCGGCAAGTCAATCCTGATGGGCCGCAAGGCAAGTCCACCGGCACCATCATTTGCCGCCGCGCTCGACTACGCCTGGGCCTACGGCAAGGCGATCTGGCAGGCGATGGTGCTGGGCCTGCTGCTCGGCTCCGCGGTGCAGGCCCTGGTGCCCGTGCAGTGGGTGGCACGCGCGCTGGGCCGGCACGGCTTCGGCAGCGTCGCGGCAGGCGGCTTGCTCGGGATGCCGAGCATGATGTGCACCTGCTGCGCGGCACCCGTCGTGGTGGGTCTGCGCGCGCGCAACGCCTCGACCGGTGGCGCCATCGCGTTCTGGCTCGGCAACTCGGTCCTCAATCCCGCGACCCTTGTCTTCATGGGTTTCGTGCTGGGCTGGGACTGGACTGCCCTGCGGCTGGCGCTGGGCGTGCTGATGGTGTTCGGCCTTGGCTGGGCACTGAATCGGCTCGTCACGCCTGATGAGGCACGTGCCGCCGACGACCATCTTGAGCTGCTTGCACAGCAGCAGGCCGAGGCGGGCAACGTGTTCGTGCGTTGGCTGCGCATCTTCGCGCGCATGGCAGTGCGGCTCTTGCCGGAATACATCGTGCTCGTGCTGCTGCTCGGCGCGACGCGGGCCTGGCTATTTCCACACATCGGCCCCAACGTGACCAGCAGCATCGGCTGGATCGTGGCGTTCGCGATCGTGGGCATGCTGTTCGTGATCCCGACCGCGGGCGAAGTGCCGATCATTCAGGCCATGCTGGCGCTTGGCATGGGCGTAGGCCCGGCCGGGGCTTTGCTGATGACGCTGCCGCCGGTGAGCGTGCCCTCGTTCGCAATGCTGGTGGGCTCTTTCCGGTGGCGCGTACTCGCGCTCGTCGCCATCGTGGTTGTGGTGTTCGGCGTGATCGGTGGGCTGACGGCCGCTGCGCTGAAGATTTAGGGTGATGCCCGACCTCGGCCAGGAAGGTTGCGCATGACTCTCACACAGTGACGGCTTGTTCCAGGTCCGTCAGCGCCGCTTCCAGATCGCCGAGCAGACGCTGAAGGTGTGGCACACTGCGCCGGCATCCGACAAGCCCGAAATCCAGGCGGTCCGCGCCGCTTGCCACGGTGATGTTGAGCGCCTGTCCGTCTAAAGCGATCGACAGCGGATAATTGCCGTCGAGCCGGGCCCCGTTGCAGTAGAGCTGCTCCCGCGGGCCAGGGACGTTGGAGATCGTGATGTTGTACGGCGGCGGGGCCGCCGTGCGGAAACCAGGAAGACCACTGACCACCGGCAGCGCGAGTACGAGCATCCCCAATGCCATCGCTTGCGCCCTGGGCATTTGCGCCAACACTTCCTTGTTTTTCGACATTGACGTGCGAATGGTCTCCAGGCGTTCGGCAGGGTCATCGAGGTGGGTTGCCAGGTTGCACAGCACGGTTGACACCGCGTTTCCGCCGCCGGGATCGTTCTCGGCGCGCACGTTCACCGGAACCATCGCGATCAGCGGTGTATCGGGCAGGGCGTTGAGATCGATGAGGTAGGTACGCAGCGCACCGGCGCACATGGCCAGAACAACGTCGTTGACAGTCGCTCCGACCGCGTCTTTGACCTTCCCGATGCGTTCCAGCGACCAGGACTGCGCCGCGCACCGCCGCGCTCCGCCGATCGGAACGTTCAGCATGGAGCGCGGCGACCGGTACGGCAGGGTCAACTGTTGCTCGCGCAGACCAGCACGAATCGACGACAGCGTTGACCTGCTAAACCCGCCGCGGGATCGCCTTACCCGGCTCAGCCTTGACCGCCCCTTCGGGGGCGCCTCTTCACCCTGGCGCGGGCGCGGCGGCACCGCCCACGGCACCCGGATCTCGGTTTCGCCGGGGTCGGTACTCAGTGACCGCTGCATCAGCTTCAGTGCGGACACGCCGTCGACCAACGCATGGTGGACCTTCGTGTAGACGGCAAAGCGCCCGTCGCGCGGGCTCTCGATCACATGCGCTTCCCACAGCGGCCGGTGGCGGTCTAGCAGGGTGCCGTGCAGCCGGGAGGTCAGTTCCAGCAACTCCCGAATCCGTCCAGGCGTAGGCAGGGCGGAGCGGCGTACGTGATGTTCGATGTCGATGTCGTCGTCGAATTCCCATGCGATGTTGGTGAATCCGCCGACGAGCCTCCTGGCCGGACGCTTGCGGAAAGCCGGCTGGATGTCCTCGCACGCCAGCATCGCTGCATAGATGTCCGGAATGAAGTCCGGTCCGGCACCGTCCGGCGGCGTGAACAACTGCAAACCGCCGACATGCATCGGGTGCTCGCGAGTTTCGCCGATCAGGAACATCGAATCCATGGGCGACATGAGTTTCATCGATCTTTCCCTTCTTCGTTTCGGCATCGGCCGAGCGCCCCTGCCGAAATCCCTTGCGGGAGAGGATCCTCGAGATTCGGAAAGCCGGCCACGGCTACCCCTCTGTCGCCCGCAGCCTGGTACCCCGATCCGCGGTATCCACAGTTCCTACGCTACTGGAACGGAACAGCTTGGACGGAGCACACAGCACCCGACCCGCGGAGCACCAGGTGACGCGCGGCTGGGATGAAGCGCGATCGCAGGTCAAGCCCAGCTGCGACGGCTGATGCCCGGCGATGCCGATCGGCTCACCGGCATGACTCCACTGCACTGGTATTTGGCAGCCGTTGGTTTCCTGACGATGGTTGTCGGTCTCGTGTTTCAGCCGCTGTCCCGATGTCGGCTCGTGATTCTGCTGGTATGTCGGTGCGGTGTGGCACTGCGGTCAAGCGCGACGAAAATGCTTGGGCGGATTACGACTCGAAGCGGCAGACCCGTGCACTCGAGGCCACTCTAGACCCGGTTACGGGACCAGCAGACCGCGTCACCGGTGGTTGCTTCGCCCCTAGTCCGCCGTTGGCCGTCATGGGTGTTGCGGTGCTGGTGGGCGCTGTTCTCGTCCAGCACAAGTCGCCCCAGCGACCAGAGCCCGCGCCAGGCCGGCGGAGAAGAGCAGGAGGGAGCAATGAGTGAGCCCGATCCAAGGAGCACGACGGCCCCGAGGCGGCGGAGATCTGTCAGACCTTCCGTCGTAACCTGCGGTGGGCGCTCATCGAGAACGCCCCGGTGATGAACGATGTGTGGAGGTTGGCGGCCACTCCCGGCATTGCTCGTCTGCGCCTGTTCGATGCCCGGCTGGCACTGACGTTGCGCCACCACGGTGTCGGCGAGTTCGCCACTCGAAATATCAACGACTTCAACGACTTCGGCATCTCTCGTGGGTGGGATCCGATCACGTCGGACCGCTGACCCGACTATCGGTCTGGCTAGTCTGCAAAGGCACGCCCTGGAGGCTGCCCGTCACACCAGCTTCGACGCAGGTCCGGATCGCGGCGGTGTTGCGCGAGTCGGTACGGCGCCGCACACCGTCAGCGCGGCCTCAATGGTGGCGTTCACGAGCGCGTCGTCGATCGGCCCGATGGGCGGTAGCGCTGCGCGAAGCAGCAGCGGCCCGGTCAGCAGGTCGGAGATCACACCTGGCTGCGTTTGTGATGGGATCTCGCCGCGGTCGGCGGCTCGGGCGAGCATTGCGGCCACCGAGCGGCGACGGGGTTCCATAAAGCGTCCGTAGAACACCTCGCCGAGCTCGTGGTCGTCTCGGGCGTCACTCAGCACGCCGGCCAACCCGGCCTGGACCATAGGGTCGACGAAGAAGTTGCGCTGAAGTTCCTGTATTAGCCGCAGATTCTCGCGCAGATTACCGCTGTCGACGGCGGGATCGATCCCGAAACGACTCACCAGCAGCGCGACGACAAGCTCGCCGCGCGTCTTTGCCCGGCGGTAGATCGCAGCGCGGGTGGTGCCCGCGAGCTTGGCGACGCGATCGATGTTCACCGCTGAGTAGCCATGCGAAAGTAACACCGCCTCAGTCGCATTCGCGATCGCGGTGTCCAAGGCGGTGTTGCGTGGACGACCTCGAAGACCTGACATGTGATCACCAGCACGATAGCGTTGACACATTAACGATGCACACTGTACCGTAAATGGAATGCAGACAATATGGATACTCGGCGCTACCGGCAAGGGCGGTCGTGCAATCGCTTCTGAACTGATCGGCCACGGCGCCGACGTGGTGCTCGTCGGACGTGACCACGACCGGTTGGCCACCGTCGCCGCATCCCTGGGAGGACAGAACCGCACGATCGTGTCGCCCGGGCCGGCCGAGTTGGTTGCGCTTATCGCAGCCGAAAAGCCAACGGTCGTGGTGAACACCATCGGCCCGTTCGGCGAGACGACCGCGCCGCTGGCCCGAGCGTGTCTGGCCGCCGGGAGTCACTACGTGGATCTGGCCAACGAGCTGCCGCCGGTGCAGGCGCTGTTGGACATGGCTGCCGAGGCACGAAGCGCGGGTGTCACGCTGGTCACCGGAGCGGGCTTCGGCGTGCTCGCCACTGAGGCACTCGTCATCGAGTTGGTCGGCGGCCGACCCCCGGCGACCCGCGCGACCGTCGCCGCAATGCCCACCGTGGACGGCCTGGGCTCGGCCGTGCTGTCGAGTGTGATCGATGCCGTCGCATTTGGTGGGCGGCGCTACCGGGACGGACAGCTGCTGCGGACCCGGCTCGGCGCCGAGCACGCGCGAATTCCCTTGCCGGACTTGCCCGCAATCGAGGCCCTTTCGGTTCCCACCGGCGAGCTGGAAGCGGCCCGTCGCGCATCGGGGGCTGACGACGTGGTGGCGTTCTCCAGCGAGGTGCCCAGCGGGCGAACGGTACGCGCGGTCCTACCGGTGCTGTCGGCTCTGCTGGCAGCGCGACCGATCCGGGCCGGGGTGCAGCGCCTGGTCAACCGTGCCCGGTTGACTCCACCGGCGAAGTCCGGCGACATCTCCTGGGCGTATGCCCGACTCGAGTGGCCCGACGGTACACATCGTGAGGCGTGGCTCCGGACCGGGGAGGGCTACGGCTTCACCGCCAAGGTCGCCGCCCACACCGCCATCCGGTTGAGCGACGGTCAGGGTCTCCCGGGAGCATTCACCCCGGGCGCACTATTCGGCGCCGACTTGGCGCGCGATGCGGGTGCACACATCATCACGCCGGACACGGTGACCTCGTGACGGACCGCACCGTCGGCTTCCGTGAGGTGCGGATCCCGGCCACCGGAGACGACCAGCTTGACGCCTGGGTGTACATGCCCGACCGGCCAGGTCCTGTTCCCGTCGTGGTCATGGCGCACGGCATCGGCGGCATCAAGGCCGGCGGCTTGGCACCGTTCGCGCAAAGATTCGCCAGCAGCGGATTCGCAGCGGTCGCGTTCGACTACCGACACTGGGGCGACTCCACCGGCGAGCCACGACAATTCCTCTCGATCCGTCGCCAGCTCCAGGACTACCGCAGTGCGCTGACGTGGGCACGCAACCAAGAGGAATTCGACGCTGCACGAATGTTTGTGTGGGGCACCTCATTTGCCGGCATGCACATTGTCGAGCTGGCCGCCAGCGAACCCGGCCTTGCCGGCGCGATTGCGCAATGCCCGCTGGTGGACGGTCTCGCCGGGCTAACCAACATCCCGGTGGCACGCGGGCTGCGCCTGACCGCACACGCGCTGGCCGACCTGGCCGGGTCTGTGCTCGGCCGACGCCCGCGGTATCTACCGATCAGCGTCACCCCGGGGCAGCTCGGGGTGATCGCAACCGACGATGCGATGGTCGGCATGGCCCGCCTCGACCCCGGCGATGGGTCCTGGACCAACGAGATCACCGCCCGGTCGCTGCTTGACGTGACAGTGCACCGACCGGTGAGACGGGCCCGGAATGCGCGGTGCCCGCTGCTCATGGTCGTGGCCGAGCGCGACACCATGGCGCCCACCGGACCGGCGCTGACCGTGGCCGCGCGCGCACCCCTCGGTGAGCTATACCGCAGCCGCGGCGGACACTACGACGTCTACGCCGGCGGACTCGACCACGAGAACGTATTGCAAGTCGAAACATCATTCTTGCAACGACATTCCGAGATGCCCCGATCCGCCACCAGGGCCTGACCGACACGCAAATCGACAATGCAGCCCAGCTCTATTTGGAGCCAGTTGCGACAGCTCTGACCTGCTGTTTCGGTAGAGCTGACGGGACTCGAATGACATGGACCCAGACGGTTTCGAGTAAAGACGATTAGGTGTCGGGTCTGTGGAGCTAAGGGTGGAGCTAAGGGGATTCGAACCCCGCCTTGACTAGGCAAAATGCTGGCTTACCTGCGGTTTCGCCGCATCTCGTTCCGATTCGCTCCCGCTCGTTTCCTGCGGTTTCGTTTTCGCGTCTTGACGGCGTCAACAGCCGGTCGGGGTGGCGTGGGCTGCGCCCGTTTGTCTTCGTGCTCAATAACTCTGGCGATCTCAGCGAACGCCTACTGTGCAAAACCCGACATCGTCCGTAACGACCTCGCATCCTGGAAAGCCTGGCACCAGTGTGTCAGCGAAGTCTCAAGTGCCAGGTGTCGGTGATGCCGATTAGGTTGGAGTCATGAGCGCCATCCAGTCCCAGTTTTCGGTTCTGAAGCAAACCGCCGATCGGGCCGTCGCGGATGCCATCGCACGGCTGATCGAGGACGGTGAAGATCATGAGCTCAATCGAATCAACGCGCTGGACTTTTCCAAGCGCACCGGCTTCGACGAAGAGAAGGTGATTTCCGGCTTCCTGCATGCCTCGCGGCTTGGCCTGTTCGATCTCACCTGGAACGTGCTTTGTCCCGGTTGCAGCGGCGTGCTGGACGCGCATGACACGCTGAAATCGCTGCGAAATGACGACTACCACTGCGGATTATGCGCCTGCGGCTACGAGCCTTCGGTCGACGAGCAGGTCGAGGTGGCCTTTACGGTCAGTCCCAAGGTCAGGCGAATCGCCGCCCACGATCCCAACACGCTGCCGCTATGGGAGTACTACAAGCAGGTGTTCTGGAGTTCGGGCATCGATCTCGACAAGGATTCCTTTGCCTCGCTGACCGAGGAAGTGACGCTGGATGCGCTGGAGCTGCCCGCCGGCGAAAAGGCAGTGCTGTCGATGCAGCTTGCGCCGCAATTCATCATCGTTTTCGAGCCCGTGACGCATTCCGCGCATTTCATCGACGTCCAAGGCGAGCCGACCAAGGAACCTCAGGAGCTCGGGCTGATCTTCAATAAAACGCATCCGCCGACTCGGTCGATCACCTTGCGTCCGGGTCCGTTGCGGCTCGCGCTCGACAATGAGTCCAGCCTGCGGACGCTGCCCACCGTCTTTGTCGGGGCCGACGCGCTCCACCATCTGCTGGGCAAGCGCAGGCCGTTCCTCACCGCCAAGCGGATGCTGTCGAACCAGACGTTCCGCGATGTGTTCAAGGCCGATAATCTCAACATCGATCAGCGCCTCAAAATCACCTCGTTGACCTTTCTGTTCACCGACCTCAAGGGGTCGACCGCGCTTTACGAGCGGGTGGGCGACCTCACGGCGTTTGACTTGGTGCGCGCGCATTTTCATGCGCTTCTGGAAATCATCGCGGCCGAAAAGGGCGCTGTGGTCAAGACCATCGGGGACGCTGTGATGGCTACCTTTGTCCAGCCGGACCACGCGCTCGTCGCCGGCTTGCGCATGCGGGCCGCGATGGACAAGCTCAATGCCGACCGCGGCAAGTCCGACCTGATCGTAAAAGTCGGCATCCATGAGGGGCCGTGTCTCGCGGTGATGCTGAACGAGCGGCAGGACTATTTCGGCCAGACCGTCAATATCGCGGCGCGGGTGCAGGGCCTGTCGACCTCGCAGGAGATCCACATCACCGGTCCCGTGATTGACGCGCCCGGCGTCGCCGACATCCTGGAGAAGGAGGCGATCCGGCCGATTCAGAAGTTGGCTGCGCTGCGCGGCATCGCCGACAAGATCGTGGTGTACGAGATTCCATAACCGTCAGGGGTGCAACCGGTGTTCGGCCAACCAAGCTGGACCCTACGTCCACCAACCTGATCAACACCCGGCACCGATCGATCCGCATTTCACTGGCGTCGGGCGTTGCCGGTACTGGTTTACCACGATCAAGCCGGGGCCCGATCCGTGCTGGGAAGGCGACTTGGAACATCAACGCCATCTGGCGCGATCCGATTGAATGTTGGCATTCGTGACACTTCCGGTCGAGGCCACCACCACAACACCGCCAGAAGTGTTGCGGCCGTATGAAGAATTCCGCGGCATTCCTCTTCGAACCGGACCCACTCACCGGGTCGCATTCGCCACCGGCGACGGCGGCAACGCCGTCTGTAGCCGGCGACGATATCGAGATTCAGTCGCTTCTACCACTGCGCACAGCTGGACAACTTCCTGGCCACCGATATTTTTCTCGGCGCGGGAAACGACGTCCTTCGGCGCACCCCGCCCGGCGCTTGGCAGGACCTGCCGAACCATGAACTCGGCTCCGAGAGTTTCGGCGGGATTGCCCCAGATTTGGCTGACGTCAACGATTCTCAAGCGCGACAACCGGAATCTCGCGGGTCGTGAGTCGCTCGTACTCGCGGTAGTTGGGTTGCTCCCAGTAGCGAGCGCGCTCTTCGCCCTCCGTAAACCGGGCGCGAACCGGCTGCGGCCTTCGCTTGACGTAGGCGAGGGGGCCTTTGATTCTCCGCTAGGACCTATTGTCGTCCCGATTGCTGTTGACGGACTTGCTGCATCATTACCCGAAATCCACGAGGTCGAGGTCGAACGCCCAATCGTCGTGGTGAGGCTTCCCCGTTCGGGCACAACGCATCTTGTGAACCTCATGGCGGCAGACCATCGGCGCCGTGCATTGCCCTAGCTTGAATGATCCGGTTGCGCAGTATTAGCCTGTTGAGGTTCGTGCTACCGGTGTCGGCGTCGATCGCCCCCGCATATGCCGTCAGCCGAGGACGGAAATCGCCGGGCCCGAATTCCTACAGTCCGGTATGCGTAATCGCCTCAGCCACCAGCAGTTCTGGGTCGAGATCGATCGACTGTCCCTCCAACTGCCCGAGGACCTGTCGTTGCAGCGGCTCCAGACGCGGCGCTATGAGGTCGTCGATGAAAAGGGCGGTGTCCGCCATGGCGTTGCAACCTTCCGGCTAACACAATTTGAATACGCATGGTTGTCATATTCGTGGCGGGTCCTATAACCGCAGGGTTGTGCAGGTCCCGTGGCGGTTCCGTGTCGACCGCAGTTGTGTGTGTGGCGGCCGCCAGATTGCGCGAGTCACCAGGAACTCCTCCACCACGATGTCGATCGGGGGGTTCACGTGCGCCGCAGCAGCCAGCGCCTGGGTTTTGAACGTTGCGGCTGCCTGGCTGATTCGATGCGTGACCGCGACCATCTGGGGTTTGGGACCGATCGAGTCGGCGTCACCCCACAGCACGACCTCGGTTGACCCGCTCGCGATGGCCGCATCGACACGAGCGCAGACGCGGGGATCGCCGCGGTAGAGCTGTACAGAGGTGGCGATGGCTGCCGGCCGTGGACGTTCGGGCAGGTCGAGGGCTGGCTGCAAATCGGCGCAGTCGGCACCGATGATCTGCAACGGTCGAAGATCGGCCCGGTCGCCGAGCAGTACAGCGGTGTCCCAGCCGAGGCAGCGGCGGTCGAACAGCAAGCCGCCCAAGTTGCGCACGACATCAGCGGCAGTATGCGCCATCGCCTCGATGCGGTAGCGCGACGGTGCGTCGTGATCTAACGAATGTCCTTGTCGCACTGAGGGTTCCTATCCGGTAGGCGCGCTGCTCAGAGTGTGGCGGCGGTGCTTTGACATCCCAGCTCGGCCGAGGTCTCGACCCCACCGATTCGGCTTCTTCGAGCAGCAACCCTCCCAGTGGGTTGAGACGCGGAACACATAGCCTCCCACCTACCGGGAGGCCCATCCATTGCTGCGGCACGCAGCTGCTGCAGCACCCAAGCGGTGCCGGCGACATCGCCGGTCACCGAGCAGAGAACCTTGACATCTGTGATCGAGATGACTCCCGCTATACGGACACCGATACCAATGTGCCGACCTGTCGCGCTGATGATGAAGACACCGGAACGCGTGATGAGGGAAGGCATCGAGTTGGACGCACCCGAGGAAAATGACGTGGTCACCTACGAAGTGATCAATGGGATCGCTGTGGTCACCATGAACCGTCCGCGATACCGCAACGCGCAGAACTCGGCGATGACCTATGCCCTCGATGCAGCGTTTACCCGCGCAGTCGAGGATGACGACGTCAAGGCAATTGTCTTGGCCGGTGCCGGCGACCACTTCAGCGCCGGCCACGACATTGGAACCCCCGCGCGTGACCATGACGTGAGCTACGACAATCGCGCCGTGCTGTGGTGGGACCACGTCGACAAACCGGGCGGCGATCAGCGATTCGCCCGGGAGATGGAGGTGTACCTGGGGATGTGTCGGCGGTGGCGCGACATCCCCAAGCCCACCATCGCTATGGTCCACGGCGCGTGTGTGGCCGGTGGTCTGATGCTGGCCTGGGTCTGTGACCTCATCGTGGCCGCCGACGACGCTTTCTTCAGCGATCCCGTTGTGCGGATGGGTATTCCGGGCGTCGAATATTTCGCTCATCCCTGGGTGCTGGGCCCGCGATTCGCCAAAGAGATCCTCTACACCGGCGAACGCTTTAGCGCCCAACGCGCCTACGAGATCGGAATGGTCAACCGGGTAGTCCCGCGCTCGGAACTCGAGCGCGAAACCCGCAGTCTGGCAGCGCGTATCGCAACGATGCCGCGGTTCGGCCTGGCGCTAACCAAACGGGCAGTCAACCAGTGTGAGGACCACATGGGACTACGCAACGGCATGGACGCCGTTTTTGGTCTTCATCACTTCGCGCACGCACACAACGCGGAGATCGGCGCGGGCTCCCTGGGCGGCATGGACGCCAAGACCATGGCGTCCACAGACCGTGACGAGCGGCCGGACTTTGATGCTCAGCACCCAGTTGCGTGGGAGGCTAGGACGGGGCTGATTTAACGACCCTGGTTTCGGCGCGTCTGGGCGGTTTGGTGCGGGTGGGCCTGGAGAATCGGGTGTGTGGCTTTGGGGCGTGAGGATAGGCAGGCGCGGTTCGATGACGCGATGCTTCTGGTCGGTAATCAGCTGCCCGAGGACAGTATCTATCGGCTGCTGGCTGAGCACGGTGGTGCGTTGTTTGGTGATGAGTACTTCGCCGATTTGTTCAAGCGCTCGACACGGGGACGCCCGACGGTGCCCGCTCGGGTGGTGGCTACGGTGATGTTGTTGCAGGCCTACGAAGGGCTCTCGGATCGAGAGGCTTGTGACCGGTTGGCGTTTGACCTGCGCTGGA
>NZ_DATJYB010000644.1:0-2413 GCF_035499775.1 Mycobacterium sp. | reverse complement strand
TACACGGAAAGCGTCAATGCCGACGCTGGCTGCCCTAGACCACATGTCCGCCTGAGCACGGAGCGACCCGTCTCACAGTATGCAGGTAACGAGGGTTGCGCTGTACGAGGCCTTTCCCCCCGCCGAAGCCCGCCGCCTCGTCGAACGGTTCGAGTGGCACTACACACCCAAACACGGGAGTTGGCTGGACATGGCTGAGTCCGAACTCGGTGTTCTCTCCTCCCAGTGCCTGGACCGGCGCATTCCCGATCAGCAGGTGTTGGGGAAACTACTGAGCCCCGCGCGTCGCCGCGCCTGCATCGAGCATGTTCAAAGCGTGCTGTCGATTTCCGAGCGCCGTGCCTGTGCGACGCTCGGGCAGCACCGCTCGACGCAGCGCAAGAACCCGCGGGGCCGTGACGACGAAGAGCGATTGACTGCCGACATGGTCACGTTGGCCAAGCAATATGGCCGCTACGGTTATCGCAAGATCGCCGAGTTTCTTCGCCGGCCATGCTCAAGCTGGTGCCAAGATCAGCCCTAAACTAACATTCCAACCGGACCACCTCTCGGGGGCCGATCATTTATGCACTTGCACTGTATAGTGCATAACAAGCGAACCTTTTAGGTACTGCCATTAACCTCAGTCAATGCAATGAGGCTCGGGGCGCATGAACCTCCGCGCCACACCCCGAAAGGCCGCGCCCATGTTTAAGCCTCAGATTTTGTGGGTTGCTCTGATCGCCGCGACCGTCGCGGGCTGCGACAGGAAACCGCCCCCCGCCGCGCAGGTCCGGCCGGTCCGGACCGTCACTGTCGAGAGCGGCGCGGACGGCGAGACCGTTTCTTTGACGGGCCAGGTTCGTGCCAAGGACCAGGTCAACCTCGCCTTTCGCTTAGATGGACGGATGATCGAACGGCCCGTCAATGTGGGCGATGTGCTCATGGCAGGCCAGGTCGTCGCTCGGCTCGATCCCCAAAACCAGCAGAACGCCTTGCGCTCCGCCCAAGACAACGTTGCATCGGCAGAGGCGGTGCTGACGCAAGCACGCCTCACCTTTTGGCGACAGCAGGTGCTACTCCAGGAGGGTTGGACGCCCCGCGCTAGGTTCGACGAAGCTCAGCAGGCATTGGCCACGGCCCAGGCTCAAGTGGACTCCCTGCAAGCGCAAGTGCGCATTGCCCAGGATCAGCTGGGCTACACGGACCTTTTCGCTGATGCCCCCGGCGTGGTGATCGCGAAGGGCGCCGAGCCGGGTGAGGTGGTACGCGCCGGACAGATGATCGTGAACGTCGCGCGTCAGGGTGGACGCGATGCGGTGTTCGATGTGTCCGAACAGCTCATCCGCACGGGTCCGCGCGATCCCGTGGTGCAGATCGCGTTGACCAACGATCCGTCCGTGCGAGCAACCGGCCGCGTGCGGGAGGTTTCGCCACAGGCCGATCCCGCCACAAGAACGTTCCAGGTCAAGGTCGGCATCATCGATCCACCTCCAGCGATGGAACTGGGTGCCACCGTCACCGGCAGCATCAAACTGCCCGCCCCCTCCGGCTTGCAAATTCCGCCAAGCGCGCTCACCGAGGCCGATGGCCGCCCGGCGGTGTGGGTGGTCGATCCCAAGAGCCAGACCGTGTCGCTGCACAACGTGGATGTCTCGCGATACGATCCGGCGAACGTGGTCGTTTCGCGGGGGCTGGACGCCGGCGAGATCGTCGTCACCGCGGGCGTGCAAACGCTGCATCCGGGCCAGAAGGTCCGCCTGCTGGCGGGCGCCTTGTGATGCGCTTCAACCTCTCCGAATGGGCGCTCCGGCACCGGTCGTTTGTGACCTATCTCATGCTGATCATCGCCGCCGCGGGCGTCTGGTCCTACCTCCGGCTCGGGCGGAGCGAGGACCCGGACTTTACCGTGAAAACCATGGTGGTGCAGGCGTCCTGGCCGGGAGCCACCCTCTCCGACACGCTCGAGCAGGTCACCGACCGGATCGAAAGCAAGCTGCAGGAAACGCCGAGCCTCGACTACGTGAAGAGCTACACGAGCGCGGGCCAGACGACAATCTTCGTCAACCTGAAGGATTCGACACGCCCAGCGCTGGTGCCGGACATCTGGTACCAGGTGCGCAAGAAAGTGGGCGACATCCGCAACACGTTGCCGCAGGGCGCCGTCGTCGGGTTCAACGACGAGTTCGGCGATACCTTCGGCATCGTCTACGGCTTCACGGCGGACGGATTCACGGACCGGGAGCTGCGGGACTACGTCGTCGATGTCCGCAAGCAGCTTCTCCAGGTGCCGGACGTCTCCAAGATCGACATTCTCGGTGCGCAGGACGAGCGGGTTTACGTCGAGTTCTCGACCGAGCAGCTGGCGGGCCTGGGGGTCGACCGCGCGGACCTGATAGCCGCGCTGCAAGCCCAGAACGCCGTCACACCGGCC
>NZ_DATJYB010000643.1:0-5868 GCF_035499775.1 Mycobacterium sp. | reverse complement strand
CACCGACAGTGCGCTCAACGGTGTGCCCAACCGGCTGTTCAACGTGTTCAACACCGGGTTGGGCACTGCTGAGCAGGGCTTCAACGGAATGCTGGGCGCCGAGAACGGGGAGAACCTGATCCCGGGGCTGTTGACCGGTAGCGCGGCGCAGCCGTTCAACGACGGCCAGATCGGCGGCGTGGTGGGCATCGCCGACCAGGGCCTGGCGGCGGGCAGCGACTTTATCGGCCTGCTGGCCGGCGATAGCTAACCGGCTGGTCAGTTAGCTTGTGCCGCCGGTGCTTTCGGCGGAATCACGGTGTCGACGATGAACCCCAGCTCGCGCCGGCTCGGTGGCAGCCCGGTGAGCAGGAAGTGCTGGTTGATCAACGCGGGTCCGACCCGCGCGGTCATCGGGGTCAGCGTGGCCGGGTCGAGGTCGCCGTCGCGGACCGCGTCGCGCAGGATCGACTCGACGATGGTCAGCCGTGGTGCGACGACGGCGTCGGCGAAGATGGCGCGCAGTTCGGGTTCGTGAATGAGTTGACCGATGATGTCCAGGCCGGGGAAGGCGGTCTTGCCGGCCAGTACGTCGCGGTGGGCGGTGAACACCGCCAGCAGGTTCTCCCGGGCCGACCGGCCGGCGCGCAGCTCGGACAACGGCGGCAGCACGTGATGCAACGCCGCGTGCACCAGGTCATGCTTGCTGGTCCAGCGCCGGTACAGCGCGGCCTTGCCGGTGTGAGCCCGCGCCGCGATCCCCTCCATCGTCAGCCTGCCGTAACCGACTTCGGCCATTTCGGCCAACGTGGCCTCGTAGAGCGCGCGTTCGAGGACTTCGCCTCGTCGGCGGCTCCGGCCCACATTGGTGGTGGTCGGGGTCAACTGCGCCATTCGTCGATAGTAGCCGCTCGCGTTCCTATTGGCTGCGACCGGCGGGTAGGGTGCGTCCATGCCTGAGACACCGCGGCTGCTGTTCGTGCATGCGCATCCCGACGACGAAAGCCTCAGCACCGGTGCCACCATCGCGCATTACGCCGCCCGCGGGGCGCAGGTGCGCGTCGTCACTTGCACCCTCGGGGAGGAGGGTGAGGTCGTCGGCGACCGGTGGGCCGGGTTGGCTGTCGACCACGCCGACCAGCTCGGCGGTTACCGAATCGGCGAACTGACCGAGGCATTGCGCGTGCTGGGGGTCGGCACACCCATCTATCTCGGCGGCCCGGGTCGCTGGCGCGACTCGGGCATGCAGGGCACCGCGCCACGGAGCCGCCAGAGGTTCATCGACGCCGACGAAGAGGAGGCGGTCGGCGCGCTGGTGGCGATCATTCGCGAGCAGCGGCCGCACGTGGTGGTGACCTACGACCCCAACGGCGGCTACGGGCATCCCGACCACATCCACGCCCACACCGTCACCACGGCCGCAGTCGCCGCCTCGGGCACCACCGACTCCTACCCGGGAAAACCATGGACGGTGCCGAAGTTCTACTGGACAGTGCTCGCCGAACGCGCGCTGATGGAGGGTTGGCGTGCGCTGAGTCCCGACGATGTGCGGCCCGAGTGGATGATCCCGCCCACCGAAGAGTTCGACTTCGGATACAGCGACGAGGACATCGATGCCGTCGTCGAGGCCACCCCGAACGCACGCGACGCCAAGGCGGCGGCGCTCAGAGCACACGCCACCCAGCTCACCGTCGGCCCGACCAGTCGGGCCTGCGCCCTGTCCAACAACATGGCGCTGCCGATCCTCGCGGAGGAACACTATGTCCTGGCCGCCGGTTCGGCGGGAGATCGCGATGAGCGCGGTTGGGAAACAGATCTGCTGGCGGGACTGGGCTTCAATGGTTCCGATACGAGGTAGGCTGCCTAAAACAGGCAGCTTTGGACGGACTCGGAAGGATTTCGGATGGACCCCGACCTGGACCCGAACATGCAGCACTGGCAGGACCGGCTGGACAGCCTGCAATGGGTGATCGGTTCGATACTCTCCAATATCGACAGCATTCCGACCTGACCGAAACCAAGCCACTGCCGGCGTCGGTCGAAGACAGCGGCGCGGCAGATCCCGCTATCCGTGTCGTTGTTCTGGCACTGTTGGCCGTCGACGGGGTCCTGTCGGCATTAGCAGGGGCGCTGCTGCTGCCCTTTTACGTGGGCTCGGTGCCCGTTCCCATCAGCGGATTGATCAGCGGACTGGTCAATGCGGCCCTGGTGTGGGCCGCAAGCCGATGGACCACGTCGCCACGGGTGGCCGCGCTGCCCTTGTGGACGTGGCTGTTGACGGTCGCTGCGATGGGCCTCGGCGGTCCCGGCGACGCCGTCATCTTGGGCGGCAACGGGCTGATGGCCTACGCCGCTCCGATGCTGATTCTGTTGGGGGTCATACCCCCGGTGTGGGTGCTCTGGCGGACAAACCGCCACCGCTGACGGGTTACGGGAACGGCGGGAACGGCGGCAGACTGAACGGCGGCCACGGCGGGAGGAAGCTGAGCAACCAGTTGATCTCGGTGTTGATGAACGCGCCGATTGACGCCGCGGTTGCATTGAAGAAATTCGTCAGCCCCTGGCCGAAGCTGATGGTGCCGGTAATCCAATCGAGCGTGTTGAACAGTGCGCTCTGCACCATCGGTTCGAAGAGGTTGTAGAGGAAGTTGATCTGCGGCGCCAGGATGCCGATCCAGGGCAGCCAACCCACCGCCCACGCGGCGACGCTGAAGCCCCACCGGACCCACGGCTCGATGAAGGTGTAGGAATTCTTGATCGCATTGGCTATCCAATCGAACGCCGCCGGTGCCGCCGCTGCGTTCGTGATGCCGCCCGCACGCAGCAGCGGGCTGAGGCTGGTCAGCGCACCCAAACCGCCGGTGGGCCGCAGCGCCAGCGTGCCGAGGCTGGAGGGGGCGCCGCCCCCGCCGAGCAGACTCGGGAGACCGCCTCCACCCAGTAAGCCGGCTGCCCCGCCGCCGATCAGCGGGTGCCCCAAGACCTTCTGGGCGGAGGTATTCATCGTGCCGAGCAGGGTCTGCGCGGCGCTGGATTCGGCCGCCGCGTACTTGCTCGCTCCGGAAGTCAAGGACTGCACAAATTGGTCATGAAACGCCGCGGCCTGCGTGCTCAACCGCTGATATCCCTGGCCGTGGGCCGAAAAAAAGGCCGCGATCTGCGTCGATACCTCGTCGGAGGCCGCCGCCAGCACACCGGTCGTCGGTGCCGCGGCCGCCGCGTGGGCGGACGTGAGATTGGAACCGATTCCGGCGATATCCGACGCCGCAGCGGTCAGCGCCTCCGGCGCAGCGATCACGAAAGACATCAGCATTACCCCCTGAGTCACGACAGCGCGGCGATCGCTTGGTCCTCAACGACCGATACCCGTTAAAGGATGGTATCGCGATCCCGCGGATATGGCGCCGGTATGGTCGACCGCGTGCCGGCCGCGGCCTGGCGCTACTGTTGCGGATATGGCAGGTCATGGTGGTGGCATGGTTGCCAAAGCTCCAAATTGTTGAGACGCGCGGATGAAATTCGATCGTGGGGAAGTTAAACCAACGTGCCGTTGACTCCGGGCGAGCAGCCCATCGCACTACCGAACCCCCTTGTTCCGGGCGCGGCCCCGCCTAAACACAGTGCTTCGGCGCTGCGGCGGGTACTGCGGCGCGCGCGGGACGGCGTCGTGCTGAACATCGACGAGGCGGCCGTCGCGCTGACCGCGCGTGGCGCGGATCTGGACGACCTGTGCGCGAGCGCGGCCCGGGTCCGCGACGCCGGTCTGGAGTCGGCCGGGCGGCGCGGCCCCAACGGCCGGTTACCGATCACGTATTCACGCAAGGTGTTCATCCCGGTCACCCACCTGTGCCGGGACAACTGTCACTACTGCACCTTCGTCACCGTGCCGGGCAAGCTGCGCGCCCAGGGCGCCGGCATGTACCTGGAGCCCGACGAGATCCTTGACATCGCCCGCCGAGGCGGTGAACTCGGTTGCAAGGAAGCACTATTCACGCTCGGCGACCGGCCCGAAGACCGCTGGCCCGAGGCCCGCGAGTGGCTCGGTGAGCGGGGCTACGACTCCACCCTTTCCTACGTGCGGGCGATGGCGATCCGGGTGCTGGAGGAAACCGGGCTGTTGCCGCACCTGAATCCCGGCGTGATGAGCTGGTCGGAGATGGCGCGGCTCAAACCCGTTGCACCCTCGATGGGCATGATGCTGGAAACGACGTCACGCCGGCTGTTCGAAACCAAGGGCATGGCGCACTACGGCAGCCCCGACAAAGACCCGGCGGTGCGGCTGCGGGCCCTGACCGACGCGGGCCGGCTGTCCATTCCGTTCACCACCGGTCTGCTGGTCGGCATCGGTGAGACACTGGCCGAACGTGCCGACACCCTGCACGCGATTCGTAAGTCGCACAAGGAGTTCGGACACATCCAAGAAGTGATCGTGCAGAATTTCCGGGCCAAGGAACACACCGTGATGGCCGCTGTGCCCGACGCCGGGATCGAGGACTACCTGGCGACGGTGGCGGTCGCGCGGTTGGTGCTCGGCCCGGGGATGCGGATCCAGGCGCCGCCCAATCTGGTGTCGGCCGACGAGTGTCTGGCGCTGGTCGCCGCCGGTGTCGACGACTGGGGTGGTGTCTCGCCGCTCACGCCCGACCACGTCAACCCGGAACGGCCCTGGCCGGCCTTGGACGAGCTTGACGCCGTCACCGCGCAAGCCGGTTACGACCTGGTGCAGCGATTGACCGCCCAGCCCAAGTACGTGCAGGCGGGTGCGGCGTGGATCGATCCGCGGGTGCGGGCGCATGTGGTGGCGCTGGCCGACCCGGCAACCGGCCTGGCTCGCGACGTCAACCCGGTGGGCATGCCCTGGCAGGAGCCCGACGACGTGGCATCCTCCGGCCGGGTCGACCTCAACGCCGCCATCGATACCGACGGCCGCCACACCGAGACGCGCAGTGACCTCGATAGTGCCTTCGGTGACTGGGAATCGATCCGGGCGCACGTGCACGAGCTGGCCGCCCAGGGCGCCAAAGCGCCCGAGCGCCTGGACACCGATGTGCTGGCCGCGCTGCGGTCGGCCGAACGCGATCCCGCCGGCTGTACCGACGACGAGTACCTGGCGTTGGCCACCGCCGACGGTCCTGCCCTGGAAGCTATCGCCGCGCTGGCCGATTCGTTGCGCCGCGACGTGGTCGGCGACGAGGTGACCTTCGTGGTGAACCGCAACATCAACTTCACCAACATCTGCTACACCGGCTGCCGGTTCTGCGCCTTCGCCCAGCGTAAGGGCGATGCGGACGCCTACTCGCTGTCGACCGACGAGGTCGCCGACCGCGCCTGGGAGGCCCACGTCGCCGGCGCCACCGAGATATGCATGCAGGGCGGAATCGACCCCGAGCTTCCCGTCACCGGCTACGCCGACCTGGTGCGCGCCGTCAAATCCAGAATCCCTTCCATGCACGTGCACGCGTTCTCCCCGATGGAGATCGCCAATGGCGTGACCAAGAGCGGGATGAGCGTTCGCGAATGGCTGATCACCCTGCGCGAGGCGGGCCTGGACACCATTCCCGGCACCGCAGCCGAAATCCTGGACGACGAGGTCCGCTGGGTGCTGACCAAGGGCAAGCTGCCGACCTCGATGTGGATCGAGATCGTGACCACCGCACACGAAGTGGGCCTGCGGTCGTCGTCGACGATGATGTACGGACACGTCGACAGTCCACGGCACTGGGTGGGCCACCTCAACGTGCTGCGCGATATCCAGGACCGCACCGGCGGGTTCACCGAATTCGTACCGCTGCCGTTCGTGCACCAGAACTCGCCGTTGTATCTGGCCGGGGCGGCGCGTCCCGGGCCAACCCACCGCGACAACCGCGCGGTGCATGCCCTGGCGCGAAT
>NZ_DATJYB010000642.1:0-11880 GCF_035499775.1 Mycobacterium sp. | reverse complement strand
GATATGGACCGCATCGTGGTCGACGACGACACGATCGTCACCGAAGGCAACTACCGCTCCCTTTACCACGGCGCCGACGCCGCCAAGAGGGGCTTCCCGGTAGATGATCCGGAGGCCTTCTACATCCTGTCGCTGCGCATGCTGATCGTCTGGCCGTTCGACGCCGATGGCTTCATAAAAGGCGAAGAGACCTACAGCGCCGTCACGACCCCCGATTTCTTCACCAAGATCGAGACATCCGAGGTGCCGCAGGAATTCCGCGACTTCATCGACGCGCGGTAGCTAATCTCATCGAGATGACCGGCCCCGAGATCCCCGAAGAACTGCGCAACCGCGATCCGGAGTTCATCCGCGCAGTCCTGCCCCCGTTGTGGTTGCTGTCGACGGTGTGGTTCCGCGCCGAGGTGCTTGGCTTTGAAAACGTTCCCGACGAGCCGGTGCTGTTCGTCGGCAACCACAGCGGCGGCGGCTCCACCCCGGACACGTTCGTCTTCCTGCTCGCCTACAACACGTTCTTCACCGTCGAAGGTCGGCCGCTGTATGCGCTGGCGCACGACACAGTCACGGCCGCACCGGTTATCGGCGGGTTGACCCGCAAGCTCGGCGTGGTTCCGGCCGCCAACTCCTTCGCCGAGCGCATCTTCGAGTGCGGCGCTTCGGCCCTGGTCTACCCGGGCGGCGACGTCGAGGCGCTGCGTCCGTGGCGCGACCGCAACAAAATCATCTTCTCGGGACGCAAGGGCTTCCTGCGCCTCGCACATAGCTCGAACGTCAAGATCGTGCCGGTGGTCGCCACCGGCGGCCACGACACCTTGATCATCCTCAACGACGGCCGTCCCACCGCGAAGCTGCTGCGGCTGGACAAATTGGCCCGAGTCAAAAGCATGCCCATGACGCTGAGCATCCCGTGGGGTCTGTCGCCGCTTCCGCTGCCGCACTTCCCTCTTCCCGCGAAGATCCGCATGCAGGTGCTGGAACCGATCGACCTACGCGCCCGGTTCGGCGAGGAACCGGATTGGGATCACGCCTTCGACTACGTCACCAGCGTCATGCAGGTCGGATTGTCAAAGCTGGCCAGCAGAACCGTCGTCCCGATGGTCCGGTGACATGAGCCAGACGGTTACGGTCTCCCGCCACGTCCGCTGCCCGGTCGACGAAGCCAGCGCCTTCGTCACCGACCCGCACAAGCTGCTTTCCAATATGTCCACGCTCAGCCGATGCCGATTCATCGAGTCCACTGACGACGGCGAGCTGTGGGATGTCTATGTGGACAGCGGCACCGTCCACCTCGGCGGACGGGTGCTCGTCACACCCCCCACCGATTTCCAGGCCAGCCGTTTGCACTGGAAATCCGTACGGGGAACCCGGCACTCGTTCGACGCTCGCGTCGAGCCCGACGGTGACGGCACCAGGCTCACCCTGGCTCTGAAGTTTTCGGTCACCGGGTATGCCATCGCCTGGATCAGCGAGTTGATCGGGCGCGGTTTAGTCGGCCGCAACCTGGAAGCCATCGCCGAGGAAATCCGGCACCAACTCGAATTCGAGCGGTAGCCTCACGGCGCGCGCAGCGACACGAGCTCGTCGGCGGTGATGTCGACGAGAGCGGTGCCGAGCTGTTCGATCCGACGTTTACCCGGCTGCTTACCCGGCTGCGTTATGCGCCAACGGGTTTCGCAAGTTTTCAAGTCGACCGCGAGAGCCGCGGCCGGCGGTTCTTCGTCGTGCTTCAGCAACACGACTCGGCCGTCCGAGCCGACGTACGACGTCAGTGGGTACTGGCGTTGGCAGGTCGACCCGGGCCGGCCGGTGTCAAGGTTCCACTGCTGCCAGGTCTCCAACAGACTGGGGTATTCCTGCCAGCCCAGGTAAAGGTTGTTTGCCATCGCCCAGAAGATCGGCGTCTTGTGGTGGGCTAGGTCGGCGGGCAGCGTTGCGACCTCCCGTCCGTCCGGCGAGTACACCCGGAACACCGGCCAGTCGAGCACGATCGGCAGCGCCGTGGCCTCCATCAGGTTGTAGTTCTTGAGTTCTCGTCGGGCCAGTTGCTGACCGGCCGGGTCGTAGAACAACACACCGACCGTATTGCCGGCCTCGTATTGGTAGGCGAATCCACCGGCGTAGACGATTGCCCGTTTGAGCGTGGTGCCGGGTGGGGGTGTCGGCGTCTTCTCGGTCCCGTCGACCACCGAGAACACCCGATACCTCGGATCGTCGGCGGTTGGTATCTGCGTGGCCAGCGTCACCGGAGTTCCGTCGTCTACGGCAAACACCGGCGCCACCAGATGGCCGCTGCCCGGGACGAACCAGGTCAACTCGGCCCGTGGCCCGACACCGTAGACGCCCTTGCCCGCCACGCTGGCCATCATTCGGGTCTGACCGCGCGGGTTTCCCACCGCCTCGATGTAGGGACCGAAGCCGCGGTAGTTGTCCTGCCACAGATCCGTCTTGCCGGAATAGGTCACCACTCCCCGATCGAGATCGAGCACCCAGACCTGCCCCGGTTGGCCTTCAATCGCCGGGTTGTCCACACACACCGCCACCGACGGGCCGTTCTGGTAGCAATCGTGGTACCACGAGTTGTAGTGAAAGCCGTCCAGCAGAACCGATTTGAACAATCGCGACCCGGTCTTCAGGTCGATCCCGTACACCCAGCCCCGCTTGCAGTCGCCTGCGCAGCCGGTGAGGAAGTAGGCGTGGTCGCCGATCGTCGTGATCGGCTGCCCGACCGGAACGTCGGCAGGTAGGCCGATGTCGGTGGTGGTCAATCGCCAGCCCGGCACCGGCTCACGATCCAGCGGAAAGCCGACCAGGAGGCGCTGCGGGGCGGTCGCGGTTGGGCGGAACCGGGGCAGCAGCACCGCCGCGATCACCAGCTCGGCGACCAGTACGACGGCGACGATGACCCGGCGGCGCATCGCTAAAACACCCAGCTGAGCGGGTGCTGCAGCACGAATCCGTGGTTGACGATGGGATCGATGCAGGCCACCCCGTCGGGGGTGACCGCACAGGTTGCGCTGGCGGCGGTGATCTTGGCGCCCACCGGTACCGGGCGGAAGCCGTCGGGAGGCGGGCAGGGTCCGGTGCCGCGGGAAAAGGTGTAGAGCCCGACCGCACCGCCCGTCGAGATGCCGTCGCACGAATTGTCATACTCACCGCGCGGCACCCCGTCGGGAATGCCCGGAATGTCGCCGCTGCACGAGACGCCGTCGTGCGCGTTCGGGTCGGCCGGCAACTCCCAGGAACAGTTCAGCTGACCCGCGACAAACTGGATGCGCCGTACGCTCTTGGTCCCCACCACGGCGACATACGGAGCGGGGTCCACCGCGGAGAACTTGCTCAGGTCCGGGAAGCCGGGTGGCGCCGCGGCGGCCGATGGCGGCGCCACGCCACTCAGCGCCAATAGGACGGCTGCAAGCAAGGACGCATGACGCACCGGTCAATGCTAATTGCGCGCCCCGCGGCCGACGTTGGCGAGCACCTGTTGCGTATTGTACGGCGCGCCGATCGGCGCCCCCTGCGCGTCGTTGAGCGTATTCCATTGACTGGCAAAGATATTCATGCATTCCAGGGTGGAACCGGGAACGATATACCCACCGTAGTTCTGCGGCACGAAGTTCGGCGCATCCCGATCACCCTGCTGCATGACAACACTCATGGCGCCCTTGCTGAACACGTCGGTGGGGCTGTCGGCCACCCATATCTCCACCGCACCATCGGGTCCGCCTCTGACGTTGAAACCGGCTAAGACGGCCGCCCCCTCGACTTCCCGGAAGCTGAGCTCGCCAAAGTGGGTGTCACTGATGGTGATTGCTTCCTGGCCGGGTGCACCCCAACACCTGCTGCCGTCGCGCAGCTCGACATACGGCCGCCAGGCCGAGCGGTCGGTGACCCTGTCGGGATCGGTGCGGTAGAGACTGACTCCCCGGCTGCGGTCGAAAGAGTCGGCGACGATGTACACGTTACCGTCCTTGGCTTGGTAGCCGCTGATCTGTGACTGCGCACCGTGTGCATAGTCGCCCGGACGCCATGACCCTTTGACCGGCTTCCAGCCCCGCTCCGGATCGTCGGTGACTTCCACCAGCCACGAACCGCCTTCGGGGCGTAGCTGATTGGTGCCCACCACCAGCATGTAGGTCAGGCCGTCGAGCTGGATACTGCCCGCCGGCAGCGTGTTCATACCGCGCGCCTGACGCGGCGGGATGAACAAAATACTTGGGGGGTATGGGCCTCCCGTGGGTCCCGTCAGAGGCGCACCGAAATGCGGCCGACCCGCGTCGTCGAACGTCACGGGCACCGCCACCGACGGGTAGTGCGGGTCGGCGCCGACCCTGTCACCGCCGAACGCGTCGCCGAAAACCGCGACATACGACCCGTCGGGCAACTGAACAACCTCCCCTAGGTCCGCGGCGCCGATACCGGGTATGGCGCCCCGGGCGCCGGTCCCGGCGATCGGACCGAGATTGCGTGCCTCGCCACGCCGCAACGCCCGCCTCTCCTCGATCAACGCCAGCAGGGCGCGGGTGGCAGCACTGGGCGGACGGGCCGCCGACGTCGCGACGTACAGCCGCCAAGTCAGGTCGCAATCGGCCACCTGGACCGTCACCAGGCCCGCATCGTCGCTGACGTCGAGGATGGACCAGCTCATGAAGCCGATGCCCAGCCCGTTTCGGATATAGGTTGCGGCGGTGCCGATGTCGGCGACCTCCAGGGCGACGGTGCGTTCCACGCCGGCGGCGGCGAACGCGTTGTCGACGACGGTTCGGTTGCCGTATCCGGGCGGACCGTCGACGAACGACATCCCGGCCAGATCGGCCATTGACACCGAATTCCGTTGGGCGAGTGGGTGATCAGCCGGGACCACCAGGAGCAGCGGGACTTCGGCGACCAGACGGGCGTCCAGGTCGGCCGGCGGGGCGCCGGTGAAGACCAGGAATGCGACGTCGAGATCCCCGTCGCGCAGTTGCCGGGCCAGTCCGCTGGTACCGGCGCTGGCGGCGCGCAGCTGGATCCGTACCTCGGGATGCCGGGTGTGCAGGTCGGCCAGCAGCGTGGGCAGGTCGATGACGCTGATCGACGTCAAGGTGCCCACGGTCACGGTGCCGCGGACGGCTCCGCGGGTGGCGTTGACGGCGTCTCTGGCCGCGCGGGCAGCGTCCAGCGTGGCACGGGCATGGGGCCGCAACTCCTGTCCCGCGGGCGTGAGTGTGACTCCGGCGGGGCCTCGGACAAATAATTCCGCGCCGAGTTCGCGTTCCAGGGCCTTGACCGTCGCCGACACTCCGGACTGGACGACATGCAGCCGTCTGGCGGCCTGGGTGAAGCTCTGCGTGTCGGCGACCGTCAGGAAGTACTCGAGGTGACGAAGCTCCACCCGACCATTATCACTGTTGATGCTGGTAGCCATCAGAAGTTTTCATTGGCTGTGATCGCGCGGCCTCGCGTAGCGTCGAAACGTGAAGGTCACCAGAACCCGCTGGTCTTCGACATCCGACCAAGACCAGTTCACCGTCGACAACCCGGCCACCGGCCGGCCCGTCGCCGTCGTGCAAGGATCCGGGCCGCCGCAGGTGGACCAGGCAGTACGGGCCGCCCACGCCGCGCACCTGAACTGGAAGCAACGCCCGGCCCGCCAGCGTGGCCACTACCTGCGCAAAGCGGCCGAGGTCATCCGCGCCCACGCGGACGAGATCGCCGCGCTGGAATCCCTGGAAATGGGCAAGCCGATCACCCAGGCCCGCCAATTCGACGTCGAGGCCGCGATCGCCATCTTCGACTACTTCGCCAGCGTGGTCGAGGTGCTGCCCAGCCAGGCGCGCGACTACGGCCCGGTCCTGGACGTCACCACGCTGGAGCCCTACGGGGTGATCGCCGGCATCGTGCCGTTCAACTGGCCGCCCATCCACACCGCCGGCAAGACGGCACCCGCACTGGCGGTGGGCAACGCGATCGTGCTCAAGCCGCCCGAGCAGACACCTTCGGTGGTACTGCGCATGGCCGAACTCATCGCGTCCGTACTGCCCGACGACCTCGTGCACGTCGTGCCCGGGGCTGGCGCGGTGGGGGCCGCGCTGGCCGGACATCCCCTGGTGGGCAAGGTCTCGTTCACCGGCTCCCCGGCGACGGGCTCCGCCGTGTTGCACACCGCGGCCGACAACCTCACCCCGACCCTGATGGAGCTGGGCGGCAAGAACCCGTTACTGGTGTTCGACGACGCCGATCTGCACGAGGCACTGCTGGCCGCCATCGACGGCGGTTTCTTCAACCAGGGCGAGGCCTGCACCGCATCGTCACGAATCCTGGTGCAGGACAACATTTTCGCCGAGTTCTCCGAGAGGCTGGGCAGCGCCGTGAGCCGGCTACGCGTTGGCGACGGCGCCGATCCCGACACCGACGTCGGACCCCTGGTCACCCGCGCACAGCAGAAACGGGTTCTGGAGTACCTCGACATCGGGGTGGGTGAGGGCGCTCGCATCGCCGCTCAGGCGCCCCTGCCCAGCGACCCCCGGCTCACCGACGGTTTCTACGTTCCGCCCACCCTGCTCACCGATGTCACCCCGGACATGCGGGTGGCCACCGAGGAGATCTTCGGTCCGGTCGTCGCGCTGATCCCCTTCAGCGACGAGGAGCAGGCGGTGCGGATCGCCAACGGCACGCAATTCGGCCTCGTCGCAGGGGTTTTCACCCAGGACACCGATCGGGCACTGCGGGTGAGCCGGCAGATCCGCGCCGGAGCCGTCTTTGTCAACAACTACTTCCGGGTCGCGGTCGGCACCGGATTCGGCGGCGTCGGCCACAGCGGCTTCGGCCGCGAGCACGCCCAGGAGACGCTGGCCGAGTACGGCTACACCAAGACGATCCGCCTGGCCGCGCGGCGCGACGAGCTGCCGAGCTGGACCGGGGCCACCAAAGCACTGAAGGGATAACACATGAGAACCATTGCGCTCGAAGAGCATTACGCGACAACAGGATTCCTGAGCGGGCCGGGCAGCTGGCTCAAGGCCCGCCCGGGCATTGTGGAACCGATCTCCGACCTGGGCGACGGACGCATCGCAGCCATGGACGACGCCGGCATCGACCTGGCCGTGCTGTCGCTGGCAGCGCCCGGGGTGGAGCAGCTGGACGGACCGGCGGGCACCCGCTTGGCCCGGGCCTGCAACGACGAACTGGCGGCGGCCATCTCACGCTATCCGGACCGGCTCGCCGGATTCGCCAGCCTGCCGATCAGCGCGCCCGAAGCGGCAGCCGAGGAGCTGGAGCGGGCGGTCCGCGAGCACGGATTCCCGGGGGCGGTGATCAACGGCCACTGCCGGGGCGTCTACTTGGACGACGCTTCCTTCGAACCGGTGCTCGACCGCGCGGCGACGCTGAAGGTTCCGATCTACCTGCATCCCACGATCCCGCCGGCCGCCGTTATCGAATCCAGCTACGCCGGGTTTGCCGCCGACGTCACCTTCGCGCTCGCCACGGTGGGGTGGGGATGGCACATCAACACCGCCACCCACCTGCTGCGCTTGATTCTCGGTGGCGTGTTCGACCGCCATCCGTCGCTGCAGTTCATCATCGGACACATGGGCGAGGCGACGTCGTTCATGCTCCCCCGATTCGACGCCACGCTAAGGCCGGAACTCACCGGGCTGCGCCATCCGGTCAGCACCTACCTGCGGGAGAACGTCCACTACACCTTCGCCAACTTCAACGACGAAGCGGCCTACGCCAACCTGGTCGCCCAGGTCGGCGTAGGCCGGGTGGCGTTCTCCACCGATCACCCCTTCGGTTCGATGAAAGCCGCCCGCGCTTTCCTCGACAATTTGCCGCTCTCCCAAGAAGATCGGGCGAGCATCAGCCATCGCAATGCGGAGAATCTGCTCGGTCTGTGAGGGCTGATGCGACACCGGCATTTTCTCGAACGTGCTTGTCGAACCACGCGAGCACCTCGATGCGACTTATATTCCACCTGCTTTCAGGTAGGTCGGCCACGACTTCAGTCTTGAAACGCTGATACGTTGAAGACGTTATAGCCCACCGTTTTCGCAGTCAGCACACGGCATTGGCGTGCCGGACGGCGAATTGAAGGTAAACAACACCGCCCGGGGCACCAGTTTCAGGGTTCAAGAATTCGTTGATCATGATTACTGTCCAGTCGTTTCCAGAGTTTCAAGCCAAACATCTTCTGCTGCAGACGCTTTGGTACCTCAAGGACTATTGACCGGCCGTCGGGACTTGGCCAAGATGCCGGAGGCCACGCTGCCGCCCACTATCAGAGCGACACCCACAATGAAATCGACAGAGCCGGTGACCAATCCCGCAACACCCGTGACGATCACGAACGTGGGCAACCACTCGACAATCCGCACGACCGAGGGCAGCTGCGCGGGTTCCCCGTTGGCCAGGTCGAACTTGGCCGAGGCGTAGTCGGGGTAGAACTCGGAGAACGAGACCGCAAAGAAGATCGCGGCCAGTTGCAGGATCCACCCGGTCCAGAAGTTGCCGGCGTCGTGCAGGACGAACACACCGATGAAGCCGGCGGCCGCGGCGGCGGTGAAGGCACTTGCAAAAACAGCCGTGATGACGTCGTTGATCCGCTTGAACAGCGGGCTGTCCCAGTATTCCTGCGGCGTGCTGTCTTTGGCGTAGGCCATCGTGAATGGCTTGCGGATCAGCAGCGCGATCCAGGCGAAGCCGGCCAGCGAAATGTTGGTCAGTTCGCCAGACCAAGCTTCCAGAAACCGGATCACATTGTCCGCGGCGAACAGGCCAACGACGGCCAGCGCCCCGAAGAACGCGGCACCGAACAGCTCGAGCAAGTGGACCTTGATGCCCCTGCTCATGCCGACGAGCATCACCAGCACCGAAAGGCCCAGTCCGGCGAGCACGGCCTCCTCGAAGCGTCCGGGTCCGGACAGGATCGACAGCAGCGCCCAGGGCGCGATGCCGGCGAACGGTGACTTGAGGAACGCGTCGATGGCGCCCCCGAGGCCCTTGGCCCGCGGCCGGCTGTTCGTTGCGTTGTTGCCGGTGCTGGCGAAGTCCGGCAGGTCACGGCGGATTGTCTGGGTCATCTCATCTCCTCAGGTCAACGTTCCATTTATAACATGTCGATACTGACATGTAGGTAATGACATGTCAAAGGTGGAGGTACCATGGCTGGGTGAGTTTGCGACACGCCGCGCTGGGATTGCTGGCCGACCACCCTGCAAGCGGATACGACCTGCTCAAGCTGTTTCAGCTGGTGATGGACCCCGTCTGGCCGGCCACGCAGAGCCAGCTCTACGGCGAACTCAACAAGATGGCCGCCGAGGGGCTCATCAAGGTTTCCGACCTGGGCCCGCGCGGGCGCAAGGAGTACGCGATCACCGATGCGGGCCGCGATGAGCTGCACCGATGGATGATTTCCCCGCAGGAGGACCCGCCGATTCGCAACGCGGCCCTGCTGCGCGTCCTGATGCTCAGCGAGCTCACCCCCAGCCAGCAGCGTGAGTACCTGGAGAAGTACCGGACCATTGCCGAGCGAGACCACGCCCACTTCCAGCAGATCCGCGACTCCACCGACTGGTCCGACAGCGAAGACGACTTCTTCGCCGGCGCCGTCCTGGAGAACGGGCTGCGTTGGAGCAAGGCAAAGGCCGAATGGGCCACGTGGGTGATCGATGGCCTGAACCGGCGAGCAGACGCCAAAGCGCCTTAATTCGAGCGACTACTCGGCACCGGTAACGCTTTGCCATCGAGGCGGTCCCAACGGCGCGTCACTGCTGTAACCTGCCGTACCCCCGCCGTAATCTGACTCCCGATATCTCTGATTTTCAGGAGAGCGTGTGCGCTTACCGCAAAAAGCACGGTGCAGCATGGCCGTTGGGTCGCTGCTGCTGACGCTGGTTGCCGGCTGCAGCTCCGTCATCGGGGGCAAACCGGTCGCCGGATCGGGGGCAGGGCCGACCGAACCGACCTTCCCCAGGCCCAGACAGACCGCCACGGCGCTACCGACCGCGGCCCCGCTCCCACCGATAACACCGACAAGCTCGCCCGCACCGGCCGGCGCCATCCCGCTCAAACCCGACCAGAACGGTTACGTCTTCATCGAGACCAAATCCGGCCTGACGCGCTGCCAGATCAATTCGGCCAGCGTCGGATGCGAAGCCGCGTTCACCAACTCCCCGCTGCAAGATGGCGAACACGCCAACGGCGTAAATATCAACGCCAACGGTTCCGTGCAGTGGGTCCTGGGCAACCTGGGGGCCATCCCGACCGTCACCATCGACTACAAGACTTACGACGCGCAGGGCTGGACCATCAACGCCACCGCCGAAGGCACCCGGTTCACCAACAAAAACACCGGCCACGGCATGTTTGTCAGCATCCAGAAGGTCGACACGTTCTGAGCTGACCAGCCGACCGCCGGACAAAGGCTTCGGCGATGAACAGGTGGGGTCAGTACCATCGAAACCGTGGCAAACTACGGCCCGCCCGACGACTTCAACAGGCAACCGACCCAAAAGGCGGCCTGGAGTCCATACCAGCCTCCCGGCCAGCAGCCGCCAACCGTGGCACCGCCTCCCCCGGGCCCGCCCAACCAGTACGCGCCCGGTGCGGCCACCGAGTACGCGCAGTCGGGTCCGCCCACTGAGTACAGGCCCCCGGAACCGCAGCCCGACCCGGATGACGAAGAGCCTGCGCCGTGGTACCGCAAGGCGCTGGTGCTGGGGCTTTGGGGCCTGCTTGTTCTGATTTTGATCGGGCTGATCGTCTACGGCGCCGACAAGCTGATCTTCGGCGACGAGGGGGGCACCAACAACACCCCGACGCCGAGCACGACTACCAGCACCCCGCCGACTAGCGCTAACAACACCACCACCACGACTACCCCGTCGGAATCCCCGACTACGACCACCACCAGCGCGGCGCCTCCCCCGAGCAGCGGAGCCCCACCACCGCCGCCACCGCCGACACAGCGCCCCCAGCAGCCACCACAGGCACCAACGCGCCAGCCGCATCATCCACACCTGCCGCCGCTGCCGTCGGTGATTACCATTCCGGAAGTACCGCACCCGATTACGCTGCCGCCCAACCTCCCCTAACAACCCGGTCGCAGCGAGGTCAACTTTTGGCTACCGACCGGGGCGCGATTCAGGGCCTCCAGCCCTAGCGGATACGCTCGGCTGTCGTGGCATGGAACGACCCGCCGGACTATGGCCCCAGCAACCCCTCCGTGCGAGGCAACTACGGCCCTGGCGACCCGAGGGGCGGACAAGAACCCGAACCGGTTCCCCGCTGGCGCAAACCTTTAGCGCTGGTCGGATGGGCCGTACTCATCGTCGTGCTGATCGGCGTGATCATCTACGGCAGCCTTGAGCTGATGAAGGACCAGGAACCGACGCCGGCCACCCCCTCGACGACAACTTCGACAACCGCGACTACCTCCACGCCGACGACGACAGCCACCACGACAACACCGACCACCACGACGCCGGAAACCACCACCACGACGACGACCACCACGTCGACGCGGCGCCACTTCCCGCAGCTACCGACTTTTCCCCACCATTGACGTGGCCGAGGCCAGACCGGCACCCGATATGGTGAGGACCGCTAGCCGAATGACGGCATTGCAACAAGCACGGGGGTGCGCCGCATGAGCGAATCGCTCGGGTTGTCGATCGGGGTGGCCAACCTGGTCGGGGCCCGCGCGGGTAGCGCTCCGGTCCGCCGCAGCTCCGTGTTGACGCTGTTCGACGACCGGGCAAGCGAGGTCGGTCTGCCCGAAGAAAACCCGAACCTGACCCAACCTGGCCTGGTCATGCGGGGTTTTGTCGAGCGGGTCGGGGACCGGTCACCGCTGGTGGCGGCGGACGGGACGAAATACCTCGGCGAGGCGCTGACGGTCGA
>NZ_DATJYB010000641.1:0-2049 GCF_035499775.1 Mycobacterium sp. | reverse complement strand
TTCATCGCCATGCCGATGGCGGTGCCGATGATGCCGGATTCGGCCAGCGGGGTGTCGAAGACGCGGTGTTCGCCGAACCGGGCCGCGAGCCCGTCGGTGACGCGGAAGACCCCGCCGAGCGTGCCGACGTCCTCGCCGAAGACCAGCACGCGATCGTCGGCGGCCAGGCTGTCGGCCAGCGCGCGGTTGAGCGCGGCGGCCATGGTCACCGGCACGGCGGCCGGGGTCGTGGCGGCCGGGGTCGTGGCGGTGATGGTCGTCGCGGTCATGGCCCGGAGTCCTCTAGCTCGGTGAGCAGCGCCGTTCGCTGCCGTTCCAGGGCTGGCGTCGGCTGGGTGTAGACGTGGGTGAACAGTTCGGCTGGATCGACGTTGACGTCGTGGTTCATGCGATCACGAATCCGTTCGGCGAACCGCTCGGCCTCGGCGGCCAACTGCTGGGCGGCCTGCTCGTCGAGCAGGCCCGCGGCCTTGAGGTAGGCCTCGAGCCGGGTGATCGGATCGCGGGCGAGCCAGGTCTCGACCTCGTCGGCGGGCCGGTAACGGCCGGCGTCGTCGGCGTTGGTGTGCGCCTCCATGCGATAGGTGACCGCCTCGATCAGGGTCGGCCCGTGGCCGTCGGCGGCCCGCTCGATGCAGCCGCGCACGGCCGAGTAGACCACCGCGGCGTCGTTGCCGTCGATGAGAAGCGACGGGATGCCGTAGCCGATGCCCTTGGCGGCCAGGGTCGGTGCGGCGGTCTGCTTGGCCAGCGGCACGCTGATCGCGTAGCCGTTGTTCTGCACCAGGAACACCACGGGCGCCTGCCATACCGCGCTGAAGTTCAGGGCTTCGTGGGTGTCGCCCTCGCTGGTCGCGCCGTCGCCGAGCAGCACCATCGCGACCTGATCCTGCTGCTTGAGCCGGGCGGCGTGGGCCAGTCCGACGGCGTGCAGGGTGTTGGTGGCCAGCGGGGTGCACTGCGGTGCCACGCGGTACTGGTACGGGTCATAGCCGCAATGCCAGTCGCCCCGCAGCAGCGAGAGCGCTTCAACGGGATCCACCCCGCGGGTCACGATCGCGACCGTGTCGCGGTAGGTGGGAAACAGCCAGTCCTGGTCCCGCAGCGCGAGCACGGCCCCGACCTGGCAGCCGTCCTGGCCCCGTGAGGACGGGTATACGGCCAGGCGGCCTTGCTTGGTCAGCGTGGTGGCCTGCCGGTCGAAGCGCCGGCCGAGCACCATGCGGCGGTGCAGTTCGAGCAGGATCGGCGGCTTGGGAAGCTCGAGGCCGCCCGGATTGCCGCCGGGACGGCCATCGGGGTCGATCAGCTGCAGCGGCGCCGCGCTCGGCAGGAGGCTGCCGGCCGGGGCCGTCTGGGTGAGGCCGGCAAGGGTGGACACGGCATCTCCTTCCACTCTCCTTTTTTCCAGATTTTGCGTGCTTGGACCGCCATATTTCTAGCTTTTAGGGAAAAGATGAGACTAATTGCTCTCATTATGCGGTTAGGCTGACCATATGACATCGAGCGAACCGCCTGCGGATCCCCTGCGTGGACACATGGCACCGATGGACGACACCGACCGGCTCATCGTCGAGGCGCTGCGGGCCGACGGCCGGCTGTCCATGCGGGCCCTGGCCGAACGCGTGCACTTGTCGCGGGCCAACGCCTACAACCGCGTGGCCAGGCTCCAGCGCGACGGCGTGATCACCGGGTACACGGCGCTCATCGACCCGATGCGTTACGGATACGGGCTGTCGGCGTACGTCTACCTCGATATCGCCCAGCGGTCCTGGAAGGCGGTGCGCCGCCAGCTGCTGAGCATGCCCGAGGTCGATCATGTCGCGCTCATCTCGGGCGAGCACGACATCTTGCTGCGGGTCCGGACCCGCGACGCCGCGTCCCTGCGTGACGTGGTGCTCACGCGACTGCAGGAGATGCCCGAGATTCGGTCAACCCAGACCGTGCTGATTTTCGATGAGCTCAGCCCCGGCAGCCGGCCTTAGGATGGACGGCCATGGGCTCGCCGGAGGGGACCGCAGGCTTGCTGGAGGGCAAGCGGGCGCTGGT
>NZ_DATJYB010000640.1:0-2468 GCF_035499775.1 Mycobacterium sp. | reverse complement strand
CGACGTCGTCGACGCGTATGAGATCCAACTGATCAACATCCGTCAACGGGTCGCGGAGGGCGCCCGGGTGGTGGGGCACAAGGTGGGGCTGTCGTCGAAGGTGATGCAACAGATGATGGGCGTCGACGAGCCCGACTACGGACATCTGCTCGACGAGATGCAGGTGTTCGAAGACGTTCCGGTGAAGGCTGGGAGGTACCTGTTCCCGCGGGTGGAGGTTGAGGTCGGTTTCATCCTGTCCGAGGACCTGCCGGGTGCCGAGTGCACCGAGGAAGACGTGCTGGCCGCGACCGAGGCTTTGGTTCCGTCGATCGAGCTGATCGATACCAGGATCAAGGACTGGCAAATCAAGCTATGCGACACCATCGCGGATAACGCCTCGTCGGCGGGCTTCGTGCTGGGTGAGGCGCGGGTGCCGCCGGCCGATATCGACGTCAAGGCGATCGACGCGACGTTGACCCGCAATGGCGAGGTGGTCGCCGAGGGCCGCAGCGACGCGGTGTTGGGTAATCCCGTCACCGCGGTGGCGTGGTTGTCCCGCAAGGTGGAAAGCTTTGGGGTGCGGCTGAAAAAAGGTGACATCGTGTTACCCGGATCCTGCACCTTTGCGATCGACGCGCGGCCCGGTGACGAGTTCGTCGCGGACTTCGCAGGGTTGGGCGCCGTTCGTTTGTCGTTTGAATAAGAGGAGCAACATGCCTGCCAAGGCAAGTGTCGCCATTGTCGGGTCGGGAAATATCAGCACTGATCTGCTGTACAAGCTGCTGCGGTCGGACTGGCTGGAACCCCGCTGGATGGTGGGGATCGACCCGGAGAGCGAAGGCCTGGCCCGCGCGCGCAAGCTCGGTTTGGAGACCAGCCACAAAGGCGTCGACTGGCTGCTGGAACAGCCCGAGAAACCCGACTTGGTATTCGAGGCGACCAGCGCCTACGTGCACAGAGATGCGGCGCCGAAGTACGAGGCGGCAGGTATCCGGGCGATCGACCTGACACCCGCCGCGGTAGGCCCGGCGGTGATCCCGCCGGCGAATCTGCGTGAGCATCTGGATGCCCCGAACGTGAACATGATCACCTGCGGGGGACAGGCGACCATCCCCATCGTGTACGCGGTGTCCAGGGTCGTCGAGGTTCCGTACGCCGAGATCGTGGCGTCCGTGGCTTCAGCTTCGGCGGGGCCGGGCACTCGGGCCAACATCGACGAGTTCACCAAGACGACCTCGCGCGGCGTACAGACCATCGGCGGTGCGAAGCGCGGCAAGGCGATCATCATCCTCAACCCGGCCGATCCGCCGATGATCATGCGCGACACCATCTTCTGCGCCATCCCCGAGGACGCCGACCGCGACGCGGTCGCTGCCTCCATCCACGAGGTGGTGGCCGAGGTGCAGACGTATGTGCCCGGCTACCGGCTGCTCAACGAGCCGCAATTCGACGAGCCGTCGATGAACTCGGGCGGCCAGGCGGTGGTCACCACGTTCGTTGAGGTCGAGGGCGCCGGCGATTACCTGCCGCCGTACGCGGGCAACCTGGACATCATGACCGCCGCGGCCACGAAGGTCGGCGAAGAGATCGCGAAGGAATCACTCTCCGCGACGGCGGGAGGAGTACAGGCATGACCACCGACATTTTCTTCAACCCGGTCTGGGATGTCCGGATGACCGACACGTCGTTGCGGGACGGGTCTCACCACAAGCGTCACCAGTTCACCAAGGACGAAGTCGGCGCCATCGTCGCTGCCCTGGACGCCGCAGGCGTGCCGGTGATCGAGGTGACGCACGGCGACGGGCTGGGCGGTTCGAGCTTTAACTACGGGTTCTCCAAGACCCCCGAACAGGAGCTGATCAAGCTCGCGGCCGAAACCGCCAAAGAGGCCAAGATCGCCTTCTTGATGCTGCCCGGCGTGGGCACCAAGGAAGACATCAAGGAGGCCCAGAACAACGGCGGGTCGATCTGCCGGATCGCCACCCACTGCACCGAGGCCGACGTGTCGATCCAGCACTTCGGGCTGGCCCGCGAGCTGGGCCTGGAAACTGTCGGGTTCCTGATGATGGCCCACACCATTCCGCCGGAGAAGCTGGCGGCCCAGGCCCGCATCATGGCCGACGCCGGATGTCAGTGCGTCTACGTCGTCGACTCGGCCGGCGCCTTGGTGCTCGACGGCGTGGCCGACCGGGTTTCCGCGCTGGTCGCCGAACTCGCCGACGACGCTCAGGTGGGTTTCCACGGGCATGAGAACCTCGGACTCGGGGTCGCGAACTCGGTCGAGGCGGTGCGCGCGGGTGCCAAGCAGATTGACGGCAGTGTGCGCCGGTTCGGTGCGGGCGCGGGTAACGCGCCCGTCGAGGCTTTGATCGGGGTGTTCGACAAGATAGGCGTCAAGACCGGCATCGACTTCTTCGACATCGCCGACGCCGCCGAGGACGTGGTGCGCCCGGCAATGCCGGCCGAATGCCTGCTCGACCGCAACG
>NZ_DATJYB010000639.1:0-2922 GCF_035499775.1 Mycobacterium sp. | reverse complement strand
GGCCGACATTGGCCGACAAGATCATGTTCGACAGTATGCGTGCGGCGCTGACCCGAGTTGACCCAATATCCGACTGAAGAATTAGTCCGGGATGGGGCGCCGATGAGGGTGAAGGCGCGGCGTTGATCGTCTGTGGACATGGCGGGCAACGTCTATGTCAGCGACAACGTCCACAACCCAGGTGCTAAAGCACACTCCCGGATGATGAATCCACCGAAGACCCAACGACACCCCCGCGAGTAGTGTTAACGCCGATTTTCACTCAGCGAATTGACCCACATTTTGTGCCTGCTCAGGCGAACTCGTAGCGCACGGTGCGGCCGCCGAGCCAGGGGACGGTGATCGCGGGCAGGTTGGCTTGGCGCAGTACGGGTGAGTAGGTGCGCCGGTCGAGGCGGACCGCGATCTGGTTGCCGTGGTTGAGGATGTGCCCGCCGGTGGACAGGAACCGGCGTTGCAGGGTGTCGGGGGTGGCGGTTGCGTAGCCGGGGATGCGGCGGCGCAGGGCGGCGCAGAGGGTGTGGGCAAGGACGGTGAGCACGACGTCGAGGTCGATGTTGAGGGGGACGGCTCCGGTGAGGGAGTCCAGGTGGAAGGAGCGGATCGCTTCGGCGAGGCGTTGTTCGATGTTCATTCTGCGGGAGTAGGTCTCGATGACCTGTTTGGCGGGCATCGAGTGCTGGTTGGTGATCAGGATGGTGGGTTCGTCGTGGCCCAGGCCGGCGACGGCGAGTTGGCGCAGCGTGCCGGGGTAGGTCGAGAGTTTCGCGGCGGGGTCCTCGATCGTCTGGACGCGGCGGGTTCGGCCGCCGGCGCGGGCCACGGTCAGCTTCGTCCAGGCGCTGGTGGGCAGCGCGCGCAGGTGGGCGGTGAGTTTGGGGGTGCGGGCGCGCAGGGTGATGAAGCCGATGCCGCGTTGGGTCAGTTCGCCGAGCTGGGTTTGGGTGGTGACCTTGGAGTCCATGACGAGCAGGGCGGGGTGGGCGCCGGTGACGGTTTTCCAGTGCTCGGCGAAGTCGAGGACCTCGTTGTTCTGGGTGGCTTTGGCGAGGTCGGCGTTGGCGTAGAGCAGGGCGTGGGAGTCGGCGTCTTCGGCGAAGAAGGTCAACACGCTGCGGGTGCGTTGCGAGCGTGCGGGCACGTAGTGCTTTTCCAGCGCGGCGTCCTCACCCCAGTGCATGACGGCATGGAAGTCCAGGTTCAGCACCTCGCCGGTGGCCAGGCCCGCGGCCACCGACGCCTTGTCCAGCGCGGTCAGGAACTTCTTCTGCTTGGCGTGTTGCAGGCGGTAGGAGTAGGTGGTCAGCGCGGTCGTCTTGGGCAGGGCGGTGAGCCCGGCGAACAGCGCGGCGCCGGGGTCGGCGGCCAGATCGTGCACGTGGGAGACGCGGCGGGTGCCGGTCAGCTTCACCGCCAGCAGACCGAGCAGGTAGTTGATCGCGGGGATGTCGCGGGTGCCGGGGTAGCCGGCGGCGGTGACCAGTGCGGGCAAGTCCAGGGCGAGCAGGTCGGGCAGCGCCAGCAGCAGCCCGGCCATCCGGGTGGGCGCGTCGGCGGGCAGCGCCGCGTAGTCGTCGGCGGCCAGTGCGCGGGCCCGGGGCAGGTCTTCGCGCCGGGGGCCGCCGCGGGCGGCTTCGGGCCGGCGCCAGATCCGGGGCAGGCCGGCCTCGGTGATGACCTCGCTGATCCCGGTGCGGTTCAGCCCGATGCCCTCGGCGGCCAGCGCGGCGGCGATCTCATCGATGGAGTACCCCTGTGCGCGCAGGGCGATGATCCGGGTGCGGGCGGCGTCTTTGCCGGGTGCGGTCTTGGGGCCGGGACGGGCATCGAGGAAGAAGTTCTTCGCCCCGGCGCGGAAGTCGGCCACCGCCGAGTGCAGCCCGGCGGTGGTGTAGCCGAACCGCTCGGCTACCGTCGCGGCGGGTTCGCCGTCGAGCAGATAGGCCCGCAACGCCTCGTAGCGGGTCTGCGGGCCCACAGCGGGGACGGCGAAGAACTCGCCGCCCATCCGGGCTGCTTGCGGGGTATTCGCTGACTGGTCGATACTGACAGTCAACCGTGTTCGGTCACGGCGATCAACGACCTGCGAGCGCGTGTCGCCTGACTCGGCGGCTGATCACACCAGAACCCTTGAAATAACACCAATGTAGTTCCAGTTGCCCTCGGTTGTCCTTCACGGCCTTCAACCGGATAGGTTCAGTGCCAGCCGGGAATCCGCCTACCAGTCAGCGAGATGCCTTCACCATCTCGCGCCGTGATCACATCGCCGCGCACCGAATCGCCTGCAACACAACCCACCCCATCCTCGCGACGCCATGAGCACGGTCCGCGCGAACCCAAGATCAGGCAATCACCGCCCCGCGAAAATCGGCGTTAGCGGGCGGCGTCGAGGAAGGCCGTGACCTTCGCGGCGTCATGCCAGCCCTGCTCGCGACCTGCGACCGCGGACGGTCCGCGACAGGCGGGGTCGAGCGGGTTGCGACCGAATGCGGCGACCGAAGCCTCGTCGGCGAAGACCCCCAACGTGCGGCCCGGATGTTCGGCCAGCTCATCGGCCAGGCTCCGGCCGAACGGCGAGAATCCCGGCTCGGGCGTCGGCGACAGCATCACCACTGCGTCGGTGTGACTCACCGCGTCCACGTTCGCGATGCTGCCCACGCCACCGTCCATAAACCGCCGCGTCCCGATCGTCACCGGCGGCCACACCACAGGCACCGCGCAGCTGGCGGCAACGGCGTCGACTAGCGACACGCCACTATCCCGGTCGAATAACACCCGCGCGCCTGTTTCGACGTCGATCGCGGTGACCTCGAGGCGCCGCTCGGGCCACTGGTGCGACGGCAGCCGCTGCGCGATCACCGACCGGCGCACTTCTTCGGAAACGGTGGGCGCCGACACCGCATGCTCGCCAATCCACCGCAG
>NZ_DATJYB010000638.1:0-15273 GCF_035499775.1 Mycobacterium sp. | reverse complement strand
GGTGCAGGAGGAGCCGGCCAACCAGGGCGCCTGGCCGCGGTTCGGCCTGGAGCTGCCCGAGCTGCTGCCCGACAAGCTCAGCGGGATCAAGCGCATCTCCCGCCGGGCGATGTCGGCGCCGTCGTCGGGTTCGTCGAAGGTACACGCCGTCGAACAGCAGGAGATCCTCGACACGTCGTTCGGCTGAGCTTGCGAAGCTGAGCGGGGTTCGGCCGAGCCGTCTGGTCTGCCGCGAACGTGATTGTGTGAATACCCGCAAGCTCGGGTCCCCGGCATTGCCCGCACACTCGCGCTGAAGCTTTTGCGCCGGTCAGCCGACGCGAGGCGGTGTGTATGCAGGGTTTCGCCGGGAAGGTTACCGTCGTAACGGGCGCCCGATCGGGTATCGGGAGGTGCTGGCCGCCGAGTGGGCGCGATCGGGCCTCAAACATGCGATCAGACACGTCGACACCGAGGGTTTGGCGGTAACCGAGGAACGGCTGATGGCCATCGGCGCCTCCGGTCAAAACGGATCGGCTCGACGTCATCGAGCGGGAAGCCTTCCACCCCCATCCCGACCCGGCCGTCCGGGGCCGTCGCCTCCCATGCATGTCATCGGCTGGATTGCCGCGCCTTGACCAGCTCTGAACGGATCTCCGTGTCAGCGGCACGTGAAAATCGACCCCGGCGCGCCAACGATCGTTAGATTCCGCCCACCCCCCTTGTCCGGTGGCCTGGTTCTACCCGATCCAGGAGGACCAGAAGGGAATGTTGTCTGTGGGAGGTTTTGGCTGCACCGGGCCGAGGGGTTGCCCATCAAGGTGATCGCCGCTAGTTCATTCGAGTCCGAATCACATCTGGCTCTGGTGTTTCAGCCAGCCGGGACAGCAGCGCCGCCGGCGATCTCGGCCAAGGCCGAACTCAGTCTTGGCGCTGAAACGTGGCCGGGAGAGACGCAGCAGACCGCACCCGTGCAGTTAACGATCCAAACCCTGGCGCCAGCCGTCATGGATTGACCATAGGCCCCCGGACGGCGTTAGCTGGTTGTGCTCTATGGTTCACTATTTCACACGCACGACGGCGGTGATGATGGATGAAAGACGTTACTGGGGTAGCTGGCAAAACCCGCGATAGCCGCGTAGCCGTGAATGTGCGGGTGCGTGTGTATCCGGGGACGGACGCTGAGGTCCGTGGCACTGTGGTCGAAGATTTTGGCGATATGGTCGGGCACGCAGTGGATATCGGTGATCGCGTAGTCGACCCCGCGCGGCGATGGGCGGTCGTGACCGACCCCGGCGGTCTGCTTTTCGTCGACAGCGACCAATTAGTCGCCGAGTAGCGCTAGCTGTCGCGGTTTGCGCATCCGCCGGGCGACCGTCCTCCCGACTTGCGGCGGCGCTATCGGACAAGGAGCCAAATCATGTTCAAGGGGTTCAAGAATTTCCTCATGCCCGGTGATGTGGTCGTCGTCGCGGTCGGCCTGGTGCTGGCGTCGGCGTTTACCACGCTGGTCAAGCCATTCACCGATTCGGTGATTTAATCCGCTTGTGGCCGCCGCGCAGGCGGCGACACGATCGGATTGGGCTGGCAGGCGGCCGGGCGGGCGGTGAGGCGATCCCGCTGTTCGAGCGCACCCTGGCAGACCGCGAGCGGGTCCTCGGCGCCAACCACCCGCACACCCTAGGACGCTGCTGTTGTAGTGCCTCGTGGTGGGTTGGTGTGGTGGACGTTCGAATTTTGACCCCGGTGGCGGTTGAAGATCGACCCCTGGGTGCCTGGCTGGTGTTGGGGTCAGGCGATGGCCCAGTCGGTGGGTCCGTGGTGCAGGCCGAGGGGGGCGATTTGAGGCAGCGGTTCGCCTCCAGCAACCACGCCGGTGCGGCGAGTCGTGCTGGTGTAGACCGCGACGGGCCTGCTAATGGCGCCCAGTGTGCTGTCGACGTTGTTCGGCCGCTGATCAGCGAGTTTCTCCACCCGGTCCCGCGATTGCGTCGCGCAGCGGCCAGTTGAGACCGAGGCCGGTAGACGTCGCCGCTGGCTGGAGAGTGAGTTCCGCCTCGGCTCGCGCCCACCGCCAACGGTGCCGCGCCGAGCGGCCGCTTGGCGCGCGACGCTGCCAGCGGACAGTGCCTGCGACGGAGGCCAGCTCCCGAGCAACCGGAATAGCCCAAGCGTTGTCTGACCGGCATTTGGGAGTCGCTGTGCCGCAGCGTGGTCGGTGAACCTAGCGGAGCCGGACGCGCCATCGGACGAATCCGGCCATGACAAGCCCGAGGATGGCCAGCATTGTCATGTCCAAGAGCCACCAGTTGCTGGCGTGTGTCCATAGCGTCTCATTTTTCGGCGTAAGTGGAGCGACGGTGTGGAGATCGACGGTGGACGCCGTGGCGGCGAAGCCCCAGCGGGCGGGCAGGAGCCATGAAACTTGGTCGAGACCGACACGGCCGGTGACGGGAATGAGCCCGCCGGAGAACACCATTGCGAGCATCACCGACATGACGAGCATCGGCAGGATTTGATCCTGTGAGGTGGCGGCGGCGGATAATGCGAGACCCATGATTGCGGCGACGGCGGCGGTGGCGGCAAGAGTCGCATACAGCTCGGGTATTGGATTGCCAAGAATGACCGCGCCGCGGGTGGGTGCGCCTTTACCGATCACGACAATGGCGGTCAGGACCGCGGTTTGAACCGCGGCGGCGGCGCTGTACACGAGAATTTTGGCGGCGAGGTAGGCCGAGGGCGACAGTCCGGCGGCTTGTTCGCGCCGGAAGATCGCTCGTTCGCCGACCAGATCCCGGATGGTCAGTGCCGTGCCCATAAAGACTGCGCTGATGTTGAGCAGGATGACGATTTGCTCCGGCTCGTTTGGGGTTGGGCCGCGCAGGTCGGCTGTCCCGAACCCGCTATTGCCGGGCACTGCGAGTGAGAGTGCGCCGAGGATGAAGGGTAAGAGGGTGAGGAAGAGAAAGTAGCCGTGGTCGGCGGTAATTAGTCGCGCCTGGCGACGCGAGATCGTCGAAAACTGGCGCCGCAGGCTGGTGTGGGTCGGGCCGCCCAATTTGGCGGGCTTCTCGCTCTCTGGCGGTGGCGGTGGCGGTTTGACGCGCTCGAGGAATCGCAGGTGGGCCGCCTGGGGATCGGCGCCGATCGCGGAAAAGATGTCGGCCCAGTTGGTGGTGCCCATCGACGGGCCGATCTGGCTGGGTGGCCCGCAGAACGCGGTCTTGCCTCCGGGTGCCAGCAGCAGCACTTGATCGCACACGTCGAGATAGGACAGTGAGTGCGTCACCACCAGCACCACGCGTCCGGCGTCGGCGAGCTGGCGCAGCATGGTCATGACCTGCCGATCCAGCGCCGGGTCAAGGCCCGACGTCGGCTCGTCGAGGATCAGTAGCGACGGTCCGGTCAGCAGCTCCATCGCTACCGACGCACGTTTGCGCTGGCCGCCGGACAGCTTGTCGACCCGGGTGTCGGCCTGCGGGGTCAGATCCAGCTCCTCGAGCACTTGCGCGACGACCTGATGGCGCTCCTCCTTGTTGGTGTCGGGCGGCAGCCGAAGCTCAGCGGCATAACCAAGCGCCTGGTTGACGGTGAGCTGGGTGTGCACCACGTCGTCCTGGGGCACCATCCCGATCCGGCTGCGCAGCGAGGCGTAGTCTGCGTGGATGTTGTGGCCCTCGAAGGTCACCGCCCCGGCGGTCGGCTGGGTGTAGCCGGCGATGAGCTTGGAAAGCGAGCTCTTGCCAGCGCCGGACGGGCCGATCACGGCGGTCAGCGTGCCGGGCCGGGCGGCGAATGAGATGTTGTCCAGCAGCGTCTTATTGTCCTCGATGGTCCACGTGACTCCGTGCACAGCCAGACCGCCGGTGCGGGTCGCCGCTTCGGTCTCGGTCCGGCGGACCAGTGTGCCGCCCTCGAACACCAGGTCGACATTGCCGATCGTCACCACGTCGTCGTCGTGCAGCAGCGCCTGATCGACCGGGGCACCGTTGACGAAGGTGCCGTTGATGCTGTGCGCGTCGTGGATTTCGGTGCCCGCCGCGGTCGGCACCAGCGTCGCGTGGAGGCGGGAGGCCAGCATGTCGGCGATTACGATGTCGTTGTCGCTGGCGCGGCCGATGGTCGCCGATCCCTGCGGCAGCTCAGCGGACTTACCCGGCCAGTAGATCTTGCGGATACTGGTGGCGATATTCGACGTCTCGCCGCTCCTACGGCGGGGCGCCGGGCCCACGGCGGTGGGCTGGGAGCTGGCCGGCTGCGACACGCTCGACACCGCCGAGGCGAGTGGGTGCCCCGCGGAGTCCTGGCCCACCTCAAAGGTCAGCAGCGGCCCGACGAGGCTGCCAATGTTGATGTTCTGGCCGTCCTCGACGTCGATAGCGGGCACCCGGCGGCCGTGGACGAACATCCCGTTGAGGCTGTCGTTGTCGATGGCGACCCAGCGGCCCTCGTCGAACCGCAGCACCAAATGCGCCCGCGAGATCAGTGGATCCGGGATACGCAGATCAGCGTGGATGTCGCGGCCGATCACCACGTCGTTGCCTGCCACGAACGTGTGTGCAGATCCGCCATACCGAACGGTCAGCTGCGGCGCTCCTGATCGGCTCATCAGGACCAATCCTATCCGTGCCACCGGCGTCTCTGCGGGCACCAGTTATTCGGCCGACCGGATGCCCCACGGCGCGATGCTGGTGATCGGCTGGCAACGCCGCGAGGCGCTCGCCGTGGATGGGTGATGATGTGGGCGAACACCGCGCCGGCAGCCGAGTCGCCTTCGCGGGCCTACCCAGTGGCGACCGAGCACCGCTACCCGGCTGTCGTCGACGGGAAGGTACTCGACCGGACCGGATGCGACATTCAGGATGTAGATCGAGGCACCGCACGCACGCTTGTTTTGACTGCCCGACTTCGTCCGTGGAGAGTTCGATTCGGCCCGATGTGGATACATCGCGCTATGTTATGAGTGAACCGAAAACCGCGACTAGATTTGTGATCGAGGGCTGCCAGATGGCCGAATGCGATCCGCTCGTAACTCAGCACGACATCGTTGGCGATGTCGCCGGGGAGCTCGCGGCTGTCGGCTTCGCGGAGGCAGAGGAGGTTGGCCGCGGCGGTTTCGGCGTGGTCTACCGCTGCTCGCAGCCCTCGCTCGATCGAACCGTTGCCGTCAAAGTGTTGACCGCCGACCTCGACGACGAAAACCTTGAACGGTTCATGCGCGAGCAACGTGCCATGGGCCGGCTCTCCGGCCACCCAAATATCGTGAACATTCTGGGGATCGGCGCGACTCCCAGCGGGCGACCCTTCATCATCATGCAATATCACCCCCACGACTCGCTCGATGCACTGATTCGCAAGCGTGGTCCGCTCGACTGGCGCGACGCATTGCGACTCGGCGTCAAGCTCGCCGGGGCGTTGGAGACGGCGCACCGAGGCGGCACACTCCATCGTGATGTGAAGCCGGCGAATATCCTGCTCACGGAGTATGGCGAACCGCAGCTGACCGATTTCGGTATCGCGAGAATTTCGGGCGGTTTCGAAACCGGGGCGGGTTTCATCGCGGGGACGCCCGCATTCACTGCTCCGGAAGTACTTTCGGGCGCGGCGCCCACGGTGGCTTCCGATCTCTATGGTCTCGGTGCCACATTGTTCTGTGCACTGACTGGCCATGCCGCTTTCGAGCGTCAAAGCGGCGAGTCAGTCGTTGCTCAGTTTCTGCGGATCTCAAACCAGTCGGCGCCGGATCTGCGGAAGATCGACATTCCGGATCTGCTGTCTCGCGCCGTCGAGCGCGCGATGGCGAGGGATCCGGCGGGCCGTCCAACCTCCGCCGGCGAGTTCGGTGAGGAGCTCTGCGACATCGGGCGTCGGATCGGCTTCGGCGTGGATGAGATGGCACTTCGCGTGGATCCGGCTGAGGACTCGCTGCTCGCTGGAACTGGTCCACGTACCTCTGGGTCTGGTCCACGTAGGTCTGAAGCCGGTCCTCGTTCCTACCTCGGTCCAACGACAGCGCCGCCGACCCCGGCTACCAAGTTTCGTCCGCCGCGTCGTCCCCGGGCGCAAGTCTTTCGGCAGCGGTTGATCGATGCGTTGCGCGCGGGAGATCGTCGGCGACTGATCGTGATTCACGCACCAGCCGGGTATGGAAAGACGACATTAGCCGCACAGTGGGGGGAGGAACTTGCGCGCGACTCCGTGAAGGTCGCGTGGCTGACCGTCGACAACAACGACAACAACCTCGTATGGTTTCTGGCGAACCTGATCAAGGCGATCCAGCGAGCAAATCCAGCGATTGCCGACGATCTCGGTGATGTGCTCGAGCAGCGTGGCGAGAACGCTCAACAGTACGTGCTGACGTCGCTGATCAATGACGTCCACGAGCGCGACGAGCGAATGGCGGTCATCGTCGACGATTGGCATCGCATCACCGACGCGGCCGTGATAGCTGCGATGGACTTTCTGCTCGAGCACGGCGGTGACAACTTCCAAGTCGTCGTTACGAGCAGGTCGCGGTCTGGTCTACCGCTCAGCCGCATGCGGGTACGCGACGAGCTTATCGAAATCGATATCGGCGCAATGTGTTTCGACGAGGCCGAGGCGCGGTCGTTTCTGGTCGAGGTTGCCGGATTGGACCTGCAGAGCCGTGATGTGACCGATCTCCGTAACTCGACGGAGGGCTGGGTCGCCGCGTTGCAGTTGGCGTCGCTCTCGCTCCGGGGGGCCGTCGCTCCGGCCGAGGTCATCAGCAACATCTCCGGCCGGCACCACGCCATCGCGGATTTCCTCGCCGAAAACGTCTTGAGCGCACTGGAACCCGGGATGTTGCGATTCCTTTTGGCGACCTCAATCACCGAGCGGATCTGTGGATCACTGGCGTCCGCGCTGAGCGGTGAGCCGCGCGGGCAGGCCATGCTCGAGGAGGTGGAGGCGCGCGACCTCTTCCTCCGCAGAATCGATGAAACCGGCGATTGGTTCCGCTATCACCAACTGTTCGCTGAATTCTTGCGGCGACGCCTCGATCGTGATCACCCCGAGCTGACAACACCGCTGCACCGCAAAGCGTCGGAATGGTTTGCCTCCGAACATATGCTGGTGGAGGCGGTTGACCACGCCCTGGCCGCGGGCGATACCCGTCGGGCGGTGGAACTCGTCGAGACAGACGGGCCGACACTCCTTGAACATTCGCAGATGGCAACGCTGCTCGGTCTGGTGGACAAGCTGCCCTCCGCGGTCGTGGTTTCGAGCCCCAGGTTGCAGCTTGCATTGGCCTGGATCAACGTCCTGCTGCATCGGACGGATCCCGCCTATGTCGCGCTCGAACGTGTCGACGCCGCATCGCGAACGATGCAAGGCTCCGGTGTCGAGGTTGCGTATCTGCGCTCAGTAGCCGGCGTCGTTGAGGCAACGAGGCGGGCGATGGCCGATCGAACAGACGGCCTCGACGACCTGCTCGGCGAATGCCTGTCCCGGCCGGATGCGTTCCCGCCCTTCGTGGTATCGGTGGCCGCGAACGTCGCGACGTTCAGCGCGATCCACCGGTTCGACTTCGATGCGGCTCATAACTGGCAGCATTGGGCCAGCCCGTACCACCGGCAGAACACCGGTCCATACGCCGTGATGTACGGAAGTGCGCTGGATGGAATCGCCGCGTTCGAGCAGCTGGATCTCGATCGTGCCGAACAGTCTTTCCGCGCCGCGCTGCAGGTGGCATATAAGCCGGGGACGGCGTATTCGCAGGGTGCTCGGCTCGCCGGCGGGTTGCTGGCCGAATTGCTCTATGAGCGCGGCGAAACCGCCGAGGCGGAGCGATTGCTCGATGAGAGCCTCAAGCTCGCCGCCGAGGAGGGCATCGTCGAGATGATCAACGCCCGCTTCGTCGTGGGTGCGCGGCTGGCTGCGCTGCGCGGCGACCGCACCGCCGCGGCGAAGCTTCTCGACGAAGGCGCCGATGTTGCGGAGCGACTGTCCACTCCGCGATTGAGCGCCAGTGTCGACAACGAGCGCTTGCTCCTCGGGTTACCGATCGGAGGGGTGGTCCGTCGGCCAGTTGAGTTCGCGCAGCGCCAATCGCCCCTAGGGCCAATGGACGGGATTGACGAAATCACAGCCCAACTTAAGGAAGACATCGCTATCCGATTGCTCATCGCGGGCCCGGGTGGCGGTGACGAGGCCGACGTTGCGTGCCGCTGGGCGCAGGAGTGGGTTGACCGGTTGGAGGGTCGCGGCCGGCATCTCGCCTCGTTAAGTGCAGAGCGCCTGCTTGCCGAGTGCCTGTCTGCGGCCGGTCGAACCGCGGAAGCCAAACAACTTTTCGGCTCTGTCCTTGCCCGATGCGCCGACCTCGGCATGGTTCGGTTTCCGATCGACGGCGGAGAGCGACTCGTCTCGCTCATCGCAGAAATCCGAAATAACCAGCAGACGGGGAGGTCCGACCCCAAGATCCCACAGCTGCCGATGCAGTTCCTCGATCGAATCCTCGATGCCGCCGGCCATGGTAGCAAGGGAATGGACGAAGAGGACGAGACGTCTACGGCGTAGTTCATCGGTCCCGGAGCGGCCGTCGTGGTCCTCGTCTAGGAGCGTATTGAAACAATGTGTTCCGAGGCGCCTTGTGTGGCGGGTGTGATAGGTGTGGTGCTTGTGTGAATCGTCCGGCAGGCGTCATGGCTGGCCTGCGCGGTTCGGTTGTGTGCGGCGGTGTCGCCGACCGGGCGTCAAACCATGCGCCCAGGCGGTGCCGTTGTGGGTCAGCCCGAGCGTGCTGAGCGGGTGCAGGTTGGGCGCGGCGGCGCGGTGGTGCAGCAAGTGGTCGCATTTGGCTACGCCACGATGGCAAACCTTGCACCTATCCAACCCTAATTTCGTTTGCCGGCCGGGGTGGTCGTCGCGCCGTGACGGTCGGAGACCGTGTTCTACCCCGGCAACGCGCTATCTGGGGCCCCGGTGGTATCGGCCACGTTCATACTGCGGCAGCAGCGCACTGGGGTGCCTCCCGGGTGGTCGCCGCGTGGCGACTGGTGGTGTCGCATGTGCAGCAGGTGATGGGGCCTCGCCGAGCGGGATCGGTCAACCTCGGTGGCTGTTGCGCGGTGCGACAATGATGACCGGTGATCCCGGTTGGGCCGCACAACGGCCGCACCGTGGGGATCTATACGCTTTTCGCAGTACACGCCGGTGGAAGCGCCCTTGTTGACCGCATCAGACATCGCCTGCGGGATGGGTCCGCAGTGCGGTGGGGTGACATCGGGATCAGGCGCCTGAGTTTTTGCGATGGAGGTAAGCCATGTCACGGACAATTCAATCGGTAGCCGTGTTGGGGGGCGGTTTCATGGGCGCGGGTATCGCGGAATCGGCATCTCTGGCCGGATTTCCTGTGGTGATCCGGGAGTTGCCTGAGTTCACGGCGGCCGCGCGCAGCCGGCTCGAGCTCTCCTTGGACGGCGTAGTGAAACGAGGGAAGCTTGACGCTGACGATCGAGCTGCCGCACTGGCCAGGGTCAGTTTCACCAGCGAACTCAAAGATGTCGCTGGCAGCGACCTGGTCATCGAGGCGGTCCCCGAGAATCTGGGTCTGAAGCTCTCGATCATGAAGGAGCTCAACGAGATCGTCAGCCAGGACACCGTCTTGGCCTCGAACACGTCCTCGATCCCGATCGCCGAACTCGCCAGCGTGGTCGCCAACCCCGCCCGCATGCTGGGCCTGCACTTCTTCTCGCCGGTACCGGTGATGAAGTTGGTCGAGATCGTCCGTGCGCTTGACACAGCCGACGAGACGGTCGCAGTGGCACAAGAGTTCGTGGAGCGGCTCGGTAAGCGTTCTGTCGAGACGAAGGATCGCGCCGGGTTCATCGTGAACTTCTTGCTGACGCCTTATTTGATGGGCGCCGTCCGCATGTATGAGGAAGGTTTTGCCACCCGTGAGGACATCGACGCCGGGATGAAGCTGGGCGCCGGCCATCCGATGGGACCGCTGGAACTGTGTGACTTCATCGGGCTGGACATCCTGCAGGCGGTGTGCGAGTCGCTTTTCGATGAGTTCAGGCGTGACGAGTACGCTGCGCCACCGCTGATGAAGCGGATGGTCGCGGCGGGGCGCTTGGGCCGCAAGTCGGGCCGGGGTTTCTACGAATACACCGGTTAACCCGCCGGTCTGGGTGACACCCGGTGGCGGACGGCCCGGCCGTGATGGCCTCCGGCTGGGCGGGTGTGTGCACCGACAAGCCTTCCAGGTTGAGGAAAAAGATGTTGCGCTCGGCGTCGTAGCCGAAGCGCGCCTCCAGCGGCACGGTGAGCAGATCGCCCTTAAGCCCCATCGGCTCCTCGCGAAAGATCGCGCTGCGTCCGGGATTCCTGCCCACAACGGCCATCCGGATGTGCGACCACGCACACCCCGTCAGTCCAGCCATTCGCGGCACGCCCAGGCGCCCAATGCCAGGGCGGCAACCGATTACCGACCTAGCCCGCCCGCTCTGGCGGCCAGGCACGCTGCTCACATCCTGACGGCCGAGCGGTCGCTTCGCCGCTCGTCGACGCACCCGCACCGACGGAGCCCTTGTGCGGTCAGGGCACCACGACGGCGCGGCCGTGCACCTTGCCATCTTGGAGGTCGCGGTAGGCCTGCGCTGCGTCATCGAGCGAGTAGGTGGTCGACTCGACGTGCACCAGCCCTCGGGCCGCCAGGTCGATGAGCTCGGCCAGCTCGAAACGGGATCCCCAGTATGTCGTCTGGATGCTGACCTCGTAGGGCTGCGAGAAGAACGACAGCGGCACGGTGCCGCCGGCGATGCCGACGATCGTGGCGTCACCGAGCGTGCGGGCGGCGGTGCGGGCGAGTTCGATCGTCGCTCCGGCGCCGACGCAGTCCAAAATCACGTCGGCCCCGTGGCCGTGGGTGAGGTCCTTGACGGCGCCGGCCGCCTGATCATCCGATGTGACGACATGGTCGGCACCGACCTTTGTGGCCAGATCCAGCGCCTCCTGGCGATTGTCGACGGCGATCACCGTGGCCGCCGTCGTCGCCTTCACCAGCTGGACCGCGATGTGGCCAAGACCACCGACACCGACCACCACCACGGTCGATCTCGGCGCCATCTTCGACCACGATCGGCGGATCGCGTGGTAGGGCGTGAGGCCGGCGTCGGTGAGCGCTGCCGCCGTCGCCGGCTCCAGGGCGTCGGGCAGCCGCACGAGCAGGCGCTCGGCGGGCACCAGCAGGTACTTGGCCATCCCGCCGTCCAGACCAAGCCCACCGCCCCCGCTCACCACCGGTGCCTGGGCCGGATCCTCGCAGTAGTTCTCGAAGCCCTGCTGGCAGCGGCTGCACTTGCCGCAACCCCAGGCGCCGTAGACTGCGACGGCGTCGCCCTCCGAGACCGCGGTGACGCCGTCGCCGACGCAGTCGACCCATCCGGCGTTCTCGTGGCCCAGTGTGAACGGCAACTTCCACGGCATCATGCCGGGCTCGAAGTCGTGCATCAGGTGCAGGTCGGAATGACACGCCCCCGCGCCGCCGATCTTGACGATGACCTGGCCCGGTCCCGGTGTCGGCTTCGCCACCTCCACCAACTCCGGATCGGTTTTCCAATCAATCAATCGCAGAGCCTTCATAGCGCACACCTTGCCCATACTCGGAATTCGCGTCCGAGAACAATCTACGACGCGAACCAGGCGGTCGATCACTGTTTGACGGGAACGCGCGCCCGCCGCGGAAAGAGTCATCGTTGTGGACGTTTGTCCATTCAAACGCGCGACGACATCGGTGCCTGATAAGCCGTTGTGCTGATAAAACCCGTTTGATCGAGCCGCGCCTGGCCGATGGATTGGCTTCGGGTGCGAGCTGACCGCGTCCTAGGACCGGCGAGCAGCTGATGCGCGTGCTCATGGTCGAGGAAGCGGCGTGGTGTGAGCATTTTCGCGAGCATGCGGTTTCCCGGGCACCATGAATGATGCCGGTCCCGGTCGACACCAGGATCAGCCGCCGGCAATAGTGGGGGTTCTGAAAGGCGAACTGTTGAGCGAGAGCACCACCCCACGACAACCCGAGGGCATCAACGGCCCGGACGTGAAGATCGAGCTTGCGCAAAAGTTGCCGCACCACGGCGGCGAGGTAGGGAAACCCATAGCAGCGGTGAATCCGAACCGCAGGTTCCGGGTGCGTTGGACCGCACCACGGTGGTGTCTGGATCAAGGTGGGCCACCATCGGATCAAGCAATTTCATGTTGCACAACAGCGGGGGCACCCCGGTGCCGGCGCGGACGCGGACTCGGATCTGCTGTCCCGGCAACAGGATAGGCGCTCCGTGCCGGCCCGATTGGGCGCTGACGCGTTCATGGGTACAGCACCATTTCATCGGCATCGCAGGCCGGGCGTCGTTCAGCGCCGATGTCGGTGGGTCGGCTCGAATATCGACTCTGCACCGGAGGTCTTCTGGTGTGCGTGCCGCACCGCGACGATGTCGAAGCGGTGGCCGGCATCATCGAGCAGATCTGCCGGTTTGTCGAGACGGATGGTCATAACGAGTCCTTTGGTCGTCGGTGGTCAGTGTTGGAGTACGTAGCTGCCGGGTGCGGGCTCCACCGGGACCATGCCGACGCCGCCGAGCGAGTCCGGGGCGTCCTTCTCTTTGCCGCCCCGCTCGCCAAGCCAGGCGACGTAGTCGGGCCACCAGGAACCGGCGTGCTGCTCGGCGGAGTCGGCCCAGGCGGCCGGATCGGGCGTATCCACAACGCCGGCGCGGTAGCTGGCCTTGGTGTTTCCCGGCGGGTTGACCAGCGCGGCAATATGCCCGCTCGACGACAAAACAAATCGGCAGTTCGTGCCGCCCAGCAGCCGGGCGCTGCGATAACAGGCCTGCCACGGCGAGATGTGATCAGCCACCCCGGCCACCACGTAGGAATCCACGCTGAGCTCCCCCAGATCCACCGGCGTGCCCAACATGCTGACCCCGCCCGGAGTGGCCAGCGAATTGTGCACCCCCATCAGCACCATGTCGCGATGTATCGCCGCCGCCATCCGGGTGGTGTCGGCGTTCCAGAACAACACATCAAAGGCCGCCGGGGACTTGCCCTCCACATAGTTGTTCACCCAATAGCGCCACACCAGATCGGTCGGCCGAAGCCAGGCGAACACCTCGGCCAACAACCGGCCATCCAGGTATCCTTTCCGGGCCGACAACGCGATCGCGATGTTGGCCACCTCCTCATCGATCGCGGCCGCGGCCACACCGGCCTTCTGCTGATCGAGCACCGTCACCATCAACGTCAAGCCGGCCAGCCGATCACCCTGACCGGTCGCGGTCAGATGTGCGGCGGTCATCGCCGCCAGGATCCCGCCCGAGCACGACGCCTGCACATGCGTGCGATCAGAGCCGGTGATCTTCTCCACCGCGTCCAGCGCGCCCAGGATCGCGCGCCCGTAGGTGTCAAAACCCCAACTGCGTTGCTCAGCAGTGGGATTGCGCCATGAGATCGCGAACACCTGCACGCCTTGGCGCAGCAAGTATTCGATCATGCTGCGCCCCGGCGAGATGTCCAGGATGTAGTACTTGTTGATCACCGGGGGCACCATCAACAGCGGCACCGACCACACCTTCTCGGCCTGCGGGGTGAACTGGATCAGCTCGAACACCTCGGTGCGCAACACCACCGAGCCGGCGGTGGCGGCGACGTTTTGTCCCACTGTGAACGCATCGGGTTCCACCATCGAGGGCACCCGCGGCGCCGAGAGCATGTCGCCGAGGAAGTGCCGCAGCCCCCGCACCGCGCTGAGCCCACCGGTGTCGATGAGCGCCTTGTATCCCAGCGGGGTCAGCAGCGGGTTGTTGCTCGGTGAGAGCCCTTCGGTGATCACGTCCAGCGCGAACCGGATCCGCTCGGCGTCGCGCCAGTCCAGATGCGCATCTGAAAACAGCTCATCCACCGTGGTGCAGCCGGCCAGATAGGCCTGCATCGCGCGCTTGAGCAACGGATTGCTGCGCCACGCCGGATCGGCGAAACGCCTGTCGCCCTTGCCCGGGGCCACATCCGAGCGGCCCTCGGCGATCGACACCAATTCCCGGCCCAAACCCGCCGCGCGGGATGCCACCACCCGGGGCTGCCGGGCCAGGCTCAACGCAAACCTGCTCCACGACGCGTTGGGCATCATCCGCTCGGCCACACCCACCGCCGAACTGGTCAACAACAAATCCAACGGCGCCGCCAACTCATCAGCACCCCGGTTGTTCGCAGCTACCACGGTGTCATCCTCCTCACACACCAGTGACGTTGCGGGACAAAAGCTTTCCCGCCTCCCTCGCAATCGACAGCGGTACCCCCGTCGCGTGCACGTGCAGCTCGCAGCTCCGTCTGCGGGGCCGGGTCGAATTCGGTTTCGCCGGCGTTGGCGCTAAAGAGCTCGGCCACGTGTGGGCTGCAAAGCCACCGGCAACGATGTTGAAACGAAGTGGGCGCAGCGCACTGGTAAAGGCTGACCTCCCAGGTGACGGCGCGACCACCCAGGAACCCGAGTTCATCGGTGCGCTCCGGCAGCTTCTCGGCAACAACAGCGACCTGTTCGTGCATCATGTCGCAGCACATGCGCGCAAGGGTAGACCAAGATCAAGTGTGGTGGCCCATTATCCCCAGGGAACGAAGATCACCGTCATCGTCGTCGTTGACGATACCCATCAGGGACGCGACAACAACCGCCCGCCGCCCAACAGCGCCTGGCGGACCCCGCCCTGGACCCACCCACCCGGCTGGCTGCTCGACATGGCGATGCTGGTAGCGCTCAGCCTGTTCTACGTCGGGTTGGCGCGCCGGAAGATCCGGCTCAAGGTCGGCTGTTTCGACGCCAGCATCAGCTCTTAGCTTAGGGCAGCTGAGCGACGCCGCCGTGAGAAACCTCGCTTCCGCTATAGCGATGCGACGTCGCCTTCGGAGCACTTGCTTTAGATAGCTGCCCATATTCCGATCGCTGAAATAACGACCGTTTGGAAGTCCCTAACCCCCACCGCAAGAACACTGTTCGGGTGCTCGAGCCATCGTTCGCCTGAGTGGTGGGGAAATTGATCCTGTCCGGGTGTTGTCTTCAGCGGACAACGGCCAGACCTATCTTCAGCGATCAACGACGATGTCGCGGCTCACTTGAATTCCTACCGTTGTCGCATGTCACATTCCCACACCCACCCAGGAGCGCAGATGAACCTGCGGGCACTGCCCGAGTTACGTGCGGCGAAGGATCCCGAGGGGTCTGCTGTCGCCGATGACGATATCAGCTTGACCAATGGCCAGTTCTTGGAGGCGGTGCGCCGG
>NZ_DATJYB010000637.1:0-3849 GCF_035499775.1 Mycobacterium sp. | reverse complement strand
ATGACCTGTACGCGGCGATGGACTGGCTGGCGGCCCGGCAGCCCGGGATCGAGGACGGCCTGGCGGCCCGGCACCTGGCCGGCGGCACCCTGGTGCTGTATGACGTGTCCTCCGCCGCGTTCGAGGGACGGACCTGCCCGCTGGGCGCCATCGGCCACCCCAAGGACGGGGTGCGGGGCCGGCTGCAGATCGTCTACGGGCTGCTCACCTCCCCGGGGGGCATCCCGGTCGCGATCGAGGTGTTCAAGGGCAACACCGGCGACCCCAAGACCGTGGCCAGCCAGGTGACCAAGGTCAAGGACCGGTTCGGGATCACCAAGGTGGTGCTGGCCGGGGACCGCGGCATGCTGACCGCCGCCCGGCTGCGCGAAGACGTCGCCCCCGCCGAGCTGGACTGGATCACCGCGCTGCGCGCCCCGCAGGTCAAGGCGCTGGTCCGGGACGGGGACCTGCAGCTGTCGCTGTTCGACCAGACCGACCTGGCCGAGATCACCTCCCCGGACTTCCCCGGCGAGCGGCTGGTGGCCTGCAAGAACCCGTTCCTGGAAGCCGAGCGGGCCCGCAACCGGGAATCACTGCTGGCCGCCGCCGAGGCCGACCTGGCCAAGATCGCCGCGGCCTGCACGCGGGCCCGCGCCCCGCTGCGCGGCACGGACAAGATCGCCGTGCGGGCGGACCGGGTACTGGCCAAACGCAAGATCGCCAAGCACTTCACCATCGACATCGGCGAGGATCACCTCACCTACGCCCGCAACCAGGACTCCATCGCGGCCGAGGCCGCCCTCGACGGCATCTACGTGCTGCGCACCTCGGTGCCTGCCGACACCCTCGACGCCGCCGAGGTGGTGGCCGGCTACAAGAACCTGGCCAACGTCGAACGCGACTTCCGCATCATCAAGGTCGACGATCTGGATCTGCGGCCCATCCATCACCGCCTCGACGACCGGGTCAAAGCCCACGTGCTGATCTGCATGCTGGCCTGCTACCTGGTCTGGCACCTGCGCAAGGCCTGGGCGCCCATGACATTCACCGACGAACACCCACCCCAGCGGGCCAACCCCGTTGCCCCCGCGCAACGCTCCGGCGGTGCCGCCACCAAGGCCTCACGCCAGCACGACGAATCCGGCAACGCCTACCGCAGCTTCCGAGGCATGCTCGACCACCTCGCCACCCTCACCCGCAACCAGATCCGCTACAAAGGCACCGACACCGAAATCCCCATGCTCGCCGAAGCCACCCGCGACCAGCGCCGCGCCTTCCAACTGCTCGACACCGCCATCCCGCTCAGAGCCGCGTAGCCACAACAACCACACCCGAAACAAGCGAATCCCCAGCTCAGCTGGGGATTCGCTTGTCCCTGGCGCCGTAACTTCGGACTAGGCGCGTTACCCGGCCCGAGAAAGCAGTTGTGTCTGGTCAGGCTTGGTTCAACACGGGCTGCAAAGCCTCACCGAGTGCACCGGTCAGATACTCCGCATATGTCTGGGTAAGGTGGGAAATGTCCTGGTAAACAACGCGGTCCGCAATAACAGGCTCGCACTTGTCGGAGCAGATCCACGGCTGTGGGGATACGTAGTTGGCGCCGGCTGCTGCGGCGGCGGATTGTTCGTCGGCTTGTGAATAAGCGCCAGAACCGTCCCCCGCTGGGCCGGCCCTCCCCCCGCCCTCGGTGGCGTCCGCCGCTGCGGCACTGCAGTTCTGCACGTCATTGACATGGGCGGCGAGGCAGCGGAGGTCGTTGTTCTTCCAACTTGGCACGTTCGCCAGCAACACCAAACGTGTCCCGGGCTGAGTGAGCTTTTGGAACGTCGATATCCACGCGTCCCGCCATACCGTCGACGTCGGCCACGTTCCATCGAGGAGCAGCCCGCCTATGCTCGTGACGAGCACTACATCAGGATGTAAGTCGCGTATCGCCTGTGTCGCGCCCTCGTGGAACTTGTCACAGTCTGAAAAGGGCGAGCGCGTGTAGTAGGCGAGGTAGTGCAGATCCGGTGCCGGGCATCCGCCCTCACTGAATACACGTAGTTTCCAGCCATGCATTGCAGCGACCCCTTCGAGTGCTGCAGCCCAGGTATCCGCGTGGGAGTCGCCGTACATCACCATAAGCTTCTTCCCTTGCGGGTCGCCGAATGTGCATTCCCCAAAATGGACCGATGGAACGGCGGCCTTTGGTTTGCAGTCGAAACCGTGCCGGGCCTCCGCAAAATTGCTTTTGGTTAGCTGGGCCGCGGCCGCACCCGGCAGCGTTTGTATATCGCGGGCAGCTTTGACCGCGTCCAACACTTGCGCTGTCGTCGCGTAGGTCCGTTGGTTCAGCGGCGGCCCATTCTCGGGGCTCGTTTCGCCTCTGCTCCCGTGCCCCGGTGCCGACCACGCGGCAAGACCAAGAGCCATGGCCACCAGGATGGCCGCCGGCCGGCGGATCGCATGTCGTACGAGCGGTGCCGACTTCAACAGCATCACGAATCCTCCTGCTTGCTCACCTGAGACGAACGGAACATCGCCGGCAACGAGTGCATTATACCGGAGATACACTTATCCGACACATTACATACTAATAGATCCATAAGTCAATCTCTGGCAAACTTAGGGTCTTGGAGTCCAACAGCATGCGTGCAGCGGGATGGCAGATCCCGAATAATCTCGGGACCAGCGGAAGGACCTGGTGGCCGGCGTCGACCTGCCCCAACCGGGGACGGGCGTGTGGTGTACACGAGTTCCTTGATGCCCCCACCGGGGTTTGGTGCTCGATCCGCTGACTGATCGCCACCCGTTTCACTGCGGCCGGCCAAAGACATCCGCCGGCACTATGCGCGCGCTGGCCCTCGAGACGTCTAGCGGATGCTCGTGGGTAGTAGATTCCACGTTCCATAATGGTTAGCGATCAGCCATTGGGCCGTTCCAACGGTGGCGATGACGAGGACGGCGCCGACGGTCAATGTCAACCCGATGCGTGTTGCCAGGACGCGGGCGTGTCGGACAGGGTTCTCGATTAGTCGGTAGGTGATGGCTGTCGCGGTCGTCGCCAGCAAGAGCAGGCCGGCGTTTTGTATCGCGCTAAGGTCGTGGCCCAAGTATTCGGCCGCGATGATGAGAAACGGCCAATGCCATAAATACAGCGAGTACGAGCGCGCACCGATCCATTGCATGGGGCGCACGGCCAAAGCGCGGCCGACAAGCGTGCGTGGGTTGGCGCAGCCCGCGGCGATAAGCAGCGCGGTGCTGGTCACCGGCAGGGCGACGGCCGATCCCGGGTAGTGCGTCGAGGAGTTCAGCACAAGCGCGCTGACGACGATGCCGGCAATTCCGCACATGCTTAGCAGTTCGATCAGCCAGGGTGGCCGGACGCGGGCCACGACCGTTGCCAGGACCGCCACCAGGGCACCCAATGCCAGTTCCCAGGCACGGGTGAGGGGGGAGAAGTACGCCCAGGTGGCGTTGGATTGGGTTTGGATGACCGACCATGCCAGGGACACACCTATGATGCCGAGCAACGTTACGGCGAGGGCCTGCCGGGATCGTTCGCCTCGAACGAGCAGCACCAACCCCAGGAACAGGCCCGGCCAGACGAGGTAAAACTGTTCTTCGACGCCGAGCGACCACATGTGCTGCAGCGGCGAGGGTGGCAGTTTCGAACCGAGGTAATCGGTACCGAGTAGGCCGAAATGGATATTTGCGGTGAACACGGCGGTCCATTTCGCGTCGTCGGCGATTTCGTTGCCGGCGATGAATCCCAGCAAGCGATACGAGGCGAACAGCGCTGCCAGCACCACGAGCGTGGCCGCAGGCAGAATGCGTCTGACCCGTCGAGCATAGAACCGCGATATAGAAATACGCCCGTTTCGG
>NZ_DATJYB010000636.1:0-7459 GCF_035499775.1 Mycobacterium sp. | reverse complement strand
TCGGCACCTACCAGGGAATGACCGACCAAGTGGTCATGTCGCGGACGAAAGAGTCATACCGAACGGTGTTGGCGCCGCGCGGTTCATCGAAACCGCAATGGCTGGAACATGATTGATCTTGCAGAGTCAGCGTAGTGCGCTGAACTTCTGCAATTCGCCGCTGATGGCGGCGCCGGAAGCCTACATCCACTTCGCTCCAGGCTTGGTCACGGAAGCGGGCGAAGTCACCGACAAATCGACCGAGCAGTTCTTGAGCGATTTCATGAAAGCGTTCGACGTGTTCGTCGACCGTGTTCACGCGGTGGCGGCGCCCGACAATCTCAGGACCACTGGCTGATCCCGCCAACACCGTCGCTGAGTAGCCGGCGCAGTTGTCGTCGGCCACGGTGAAGCTGCGAAGCCGGCGGCTACCGCGGATGCCGTTGTCGACGGCTGGTTTTCGACCGGCGACATCGATCGGGTCGACGAAGATGGCTACTTCTTCATCGTCGCCCGCAAGGAGGCGTGATCCCGCACGACATCGTCTGGCCGACATTGTCGGTGCTGACAATGACGGTCAACGCCGCAGGGAAGACGATCGATAAATCACGCAGTCGCACACTAGGAGTCCCAATGTCAGCAAACGACCCCAGCGCCCAGTTGGACAAGATCTCCGAAAAGGCCCGACGCGCTTCCGAGAAGCTGAAAGCTGCCGGCAACCGCACCAAGGATCGGCTGCAGGCCGACGTCGTCAGCGCGCGTGGTCGCGCGAGCGCCGCAGCGGATCGACTCAACGATAAGGCGGTTGACGCTAGAAGCAAGGCCGCATCACAATGGCGCGAGATACGCGCGAAGTGGGATACGAGTGTTGCGAAAGGAAAAGCAGCTGGGAAGGACCGTGCCGAACCGGCTGAGGGTTAGGCGATGACGGCTGCCCCAGCGGCGGAGGCGCAGCGGGTCGACAGCTTCGGTCGGCTCGACCTCGGCCTACGGCAGGCCACCGACTGGTACCTGTGGGGGCCTTACCTGAGTGAAAGACAGTGGGGCACAGTCCGCGAAGACTACAGCGCCGACGGCGACGCGTGGGGCTATCTGCCGCACGATCATGCTCGTTCCCGCGCCTACCGATGGGGCGAGGACGGACTGGCCGGGTTCTGCGACATTGAGCAACGACTGTGCTTGGCGCTGGCACTGTGGAACGGGCGCGACCCGATCCTCAAGGAAAGGGCATTCGGCCTCACCGGCATCGAGGCCAATCACGGCGAGGACGTCAAGGAGTACTGGTGGTACCTGGATGCGATACCCAGCCACGCCTGGAACAGCTGGCGATATCACTATCCACAGCGCGCATTTCCCTACCAGCAGCTGGTGAGCGAAAACCGCCGACGGACCAAGCGCGACCCTGAATACGAGCTGCTCGATACCGGGATCTTCGACGGCGACCGCTACTGGGTGGTCGACGTGCACTACGCCAAGGCGGACCCCACCGACGTGCTGATGACGATCCGGGTAACCAACGCCGGACCTGCTGCCGAGGTTCTGCACCTGCTGCCTACGTTGTGGTTCCGCAATACGTGGGCGTGGCATGCCGACATCGCGCCGCCGATGTTGTCAGCCGGCGAAGCCGGAACGGTGGCTGTCGCGCACCCGGCTCTCGGCGACCTGGAGCTGCTTGTCGGTCCGGCACCGCCCGGTACGCAGCCGCAGCTGCTGTTCTGCGATAACGAGACGAACCTGGCCAGGCTCTATGGGGTTACCACCGGTTCGCGGTGGCCAAAGGACGGCATCAATGATCACGTCCTGCACGGTGCGGCCACCGTCAATCCACAGCGCCGCGGCACAAAATGTGCTGTGTGGTACCGGGTTTCGGTGAACTCCGGTGAGACCGCCCAGCTTCGGCTGCGGTTGCGCCCAGCGGGCGCGGGACCGGCCGGCGTCGACGCGTTGGGCAACGACTTCACGCAGGTGAACGCGCAGCGTCGAGCCGAAGCCGACGAGTTCTACGCCGCACTCACCCCGCCGCAGGCCTCGGTCGACGAGGCCGCGGTGATGCGCCAGGCCTTCGCCGGCATGCTGTGGAGCAAGCAGTTCTACTACTACGACGTAGCCAAATGGCTCGACGGCGATCCAACCCAGCCGCCGGCTCCGGCGCAGCGCAGGCACGGCCGCAACGCCCGCTGGCGGGGCTTTGCGGCTTTCGACGTGATGTCGATGCCCGACACGTGGGAATACCCGTGGTTCGCGGCGTGGGATCTCGCGTTCCACTGCGTCGCGCTGGTGCATATCGATCCGGCGTTCGCGAAGTATCAGCTATCACTGCTGTGCCGAGAATGGTTCCAGCACCCCAACGGCGCCTTGCCCGCATACGAGTGGGACTTCTCCGACGTCAACCCTCCGGTTCAAGCATGGGCGGCACTGGAGGTCTTCGCGATCGACGGCGCACGTGACTTCGATTTCCTCAGTCGAATCTTTGACAAACTATTGGTGAACTTCACCTGGTGGGTCAACCGCGAGGATGCGAACGGCTCCAACGTATTCGAGGGTGGTTTCATGGGCCTGGACAACATCGGACCCCTGGATCGCTCACATCTTCCCGTCCGCGGAATACTCGAGCAATCCGATGCCACCGGTTGGATGGCCGGCTATGCGCTGTCCATGGCCACGATCGCTGCCATCCTGCACGAATCCGGGCACCGCCCCGCGCTGGACCTCGTGCAGAAATTCCTCGAGCATTTCGCCGGCATCGCGGAAGCTCTTGAGGCCGAGGGCCTTTGGGACGAAGCCGACGGCATGTTCTATGACCGTATCCTGCTGTCCGATGGCCGCGCAGTGCCCGTCCGGGTCCGATCGATGGTTGCCATGATCCCGTCGCTGGCGGCTGCGGTCGTCAACGAAGAGGCCATCGACCGCACACTAGTGACGGACAAGATGTTCGCCGACTACTTGCGACGCCACGGCTTAGGAGGCACCGAGGAGATGGTCGATGCCGGCGTCCTGCGTGGTGACCCGGGCAGCCGGCGGCTGTTGATCGGGGTGACCGGACCGGAGCAGGTACGGCGACTCTGCCGAACCCTGTTCGAACCCGCGGAATTCCTCTCACCGCACGGCCTCCGCTCGCTTTCCGCCTACCATCGTGATCACCCGTACGTAGTGGACATCGACGGTGTGCGCGCCGGCGTCGACTACGAACCGGCCGAGTCGACGACCGCCATGTTCGGCGGAAATTCGAACTGGCGCGGCCCGGTGTGGTTCCCGCTGAACTACCTCGTCGCGACCGCGTTGGAGCGTTACCACGAGTTCTTCGGCGCCGAAGTCACAATCGAGTACCCCACTGGGTCGGGAACCAACGTGACGCTCGATGTTGTTGCCGCCGACCTGTGGAACCGCCTGCTCTCCCTCTTCCTGCTCGACCGAAACGGGCGACGGCCCTGCTTCGGAAACGTCGAGCGGATGCAGACCGATCCGCGGTGGCGCGACAACCTGCTGTTCTACGAATACTTCCACGGCGACAACGGCGCAGGCCTGGGCGCATCGCACCAGACCGGCTGGACCGGATTGGTCGCCGACGTGATCCGGCGCCGCCATCACGCGTATCCCACTGCGTCGGAAGTGATTCAGCGACTAGTCCAGGGTGAGGAAGGCCGATGACCAAGACGATCCTGCCGGGCAGACCCGCTCCGCTGGGTGCGACGTCGGGCCCCGACGGCACCAACTTCGCGGTGTCGTCGAAGGGCGATCAGGTGACCCTGTGCCTATTCGACTCCGACGGCACCGAGACCCGGCTGGCCCTGCCCGAACGAGACGGCGATATCTGGCACGGTTTCGTGCCCGGTGTCGTGGCGGGCCAGGCTTATGGTTTCCGAGTCAGCGGGCCCTACGAACCTGGGCGGGGTCTGCGCTACAACCCCGCCAAGCTGCTGCTCGACCCGTACGCTCGCGCGATCGACGGTGAATGGCGGCTCGGGCCTGAATTGTTCGACTACGCAACGGATAACGCCGCGGCGCCCAGCTCGCTCGATTCGGCCGGTCACACACCACGCAGCCTGGTGACGGCGCCGCTGCCCGCACCAGCTGTGCCCAGCCCGGGGCATCTACTTTCCGACATGGTCATCTACGAGGTGCACGTCCGCGGGTTCACCGCAACGCACCCCCGCATACCGCCCGAGTTGCGCGGCACCTATGCCGGCCTGGTGCATGAGGCGGCCCTCGAACATCTTGTCGGACTGGGCGTTACCACGGTCGAACTGCTTCCGGTACACCACAGCGTGCCCGAATCATTCCTGGTCGAGCGCGGACTGACCAACTACTGGGGCTACAACACCATCGGCTTCTTCGCGCCGCACGCCGCCTATTCGGCCGCGGTGCGGGCCGGTCGGCCCGGCGGCCAGGTCGCCGAGTTCCGCGCCATGGTCGACGCCCTGCACGCGGCCGGGTTGGAGGTGGTGCTGGACGTGGTGTTCAACCACACCGCCGAGGGCGGAACCGGAGGTCCGACGCTGTGTCATCGCGGACTCGACAACACCGCCTATTACCGGCTCGACCCCGGCGATCCGAGCCGCTACATAGACACGACGGGGACCGGCAATTCGCTCAACACGGCCGACCCGACCACCCTGCGGATGGTCATGGACTCGCTGCGCTACTGGGTCTCTTCGATGGGCGTCGACGGCTTCCGATTCGACCTCGCACCGACCCTCGCCCGAGACGACGGCGCCTTCGACCCGTTCTCGGCGTTTTTTGATGCCGTGAGCCAGGATCCGGTCGTCTCAGCGGTCAAGCTAATTGCAGAACCCTGGGACGTCGGCCGGATGGACAGCTACGACCTGGGACGGTTCCCACCGCTGTGGAGCGAATGGAACGGACGCTTCCGGGATACCGTGCGCGACTGGTGGCGCAGTCATGACGGGCTGCTCGGGGATGTCGCAACACGCCTGTGCGGCTCGGCCGACGTCTACGACCGTCCCGGCGAAGCGCGCCGGCCGAGCGCGTCGGTCAACTTCGTCACGGTGCATGACGGATTCACCCTCGCCGACCTGGTCTCCTACGACAGCAAGCACAATGAGGCCAACGGCGAGGCCAATCGCGACGGCACTGACGACAATCGTTCCTGGAACTGCGGTGCCGAGGGGCCAACCGAGGATGCCGATGTGCTCGCGCTGCGCGCTCGGCAGAAACGGGCCTTTCTGGTCACCTTGCTGCTGTCTGCCGGTATACCGCTGCTATCGGGGGGCGACGAGTTGGGGCGCACTCAACGGGGCAACAACAACGCCTACTGCCAGGACAACGCGATCTCCTGGTTCGACTGGGCCGCTGCCGACGACGAAGTCTTCGATTTCACAAAGGAACTCATCGCGCTACGCCGGCGCCATCCGGCGTTCCGCAGGCGTCGCTACCGCACCGGCAAGGAGGCTGCAGATCTGCAGTGGTTCACTCCTTCTGGTTCGATGATGACTGCCGAAGACTGGTCGGACACCGCTGCCCGCAGCGTCGGGCTGTTCGTCGACGGCGCAACCGATCCCGACGTCGACGCCGACGGAACGCCGATGATCGATGACGACTTTTTCTTCGCCGTGAACGCGTGGTGGGAGCCGTTGACGTTCATCGTGCCCGACGAGCTGCGCGGCAGACGGTGGGACATCGCCTGCGACAGTTTCGACCCGGCACGCAAAATTAGTGTTGCACAAGAGATTACGGTGCAGCCGCGCTCGATCGCAGTGCTGCAATCGACGCGAACAGAGATTGACGTGTAGAAAGCACAGCACACTGGTGGATATGTTGTCGTCCCGCACAACGTGGTAAGCATCTTCCAGAACAACAATCGGATCACTGACTTAGCACCCATTCGATCAGGGGACCTCACCATGATCACGACGTCCGAATCGCCTTCCCCTGCTGATAAGCGACCAGTGCTGAGGTCGGCGCGTTCTGCGTTGGTGGTCGGAGCACTCGGGGTGGTGTTCGGCGACATCGGCACCAGCCCGATCTACACCGTCCAAACCATCTTCAACCCGGACGACCCGCACCCCGTGCCGATCACCACCGAGAACGTCTATGGCGTGGTGTCGCTGGTCTTCTGGTCGGCGATGATCATCGTCACGCTGACCTACGTCACCCTGGTGATGCGTTGCGACAACGACGGCGAGGGCGGAATCATGGCGCTCATCGCGCTGGTTCGCCGTTGGGGCGGCGATGGCCGCACCGCGGTGATGCTGGCCACGCTGGGCATCTTCGGCGCCGCCTTGTTCTCCGGAGACAGCATGATCACGCCGGCGGTCTCGGTGCTGTCCGCGGTGGAGGGGATGAAGGTGACCAACCCGGGGCTGCAGGGTTGGGTCGTGCCGATCACCGCCGTCATCATCGTCGCCCTGTTCGCGGTGCAGCGGCACGGAACAGGCGCCGTGGGTCGTCTTTTCGGACCGGTGATGCTTGCCTGGTTCATTGCCATCGGGGCCTGGGGCGTGAACCGCATCGTCGACCACCCACGGATACTTGCGGCGCTTTCTCCGGTGTACGCAGCGAAGTTCATGGTGGAAAACTTTGGGACAGCGTTCTTCTCGCTGACCGGGGTGGTGCTGGCGGTAACCGGCGCCGAGGCGCTGTACGCCGATATGGGTCACTTCGGACGTAAGCCGATCACCTACGGCTGGCTATTCGTCGTGCTTCCCGCGGTAACTCTGAACTACCTCGGTCAGGGCGCGTTGTTGATCGACGACAAGACGACCATCAGCGCTCCGTTCTTCCTGCTCATCCCGGGCTGGGCGCGCTTACCCATGGTGCTGCTGGCCACCGCCGCGACGGTCATCGCCTCCCAGGCGGTGATCACGGGAGCGTTTTCGCTGGCGTCGCAGGCAGTCCAGCTCGGCTACTTGCCGCGCATGCGGGTGGTGCACACGTCGGCGTCGACCTTCGGTCAGGTGTACATGCCATGGATCAACGGCATGCTAATGGTGGCGGTCCTGATCCTGGTGTTCGCGTTCCGCAGTTCGGCCTCGCTGGCGTATGCGTACGGGATGGCAGTGACCGGAACCATCACGATCACGACACTGCTCTTCCTCTACATCGCACACAGAAGGTGGCGAGTTCCGCTGTGGCTGATCGTCGTTGGCGGCAGCGCTCTGTTGGGAGTCGATCTGCTGTTTGTGGCAGCGAATCTGACCAAACTCGTGCACGGGGCGTGGCTACCGCTGTCGATCGCCGTGGCGACCTACACGATCATGATCACGTGGCAACGGGGCGGCAGCATCGTCACCCGCAGACGGGAAGCCGTCGAGGGTTCACTGCAGGAATTCGTCGATCAATTGTCGACGCGCCGCCAGCTACTGCGCGTCAGCGGGACGGCGGTCTTCCTCAATCGCGGGCAAAACACCGCGCCTCTGGCGATGCGACAGAATGTCGAGCTCAATCACGTGCTGCACGAGCACATAGCGATCGTCTCGATCGATACGTTGCCAGTCCCGCGGGTGGCGGAGGCGCAGCGCGT
>NZ_DATJYB010000635.1:0-3007 GCF_035499775.1 Mycobacterium sp. | reverse complement strand
GACCACTACATCGACGCGGCGGATCGAAGCGATCCCCGCTTCGCACCGTTAAGTGCCGTCGATTTGTCCGGGCTGCCGCCGGCGATCGTGGTGGCGGCCGAGTTCGATCCACTGCGCGACGACGGTGAGGCCTACGCCGCCGCGCTCGATGCGGCGGGCGTCCCGACCGAGCTTGTCCGTGCGCGCGGCGCCATCCACCAATCGATATCGATGGTCGACCTGGTCGTCTCGGGCGCACCGATACGCGCACAGACGGCGGACGCGCTGCGCCGGTTCTTTGCGGCGACGCGCACGCCCGAACTCGCGTCCTGAGGGACCCATTCCCGGCGCGTAGTCTGCCTGTATGAGAAGGACTTTCGTCGTCACATTCGCGGTCGGGGTGATCCTCGCGCTGTTCGGTCTGATCTGGGCGCTGCAGGGATTCGGCGTGCTCCTCGGTAGCCCGATGAGCAACACCACGACCTGGTCCATCATTGGTCCGGTCACGGCGCTGATCGGCATCGCCATCTCGGTATTCAGCTGGCGGAAGCTCTCAGCGAAATAGTGCTTTATGTCTCCGACACAGTGAAGTCCACCGTGTGCCAGCCGGTGGCGCCGTCGGGCGCGGGATCGGCCTGATCCGCGGTTTGGACAGCTCCGGTGTTGTCGGTGGCACGCACGGTAATGGAATGTTTCCCAGGGTTTTTCGGCTGCCAGGCGAAACTCCACAACCGCCACGTCTGGTTGGAATAGCTCGCGCCCAATTCGGCAGGCTGCCATCCGCCGTCGTCGATGCGGACCTCCACGGCACGCACGCCACGATTCTGTGCCCACGCGACGCCGCCCAACACCGCGGGGCCCATTGGTACCTTCTGGCCAGCCCTCGGCACGTCGATGCGCGACTCGGTTTTGATGGGTGCACGCGCTGCCCAGCCCTGCCGCGTCCAGTACGCCTTTGCGCGGTCGAAGCGGGTCAGCTCCAGTTCGACGACCCACTTGGTGGCCGACACGTATCCGTAGAGCCCGGGTACCACCAGCCGGGCAGGGTAGCCGTGCTCGATCGGCAGCGGCTGACCGTTGAGGCCGACCGCCAGCAGCGCGTCGCGGCCGTCGGTGAGCGCCTGCACGGGCGTGCCGGCGGTGAAACCGTCGATCGACGTCGAGAGCACCATGTCGGCGTCCTTGTGCACGCCGGCCGCCGCCAGCAGATCAGCCACCCGGTAACCCGTCCAGATCCCCGTCGAAATAAGTTTTCCTCCAACGGGATTCGACACACAGGTCAACGTCGTCACCGTTTCGGCGACGTCGAAGCGGGCGAGGTCGGCGAAGCCGTAAGTGGCTTCGCGGTCCACCATGCCGTGGATGCGCAGCCGCCAGTCGCCGTGGCTGAGTTGGGGAACACTGAGCGCGGTGTCCACTCGGTAGAAGTCCGCGCTGGGGGTGACGAAGCTTGGTAGCGCAACGCCTTTCGGCTGCACATCAGCGGGTATTGGTGGCGCCGACGTGCGCGGTCGGGGAAGTGTGACGGTGTCGCGGTCAGCGGCCACCGAATGCACCATCCGCGTGGTCACCGCACCCACCACGCCGCTGACTACTCCGAATCCGAGCAGGCCGTATGTGAGCAATTTGCGCCTGCCGGTGTCCGGCTCGTCGTCGGCCCCCGCCTCAGGGTCGTCCGGGCCGGTCCGGATCCGGCGGATCAGCGAACGCAAGGCCGCGACGCCGCAGGCGGCGCCCGCGACGGTGGGGAGCGTGTCGAGTGCTGTCGCGCCCGGCCGCGACAGCACGGCGAGGCATCCGAGGACGCCCGCCCCGGCGATTATGGCGCTGCCGAGCGGGCGGCGTTCGGTCTCGAGGGTCCCGGCGATCGCGGCGATCGTCGCGATCACCACGAGTACGACGACGGCCAGGAATAGCTTGTCCAGAGTGCCCAGGGTCTGAATCGCCCACTCCTTGATGGGCCCCGGGGTCAGGTCGACGACCACCGAGCTGATCGCGGTACGCGCATCGGCCCGCGCGCCGAACGGGACGCCGGCCAGCTGGGCCACCCCGAGCGAGACGGCAGCGGCGGCAACGCCGGCGATCATCCGCTCATTGGACGGGGCGACAGCCATCGGAGCTACTGTACTCGGGTTTTACCGCAAATACCTTGCCGTGCAGGCGAACCGGGAACTCATGCATGCTGTCGGCAACCCGTGGCACGGTACTGGCCAGCTAAGCCTGCCCAGTCTGTCTCAAACTGGGTCGCCGATGTCGCCTTGACGTGGGATTTGTGTGACATCCTAATCGGATGTCCGCTGATCAGGCGGTCCTCCCCTCGGGGGTTGTGACGTTTCTGTTCACCGACGTGGAGGGTTCGACCCGTCGGTGGGAGGCCGACGCGGATGGCATGCGGGTGGCGCTCGCCGCACATGACGAGGTGCTGCGCACGGCGATCGAGACGCAGGGCGGTTTCATGTTCAAGCACACCGGCGACGGTGTGTGCGCGTCGTTCGCGTCGCCTCGATCTGCGGTTGATGCCGCGGTGGCCGCACAGCGGACACTCGAATTGCCGGTGCGGATTGGAAGCCCATGACCACCCCTAGGACGGCGCGCCGATCGCTGGCAGCGGCCGAGTTTCCCGTAACGCCTGCGGCGCACCATCGAGTCGGACGGCAAAGTTCTGCAGCGAATGCGGCAAGCCAGTTGTCACCCAATCCGCCGTGTACAGGATGGTCCCGCGCGAGAACGTGGCTTCGAGTTGCTCGCCAAAGTGCGGGAGCGGTCCGCTAACAACCGGTTCGGCTTGAACACTCTGCCAATAATCGACGTACACATCGCACGGGAAAGAGTGCGGACCGGAGATCCCGGCGGTGCCATCGAATTGGGGCAACCTTGACCCGGTGCGGTCGTCTCGTCATCGTAAGCAGATATGAAAGCGGTCGTGCTGCGTGAGGTCGGGCAAGCCACAACGGTGGAGGAGCTCGAACTGCGGCCGCTGGCCGGCCACGAGGTGAAGGTGCGGCTGGCCGCCAGCGGCGTGTGCCAC
>NZ_DATJYB010000634.1:0-7938 GCF_035499775.1 Mycobacterium sp. | reverse complement strand
GTGAAAAGCTGTGGCCGCCAACGCGTATTGGTCGGCCCGGCCGTCAAGCGGCTCACCCAAGAGCTGCTCGGGCGCAGCGTATAAGACGGTGCCGACCGTCATATTGGTGGCGGTCAGGGAGCCGGGGTCGTCCACGCGGCGGGCGATGCCGAAGTCGGCCAGCAACGCCCGCGATCCGGTCTTCGATCGCGAAATCAAGATATTGGCCGGCTTGACGTCCCGGTGCAACATCTGGTTGTCGTGCGCGCAATCCAGCGCACTAGCAACCCCGGTGACAATCTGTACGACCTTTTCGGGCGGCAGGCCATTGGGGCGGTCCTGCAGGAGGCGCGCGGCATCCGTGCCGTCCACGAAATCCATGGAGATCCACAGTTGACCGTCGAATTCGCCGCGATCGTGCAGGGCCACGATATTTGGGTGCCACAGGGCCGCGACGATTGCGGCCTCGCGATCGAACCGCTCCCGATACTCGGTGTTATCCGTCAGCACCCCCGGCAGCACCTTCAGAGCTTCACGCCGCGGCAATCGCGGGTGTTGGACGAGGTACACCTCGCCCATACCCCCAGCGCCTAGCAAACGCAGGATCGTGTATCCGGCAAAGACTTCGCCCTCAGCTAGCGACATCGACAACGCCTTGCTCCGGACCCGCGCAGACCCTTGTGGGCGGCCCTTTGCCGGCGCCGCCTCGGGACCCCCCGTAGGTGCGATGGTGGCATGCGTGGGCATATTAGTTGACGGTCGTCGAAACCGGCACGGCGACAGGCGCCAAGACCGTGGAGGCGGTGGCGTCGACTTCGCGATCCATGGCTGATGGCAAAAAGCTGCGATGCGTGACGACGCCCTACATCGCAGCCGAATGAGCCACTCTCAACACCGACGGCGTACCGGACCAGGGCGAGGTCACCGGTATCCGCGCAGTTCCGTGCTGCCTGGTTGCATCGCGGTGGCGGTGGCGGCGGTGATACGGGTGCCACGTCCGGGCGCGGTGTCGATAGCGAGGTGTCCGCCGATGGCTAACAGGCGGTCGGTCATATTGGTCAGCCCGAAGCCGCTGGTCGCCGGGTCGAATCCGCGGCCGGTGTCGCTGATCGTGAGGGTAAGCATCCGGTCGTCGACATGGGCGGTGATCGTGACCGTGGTGTCGGGGCCGCCGTGTTTGGCGGCGTTCTGCAGCGCCTCGCTGCAGCAGAAGTAGAGGGCGGCCTCGATCGAAGCGGGGTAGCGGCCCAGATCCTGCAGGTTCAGCGTCACAGGAACCGGGGCGTGCGCCGCGATCGACGGCAAGGCCTGGGCCAGCCCGCCGCTGACCAGCAGCGCGGGGTAAATCCCGTGGGCGAGTCTGCGGATCTCGGCGATCGCGGTTTCCAGCAGCCCGGAGGCCTCGGTGAGCAGCGGCCGACACCGGTCGTGTTCGGCGCTGCGGGCAAGTTGGATGAGCACCGCCAGGGCGACAAGGTGCTGTTGGGCACCGTCATGCAGGTCGCGTTCGAGGCGGCGCCGTTCCTCGTCAGCGACGGCGATCAACCGGGTTCGTGACGCCGCAAGTTCGGTGATCTGCTTGTTGTTCCACACAACCAGCAGAAGGTGAAAGGCAACGATCGGCAGTGTCGCGACAATGAATGCAGTCTCGATCCAGCGAGGCGCTTGTCCGGACAGGTGCGAAATATTCTGAAAGCGTGCCAGCGCGCCCAGAGCCAGTACGCAACCGGTGGTAATCACAGCGAAAGCCAGCCCTCGCCGCCAGCGGATGTAGGGCACGGCGATAACGACGGGCATCACGACCGACAAAACCATCACCGGCAACAGGGCCGGTGCAATGAACGTAATGAGCAAAATGACGACCCACTGACCGATACAGGCCAGCGTGATCGATTGCTGATATCTGCTGTGCCGCGCCAGGAGCAGCGCAGCGACTAACACGACACATTGCGCGGCGCAGGCCCCGACGATGGCCAGCAACCAGGGAGATCGCAGCACATACTCGTACTCCCACAGCGGCAGCAACACACCACTAACGAAGTACATGGCCAGGTAACCGACTAGGAACAGCTGAAGACGTTCCGCCTCATGATGGTGAATGAGGTTGCGGCCCAACGAAGACGACGACCGGACCGCCGCGAGAAAGAGGACCTTCGGCACCCGCCAGTAGGGCACCGATCCGTCCGCCGCCGTGGCCCTCAGTGGGCTGCTCGCCATAATCGGGTCGCCATATCTGAACTCAGGTGCTGTTTGTGCAGAGGGGCGGCGGCGCCGCAATCGGCCGCCGCAGTAGGAAGGTCGTCGACGTCCCAAACTCGCACCACCTCGTCGGCCACCTTGGCATCGTGTCGGACGGATCTGTCGCACACCATGGTGCAGACACCACACTTCGCACGGAATTGCGGACGTTAACGCGCAGCGATCGCCGTAGTTCTGCCAGACGCGCGATTACCGAAAGTCGATCAGCCCGCGGATATTTCGGCCTTCCCGCATATCGTCGAACGCCTCATTGATCTGCTCGAGCCGATACCGCCGGGTGACCAGCTCATCGAGTTTCAGCCTGCCCTCCCGATACATGGACAGCAGCATCGGCGTGCTGGCACGCGGGTTCATGCCACCGCCGAGCACGCCCTTGAGCTGCTTGGCCGACAACACCATGTCGTTGAGCACCAGCGGCACCGGCAACTCGTCGTACCGGCCAAGCCCGGTGAGCACGCACGTGCCGCCCTTGCGAGTCAACATCATCGCCGGGGAAATGAGATCTGTCGGCACCACACCAGGCGTCAGCACCACCCGGTCTGCCATCACACCGCGTGTCAGATCCCGCACCAGTGGGACGGCCTCCTCGACAGACGCCACGGCGTGGGTAGCGCCAAAAAATGGCGCCGACTCACGTTTGAATGCAACGGGATCCACGGCGACCACGTATTTGGCCCCCACACCGCGGGCGCCCTGCAATGCGTTCATCCCGACGCCGCCGACGCCGATCACCACGACGGTGTCGCCGACCTCGGTACCCGCCCCGACCGTCGCCGAACCCCACCCGGTGGTGACCCCACAGGACACCAGCGATCCCGCGTGGAACGGAATGTCGTCGTCGATCTTGATCACCGACGATTCGGCGGCTACTACGTACTCGGCGAAGGTGCCCAGCTGGGTCATCGCGGTCAGGGCCCCGTCGCCCAGATGACGCCGCCGCGTGCCGTCGGTCGTCATCTCCTTCGATACCGTGCCCGCCCCGAGGTCGCAGAGGTAACTCAGACCAGACGAGCACCACCGGCACGACCCGCAGGCGGGGATGAACGACGTCGCAACGCGGTCACCGGGTTGCACCGACCGCACGCCGGGCCCGACCTCGTTGACGACACCGGCGCCCTCGTGTCCGCCCAGCATTGGGTACAAGTCCGGCGGCGCAATCCCATTCGTCTCCATGATCGCCGTCAAGCGGTGCCCGGCTACACCGTCGCCCGTTGCGTAGTGGTCGTCGGAGTGACAGATCCCCGCGACCGCCATTTGCACCAGCACCTCGCCGGCACGCGGCGGGTCGAGGTCGATCTGGCAGACGTCCCAGATCTTGCCCGCGCCGCGCAACACCGCCCCGCGACACTTCATCGGTCACCATCCCGTCCCTCGCGGATGACGCTATTCGTTCGGCCCGAGCATCCCACTTGCCGAACACGCGGTCGATGCCCACGCGGCGCTACCTCAGTGGCGGCGCGCCCGCAAGAAACTCGCAAGGTATTCGTGGCATCGTTGCCACGATCGCCGTGCCACGGCGACTGCTTCCGACTGCGTACCGCTCGCGGGAAAGGAACCGAAATGAGCACGAGTTCGCGCCACTGCACCCGCGGCTGTGAAGCCCCGGGGGCCGGTGCCGACCTTGCATCCGTCCCGGGCAGGACGTGGCGAAGCCGCGCCGGCCTCGTCGCGCTGGCCGCGGTACTGGCGGCTGGGTGCTCGTCGACCGGCACGACCGGCTCGCACCCCCCGGCGGGCGACCCCGCGATGCCGACCGCGGCTGCACAGATGGCGGCTCACGGCGTCGAGAGATCGATCGGCGACGTGCCCTGGTCGCAAGTCGGTCCGGGCTGGATGCTCGCCAAGTGGAGCCCGGCCGTCAGTGTGGCTAACGGCGAACCACCGCCCGCAGGCTCGCCCGCACGCGACACGGTCCCCGTCACGCTGTACCTCGTCGACCCGGCGGGCGGCCGCTACCCGATCACCACCTTCCCGCCAAACGCTGAACCCAACTTGATCGAGTGGTCGGGCGACGGCAGCCACGCCCTTTTCACCTCTGAGGGTCCCGGATCGTCGACGGTGATCACCGAGCTCGACCTGCACAACGGCACGCGCAGCACGTTCACCGTCAACGGCTCGTCGGTCGCCCCTCACTACACCCGCCCAGACGGCAAGGCCGTGCTGCTGACGGTGGACAACCGCAAGCTGATGCGGGTCGACCTTGCCGGCAATCCACAGCTGACCTATCCGACGGACAAGCTCGCGAGCACCTTCAACGGTCGGTACCTCTCGACTCCGGACGGCACGCAACTGGTGCTGGGTACCGCCTCCGGCCTGGCGCTGATGGGCAACGACGGCACAGTCGGTAAGGCGCTGCCGGTTGCCGGAAGAACCGGCTGCTCACCGGTGCGGTGGTGGGACGAAGGCGCGAAAGCCGTCCTCGCCAGCTGCCTCGCCGCCCACCAGCCCCAACAGCTCTGGCTGGTCCCCATCGACGGTTCAGCACCGACGCCGCTGACCGCGCCGATCACGGACCCGGCGTCACAAGACACCGGCGATATAAACGCGTGGCAACTGCCGGCCGGCACCTATGTCCAGTACGAGGGCGGATGCGGCGCCATCCACCTCGGCAAGCTCAACCCCGATGGCACGGTGTCCAAAGTGTCGGTACCCAATGTCGACCCCAGCCACAGCATCTACGTGATCGGCGTCCACGGCGGGAACCTCGACCTCAAAGCCACGGTCGCCGGTTGCGGACCCGCGCAGTCGCTGCTCGAGTACGACCCGGCCGCCGGCACCACGACCGTTCTGCTGGGGCCGCCGCTCAACGGCGGGGCGGTCATCAGCGCGGTGCCTTACCCGGGCCAGCAGTAGCGTGCGACCGCGCCGGCGGCTGTGGCGACAACGCCGAAACGCTGCGATCGTCGCACTCGCGGTTGCCGTCATCGGCGTCGCAGCGTGTCACTCGTCGCCACGGTCGACGCCCGCACCCCAACAAACCGTGCTGCAGTTGACCGGTCTCAACCACCCCGCCGGTGTCGCGGTGGACGCCTCCGGCGCGGTCTACGTCGCCGACAGCGGCAACAAGCGGGTGGTCAAGTTGCCGGCCGGGTCCAACACCCAGACGGTGCTGCCGTTCACCGGCCTCGACTACCCCGACAGCGTGGCGGTAGACGCCGCCGGCGCGGTCTACGTCACTGACGACCACAACAACCGGGTGGTCAAGTTGGCGGCCGGGTCCGACACCCAGACGGTGCTGCCGTTCACCGGCCTCAACGGCCCGGATGGCGTGGCAGTGGATGCGGCCGGCGCCGTCTACGTCGCCGACTACCTCAATGGCCGGGTGGTGAAGTTGCCGGCCGGGTCGACCACCCAGACGGAGCTGCCGTTCACCCATCTCGAGTTCCCGCGCGGTGTCGCGGTGGACGGTGCCGGCACCGTGTACGTCGCCGACTTCGGCAGCAAGCGGGTGGTGAAGCTGGCGGCCGGGGCGAACTCCCAGACCGTACTGCGGTTCAACGACCTTCAAGGCCCCATTGGGGTGGCGGTGGACACCGCTGGAAGGGTTTCTGTCACAGACTATTTCAATAATACGGCGGTGACGTTGGCCGCCGGATCGTGCAGCCAGACGGCGCTGCCGTTCACGGGCCTCACCGGCCCCGAGAGTGCGGCGGTGGACACCGCCGGAAGTGTGTATGTGGTCGACGGCCAAAACAACAGAGTGGTGAAGCTCTCGTCGGCGCAGTCAACGGCGCCGCCGGCATGCCGACAAACGGTGCTGCCGTTCAGCGGCCTCGACGATCCGTGGGCGGTGGCGGTGGACACCGCCGGCAATGTCTATGTCGCCGCCAACAGTACCGCCGGCGACAATCGCAACCGGGTGGTCAAGTTGGCGGCCGGGTCGAACACCCAAACCGACCTGCGGTTCACCGGCCTCGGCTTCCCCGAGGGCGTGGCGGTCGACACCGCCGGCAACACGTACGTCGTCGACAACACGAACAACCGAGTGTTGAAGTTGGCGCCAGAATCCAATATCCAGACCGTGCTGCCGTTTTCCGGCGTCGGCCCCCGAAGTGTTGCGGTCGACACCGCCGGCGATGTCTTCGTCACCGATTACCGCAACAATCGGGTAGTGAAGTTGGCCGCCGGGTCGAGCACGCCAACGGTCCTGCCGTTCACCGGCCTCACCGGCCCGGAAGGCGTTGCGGTGGACACCGCCGGCGATGTCTACGTCGTCGACTTCAACAAGGTCCTGAAGCTCGCGGCCGGATCGAACACCCAAACCGTCCTGCCGTTCACCGTCCCCGGCAACATCGGCACCCTGCACGGTGTGGCGGTGGATAAGGCGGGCGCCGTCTACGTCGCCGACTCCGTGAACAAGAGAGTCCTGAAGCTCGCGGCCGGGTCGAACACCCAAACCGTCCTGCCGTTCGTCGGCCTCGGCGACCCTTGGGGGCTGGCGGTGGGCACGGCCGGCGCCGTCTACGTCACCGACCGCAGCAACGCCGAGGTGATCAAGCTGGCGGCGGGCTGATAGGCCGCAGTGCACTCCGACGGTCAGTTGACTCGGCGCACGTTCTGGGCAACCACTGTAGAACCGTCCCAACGCAGGTCGGCCATCATCTTCACGGTCGGACAACATGCTCCATCATTCGGACCATTGGCCAGCCACGTGACATGTGCGACGCGGTCAGAGATGGACAATTCGGTCACGATTTCACGGCCACCGTGGGTAAGGTCGCCGAGGTCGATTCCACCCAGCAGCCTGGGCCCGACGGTACGGAACTGCGGGCCCGGCGTGTAGAGCTGCACACTCTCCGGCCACCCCACCCCACCGGCATTGCAGTGGATGACCATCGCGGCGTCGCCTCCGCCCCCCGTCAGGTCGCCGAACGCCACCTTGTAGGCGCCGGTGTCATAGTTCAACGCGATCCCGACGCTTCCGGGATGCCCCTCTTGTGGCGGCAAGTGCCCGCCTGTCAGTTGGCCTGGATCGTGCTCGCACAGCGCCGGCACGGGCGCGCGCTGCAAGTACTCGAATGTGACCGCGCCCGCGCCGGGCTTGGGCACCGTGGTCGCCGTACTGGTCTTGGACATCTCTGTCGCCGGACTGGTTTTGGGCACCTCGGTGCCGTGCGCACAGCCGGCCACCGCAACGGCCGACAGAAGGCCGATCAGCTTGACGGCCCGGGACTGAAGCCGCACTCGCCGGTGCGAAACCGCGGCGCGCACATCGGGTCCGCCTCGCTTGAGGCGATCATTGGTCGCGTCCATCAGTGTCACCATCGTCACCCTAGCCATTAGAACTCGCGCGACTCAACGAGTGAAGTGACCCGTGTCGCTGTCGCTGCACGTCACTCCTGCGCTCGCTGCGCCTTTTGATGCCTTCAGCCGCAAACCTTCACGAATTTCGCGAACGCAGCGCAGCCAGGAGCAAATGCCGGTGAGCACAGCGGATTGACGCTGCAGCGACCGCCACGCCCGCGACCGCGGTGGGGATGGAGTGGTACGCCGGCATACCAACTCCGGTTGAAGTCTTGTGTCCCCGATACAAAGCGCCGATCGCTTCGAGATGGGAGAGTGCTAGCACGCTCAAACGGAGAGGACTGTCGGTGCGTTCGGACGAGTACATCCTTGTCGGCGCAGGCTCGGCGGGAACCGTGGTCGCGAGCCGACTGTCGAAGACCGCGGCGGCCGACCTCATCCATGAAAGCCATTGAG
>NZ_DATJYB010000633.1:0-8011 GCF_035499775.1 Mycobacterium sp. | reverse complement strand
GGTCACTTGCAAAAACCTTCGATCGACAAAGTGGCCTCGTCAGCAGCGCGCAACGATGGGTCGACATCGGGACTGCCATGACCGTTTAGATAGTCAACCGTGAGACTTTGGAATACGTCGATCAGCTTTCTCACCGCTGTTGCGAGATCAGCTGGTGTTGCTGCCTCTTCCGAAAGGGTGGTCTGGAGGTAGACACTGCCGGCGAGGAGTGCTTGTTGTGCAGTCACGGCGACTAGCAGTTGTTGGTTTGGGTCACTGCCCTTGTCTCGGGCGAAGTTACTGCGGACCGCTTGGTGCACTTTCTCGAACGCGGTACACACCTTCGCCTTCGCAGTTGCGACTTGCTCGGTTGTGTAGGTTGGCGCGACTTGGGGCCTGTCGTTGGAGACGGGGCGAAACCAGCCACCTATTGCTACACCCAGTGTCACCAACACTGCGATGATCAGGATTGCGAACGTTGGCCACGGTCGTCTCAGCGCGGCTGGCTCGGCTCGCAACCAGGGGGACGGTGCAGGCGTGGCGGAAGGTGAGGAAGGCGGATTTGACACCGGCTGATCGTAGCGCTCACCCAGAATTTCGGTAGTCAGCCACCGCCGGCGCAGCGTAGCTCCACAACATTGAATTTGGTTTGGGAACCCCGAGAAGCACGGAAAATCAACCGAGCCCCATTGAATATATCGCATATGTATATCACTGCTTGCGGGGAAAGCGCGTCGCCTATGTTGCCAAACTGTGATCACGTCGACGTTCTTGGATATCGTATTCGGGAATTCTCTTGATGAGTTTTACTATCGTGTCAGACTGCTGACGACACGGCTGTCAAGGAACTTCGTTTAACGAGTATCGTGAGCGACCTGTTGAGCGCAGCTGCTGACCCTTAAATGCGCACTTGGTTGTGCCGCGACTCGATACACTGAGCCGCCTGCTGTATCCATTCGGCTGGCGATTTTGACCAGATACTCTCATCCGCCGTGCTTCATTTCTATTATTTATTAGCAATGCCAGGCAGCGCGCTCGCCAAGCTGAATAACGACAGGATGCCCCTGCGCTCAACGCCCCGAATCGCCGTCGTCGTCGCGCTTCGGGTCAGGCAGCAAGATGCGCCGGGTCGCGACAGGCTTGCCGTCAACGCGTTTGATCACCTCCGCCGTAGGCGGCGGGGTCGTGATTCGCCCCTGCACCGGAGCGCCGTTCTTCACCGATGGCACAACGACGCGCTTGGTGTCGGCCTTCGCGTCGTTACCAGCTCCTGCCCCCTGCATCGCGCTCGGCGGCATGATCGGCATCGCGCCCATCCCGCCCCGCTGCGCACGCGACGGCTCGGCCGGAGTAGGCGGCGGCGGTGACGTGGTGTGCGATGACGCAGGGACGGTGCCGGCCGACGGCGCGGGTAGCGGTCCGAGCATCGCGGTCGGCGTAGTGGGGCCAAAACCGCCACCGCCGGTACCGCCGCCTCCACCGGCGCCAAACTCCTCGCCGCCACCCCCCGCTTCGAGCAGGTCGGCGGGAATCGACTCGCCTCCGGTCGCGGCCGCTCCAGCGCCATGCTGCAACGCACCCATGCCCATTTGCATCGCCTGCTGTCCCGCCTGCGCGACCTGCTGTGGGATCTGACTCAGCGGTTGCAACGCACCGCCCAGGGCGCCCGCGATTCCACCGGCGATACCGGCCGCCATTTGCGGTAGCTGCTGCAGCATCTGGCTCATCTCGCCTTGACTACCGACCCCGCTCAGCCGCGCGGATGACTGCTCTTCATTTGCCGGGAATTTGCCCAGCGCGTCGGCGGTCTTGGCCTCGCGTTCGTCATGTCCGGCAATGGCGGCGAGGTTGTCAGCCGGATCTCCGCCATTAGCAGCGATCCCCAGCACCCTCAGCAATTGGCTGATGGGCGAGCTTCCCTGAGCCAGTGCGTCGGGAGTGATCACCGGTGGCGGCGGCAGCCCACTGAGTCGTGCAAGCTGGTCGAGAATGATTCTGAGCCGCTGGTCGTCACCTCCACTCATGACGTCCTCGCTGGGGCTGGGCTCTCAGGCATTCGGTGATGCTAGCGCTGATTGATGCTTCCGGTAATTCACCAACAGGTCAGGGAAGGGGGAGGCGCAGCTCGGGAAGCTGGATGGGAAGTGGAATGGGAATTGGAATGGGTCCGGGCAGGGGGATCGGACCGAAGGGGAGCTTCAAACCTGGCCGCTGATCGCCGAAACTCGGCAAAACCGTTGGATCGCCGATGTCCTTGTGCCACCACAGACCCGCTTCCGGTCCCAAAGGTCCGTCCACAAAATGGGGCCAGGCTTGGACGAGGGGCTCTGTCGCTCCCGCCCGGTCACTGTAGATCTCGATCGCCGGGAAATTCGTCACGATTCCACCGACGCGAGGGCCGGCGTCGGACGGTTGGATGGCGATTTTGCCGTTCACATCGAACGTGGTGAACTTGGCCAGCGCCTCGCCACCGGGCGACATCGGATCGGCGGCGCTGTAGCTGATCAACACCGCGCCGTTGCTCTTTTGGACGGCCGAGACGCTGGGAGTGCCGGTTCGAATCTGGCCGGTCTTCGCATCGACCGATGGGTTCTGCCGGGTCACGATGATGCCGTTCTCGTAATCGACGGTTATTGCGACCCTTGATGACTCGGGTCCGGCCGTGGCAGAGAAACTTCGGTTATCACCAAGGTTTTCGTGGTACGGCGGCCAGTCTGCTTGCGGGTTCACCACACCGTGGCCGGGAATGAAGAGGTTTGTGCGCACGACGCCCTGGCCGGGCACTGGCGTGATGCGCTGGACCACGATATTCGGATGCACGCCCCCGTCCTTCGGGTTATAGCTGTGTGGATCGAGAGCCGCCGCCGTGTCCCAGTCGGCCTGGGAACTCGGCGGGCGGCCGAAAACCTTTGTGAACGCGTCGATCTGATTCTGCTGCCGGTTAGCTTCGGGTTCGGCCTTCGATGGGGCTCCCGGCGCGTCCAGCGCCTTGATGCCCGCCGGGTCGTACCCGTCGGTGCGCAGGGTCGACATCGACGTCTGCAGCGTGTCCGAGTAACGACTGCGGGTTGATTCGAGCTTGCCAACCGTCTCCTTGGTGTCAAGAATGGCGATCTCCTTGATACGGGAGACCAAGTCGTTTAATTCGGACTGGTCAACAGCGCTGAGGTGAACCCTTTGCTCGAGGTCTAGCACCTTCCCGATGTGGTCATCAATCTCCTGCAGGTGACCTTCGAGAGTCGCGATCTGGCCGCCCGCGGATCGTTGGGCTTCGGCCAGGGCGGCGGCGACGTTCTCCAAATCGATTGCGATCTTGGGCAATTGCGCGACCTGCGCGCGCAGCGATTCCAGGGCGTGCAGTATCTCGGCGGAATCGTTGATCGGATGTTCGCCATCCTCGCGATTCCACGCCGCCTCAAAACGGCGGAACGCTTGATCGAAGGCGGCATTAGCCTCGGCGCTGCCCCGCCCCGCATCATGAAACACCATTGCCAGATTGGAAATCTGGGCAGGGCGGCCACTTTGGAGGCTTCGGTTAACCCCCCACGGGTCGCCGTGGGCTCCCGCGATCAGCTCCGCAATGCTCAAGTGTTGGAGTTGCATTGCCCCATCCGCAGTTTCGCAGCGTTGAGCTCATCCATCGCGGTGAACTCCACGGCCGCTCGATGGGCCTGATCGCCGACTGCGGTAAGCGTCTGGTGTTGAGCATGCAAGATTCTGACGTGCGCGGTGTGCGCCGAAGTGACCGCCTCGTGAAACACGTCGGCGGCGGAGAAGTCGCCAAACATCCCCGCCGACAACGGCCCTCGCGATAGCCGATCGGCCGCGTCGCGTGCGTGTCCACCCGCCTGGTAGGACTGGTTGGCGCCCGAGTGCAGCCCTCCGGTGTCGACGAACATCGTTACCCCTCCTCATCAGCTACTGCGACAAGCAAGCTGCGGGTGAGGCTAAAGACGGCCCGATATACCGGTCAATTCAGGCTGGCGGTGCTTGTGGAGGGACGTCGGAACCAAGCGAACGCTAGTCGTCGCCGCGGTCGAGCAGATCCGACGAACCCAGCACCCGCTCCACATGGACCTCGATGACCACCCGTCGCGGGTTGGCCCTGGGCGTGCGATAGCGCTGGGCGTAGCGCAGTTCGGCATCGCGGACGGCGTCGGCCTCACCGTTGACCTTGGCGCGTCCCTCCAGCGATAACCACCGGGCGCCGTCGACCTGGCTGAGCACTGCCACGCCACCGCGGTCCGCGTTGATCGCCTTCTGAGACCCGCCGGTGGTGATGACCCGGGCGATATGAGTCTTGGGATCGAAGGTGAACCCCACCGCTACCACGTGCGGCGAATTGTCGGCACGCAGCGTGGTCAGCATTGCCAGATGGCGCTCGGAGAGGAACGCCAGCGCGTCGTCGGTGAGCCGGGTAGTGGTATTCGCCATCGCCACCCACGCTAGCGCAGGAGATAATCGCAGCCGTGGACGACACGGGCGCAGGTCCGGTAGTAATTTTCGGCGGCCGCAGCGAGATCGGCATGGAACTGGCGCGCCGGCTGGCTCCAAGGGCCACGGTGGTGCTGGCCGCCCGCAGAGCCGATCAGCTCACCGAGCAGACCGCCGCGCTGCGGGAAGCCGGCGCAACCCGCATTGACACAACCGAGTTCGACGCCGACGACCTGGCTTCACATGGCCCGCTGGTTGCCTCGATCATCGCCGCCCACGGCCCCATCGGCATCGCGGTACTGGCCTTCGGCATCCTCGGCGACCAAGCCCGTGCCGAGGCCGACGCCGCCCACGCGGTGGCCATCGTCCACATCGACTACGTCGCTCAAGTCAGCCTGCTCACCCACCTGGCCGCCCAAATGCGCACCGCCGGCCGGGGATCGCTCGTGGTGTTCTCCTCGGTGGCCGGAGTACGGGTGCGTCGCGCGAACTATGTCTACGGTTCGGCCAAGGCAGGCCTGGACGGCTTCGCCAGTGGGTTGGCCGACGCGCTGCACAGCACGGGGGTGCGGCTGCTGATCGCCCGGCCGGGATTCGTGATCGGGCGTATGACGGAAGGTATGACGCCCGCCCCGCTGTCCAGCACGCCGGCACAGGTCGCCGCCGCCACCGCACGGGCGCTGGCCAAGGGACGGCGCAGCGTTTGGATCCCGTGGGAAATGCGGCCGATGTTCTTCGCAATGCGCCTGCTGCCGCAGTTCGTCTGGCGAAGGATGCCGCGATGATCATCGTTGTCGGTATCGGCGCCGACGGCGTACCAGGCCTATCGGCAACCTCGAGAGCCGAATTGAACAAGGCCACAGTCATTTACGGATCGAAAAGGCAACTCGACCTGCTCGACGACACCATCACGGCCGTCCGGCACGAGTGGCCGTCACCAATGCTGCCGGCGCTGCAAGCACTGCCCGTCGACGGGGATGACATCCACGTCGTCGCCAGCGGCGACCCATTGATGCACGGCATCGGCGGCACCCTGATCCGCCTCTACGGCACCGAACGCGTGAGGGTGTTGCCGCACCTGTCGTCGGCAACGCTGGCGTGCGCCCGGATGGGCTGGAACGTCCACGAGACCGAGGTGATCAGCCTGGTCACCGCGCAGCCGCCCACCGCGTTGCGCCGCGGTGGTCAGGCGATCGTGCTGGCGGGCGGTCGGACTACGCCGAAGGCGCTCGCGGTGCTGCTCAACGCCGCCGGTCGCGGTGACTCCGAGTTCACCGTCCTCGAGCGCGTCGGCGGTCCCGACGAGCGCCGCCGCGACGGCACCGCCCGCGAGTGGGCCACCGACACGCCCTTCGACCTCGACGACCTCAACGTGATCGCCATCCGCTACCTGCCCGACGAGCGCGTCTGGTCATTGCCCGACGACGCGTTCGTCCACGACGGGCAGATCACCAAACACAGCATGCGGGCGGTGACCCTGGCGGCGCTCGCCCCCCGGCCCGGACAGCGGTTATGGGACGTCGGCGCCGGCTCAGGCAGCATCGCGGTCGAGTGGTGCCGAAGTTGGCCCAGCTGCACCGCGGTGGCATTCGAACGCGAGGAGCAACGCCGGCTCAACGTCGGGCTCAATGCCACGCAATACGGCGTCACCGTCGACGTCCGCGGCGAAGCCCCCAGCGCATTCGAAGGCGCGGACGCACCGTCAACGATCTTCATCGGCGGCGGCCTCACCGAGACCGGCCTTCTGGACGCCTGCCTCGAGCGCCTGGGCGGCGGTGGACGCCTGGTCGCCAACGGGGTCACCGCGGAGTCGGAAGCTATTCTGGTGCAAGCGTATTCGCAACACGGCGGCGAGCTCCGGCGCTTCCAGCACTATCAGGGCGAGGCGCTGGGCGGCTTCACCGGTTGGCGCCCGCAGTTTCCGGTCACCCAATGGGTGGTGACCAAGGGGTGACGGTGTATTTCATCGGCGCCGGCCCGGGCGCCGCCGACCTGATCACCGTGCGCGGCCAACGGCTGCTGCAACGCTGCCCCGTCTGCCTCTACGCGGGCTCGATCATGCCCAAAGACCTACTGGCGCACTGTCCATCCGATGCGAAGGTTATCGATACCGGCCCACTCACGCTGGATCAGATCGTCACAGAACTCGCCGACGCCGACGTCGCCGGTCATGATGTCGCACGGCTGCATTCGGGGGATCCGTCGCTCTACAGCGCGCTGGCCGAACAGTGTCGCCGACTCGACGCGCTGCGCATCGACTACGAAATCGTGCCGGGTGTACCGGCTTTCGCTGCGGCCGCCGCCGCTTTGAAACGCGAGCTGACCGTCCCCGGGATCGCGCAAACGGTGACACTGAGCAGAATCGCGACCCTGTCGACGCCGATGCCGCCCGGCGAAGATCTGGCCACCCTCGCCCGATCCGGCGCCACCCTGGTCCTGCACCTGGCCGCGGCTCAAATCGACGCCATCGTCCCGCAACTGCTCAATGGCGGCTACCAAGCTGAAACTCCCACGGCGGTAGTGGCTTTCGCCAGCTGGGCGCGGCAGACGGTGCTGCGCGGCAGCCTGGCCGACATCGCCGGGCAGATGCGCGACGCGAACATCACCAAGACCGCCGTGATCATCGTCGGCGACGTGCTGGCCGCCGAGGGATTCACCGACAGCTACCTGTACTCGGCGGCACGACGCAGCAGCGGGGCGCATTGATGCGGGTGCTGCTGCTCGGCGGCACCGCCGAGGCGCGCGCCCTGGCGAAAATGCTGCACCCACAAGTCGAGGTCATCAGCTCGCTGGCCGGCCGGGTACCCGACCCGGCCCTGCCGGTCGGCTCGGTGCGCATCGGTGGCTTCGGTGGCGTCGAGGGGCTGCGGCGATGGCTCAATGACGAACGCATCGATGCCGTCGTCGACGCCACCCACCCGTTCGCGGCGACCATGACCGCCCACGCAGCCCAGGTCTGCAACGAACTGAGGATGCCGCACCTGGTCCTGGCCCGCCCGCCCTGGGACCCCGGTGCCGCAAGCGTCGTCGCCTCGGACATCGAGGCCGCAGAAACCGTTGCACAGCAGCAATATTCGCGAGTGTTTCTCACCACCGGGCGCTCGGGCGTCAAAGCCTTCGCCGACAGCGACGCGTGGTTTTTGATCCGCGCCGTCACCGCGCCGGATGACGTGTCGTTGCCGCGTCATCATCGACTAGTGCTGTCTCGCGGGCCTTATCGCTACGACGACGAGCTCCGACTCCTGACCGAGCACCGCATCGACGCGCTGGTGACCAAGAACAGCGGCGGCGACATGACCCGGGCCAAGCTGGATGCCGCTGCCGCACTGGATATTCCGGTAGTGATGGTGGCCCGTCCGCCGCTGCCGGCCGGCGTGATCACGGTAGGCGCCGTGCGGGAAGCGGCCGACTGGGTAGCCGGTCGCAGCCGCACCGAATGCCCACGCCAGGCCCGCCCCGCCGCCGCCGGGAGTGCCGAAACTGAACTGAGGCCGCCGAAACTGCACACAGATCGCGATTGAGCCAAACCACGCCCTCACTGCAGTCTCGGTGAGCTAGCCGGTCAGGTCGTCGCGTTCGCCGTCGGCCAGCAGCGCGT
>NZ_DATJYB010000632.1:0-28987 GCF_035499775.1 Mycobacterium sp. | reverse complement strand
GCGCGCGGGCTGGGCTATCCTGCGAGACGATGAACCTTCCCGTTCAATCGCCGACACAGATCGCCTGGGTAACCGCCGACCTGGACGCCACCGAAACGGCCCTCACCGGCTTGTTAGGCGTACGGAAGTGGGTGCGCATCCCGGACGTGCATTTTGCTCCGGACAGCTGCAGCTACCTCGGCAAGCCCGCCGACTTCGTCGCGAGCGTCTCGCTGAGCTATCTCGGAGACATGCAGTTGGAGCTGCTCTCGCCGGTCCGCGGAGAGAACATCTATAGTGACTTTCTGCGGGATCATGGGCCGGGTTTGCACCACATCTGCATGGAGGCCGAATCCCCGGAGCAGTTCGACGCGGCGCTTGCCGAAGCGGCTGCGCAGGGCGCCCCGGTTGTCCAGCAGGGCGTGATGCCCGGCGGCATCCAATTCGCCTACATCTCAGCGCCTCAGGCCGGCGTCCCCTACATCGAAATCGCCTACGTCTCACCAGAGATGAGAGCGTTCTACGAGTACATCAAACAGGAGCAGCGGTGAGCCGCGCCTGCGACGACGCAGTGGGGGCACCCCCAGCCGCGCAGCGGCGAGGGGGACGCAGCGATGAGGAGGAGTGGCGCCAGTGAGCACCGAGATACCGGCGACGGTCAAAGCGGACACAGTGACGTCCTGGTCGGACGACGTCGACGTGGTGGTGATCGGTTTCGGGATCGGCGGCGGCTGCGCGGCGGTCAGCGCCGCTGAGAAATTAGGGGCCGGCGCGCGGGTGCTGGTGCTCGAGCGCGCTGCGGCGGCCGGCGGCACCACCTCGATGGCCGGCGGCCACTTCTACCTGGGTGGCGGGACGGCGGTCCAGGAGGCGACGGGCCAACCCGACTCGCCCGAGGAGATGTACAAGTACCTGGTCGCGGTGTCGCGGGAGCCCGACCGCGACAAGATTCGCGCCTACTGCGACGGCAGCGTCGAGCACTTCAATTGGCTGGAGGACCTGGGTTTCCAGTTCGAGCGCAGTTACGTTCCTGGCAAAGTCGTCGTCCCGGCGGGCACCGAGGGCCTCAGCTACACCGGCAACGAAAAGGTGTGGCCGTTTTGCGAGCAGGCCAAGCCGGCGCCGCGCGGGCATTCCGTGCCGGTCCCCGGCGAGCTGGGCGGCGCGGCGATGGTGATCGACCTGCTGGTCAAACGCGCCGACGCGGTGGGCGTGCAGATGCGCTACGAGACCGGCGCGACCAACCTGATCGTCGACGACGACGGCGCGGTGGTCGGCGTCGCCTGGAAGCACTTCACCGAAACGGGCGCGGTCAAGGCCAAAGCGGTCATCATCGCGGCCGGCGGTTTCGCCATGAATCCCGAGATGGTCGCCGAGCATACTCCCGCCCTGGGTCAGCCGCGGCGCACCAAGCACCACGGGCTGGTGGCGCCCTACATCCTGGGCAACCCGCACGACGACGGGCTGGGCATCCGGATGGGTGTCTCGGCGGGCGGAGCCACCCGGGACATGGACGAGTTGTTCATCACCGCGGCGGCCTATCCGCCGGAAGTTCTGCTGACCGGTGTGATCGTCAACAAGGAGGGCAAGCGCTTCGTCGCCGAGGACTCCTACCACTCGCGCACCTCGGCGTTCGTGCTCGAACAACCGGACCAGACCGCCTACCTGATCGTCGACGAAGCACACACCGAGATGCCCGCCATGCCGTTGATCCGCTTCCTCGACGGGTACGAGACGATCGCGGAATTGGAGGAGGCGCTGGGCATCCCGGCCGGCAACCTCGCCGCGACGCTGGACCGCTACAACGAATTCGCGGCCAAGGGCGAGGACCCAGAGTTCCACAAGCAGCCGGAATACATTGCGCCGCAAGACAATGGCCCTTGGGCGGTATTTGACATGTCGCTCGGGCGGGCGATGTATTCGGGATTCACCATCGGCGGCCTGACCGTCACCGTCGACGGCGAGGTGCGCCGCGCCGACGGCACCGTCGTCCCGGGGTTGTACGCGGTCGGGGCGTGCGCGTCCAATATCGCCCAGGACGGCAAGGGATATGCCAGCGGCACCCAACTGGGTGAGGGGTCGTTCTTCGGCCGCCGCGCCGGAGCGCACGCCGCGGCGCGCTGACCGGCGCCGGCTATACCGGCGCCGGCTCCTTCTCCACCGGGCCCAGCCGCCATTGGCCGCCGCCCAGCAACTCCAGCTGCTGCTCGTGCAGCAATTCGACGGCCCGCCGATGGCTGACGCTGACCACGACGCAGTCCGGTAGCTCGCTCCGAAGCATTTGGTAGAGCGCGTATTCCAAGCCTTCGTCTAGCGCCGAAGTGCTTTCGTCGAGGAAGACCGCCTTGGGTTTGGTGAGCAGGATGCGGGCGAAAGCGATCCGTTGCTGCTCTCCCGGGGAGAGGACCTTGGCCCAGTCGCGCTCTTCGTCCAGCCGCTCGCACTGCGGCGCAAGCGCGACCTTCGTCAGCGTCTCCCGCAATCTGTCGTCGGGGATGTCGCCCGGTGAGTTGGGGTAGCAGATCACGGTGCGCAGCGTGCCCAGCGGCACATACGGCAGCTGGGAGAGGAACATCGTCTCGTTTTCCCCGTCCGGGCGGCACAGGGTGCCCGAGGCATACGGCCACAATTCGGCCAGGCTGCGCAGCAGCGTCGTCTTCCCTGACCCGGACTGCCCAATGATCACCAGCGACGCGCCGCTTTCCAATTGCACGTCGAGCGGGTCTATCAAGGAGTCCCCAGCCGGCGTGCGGACCTCGATATCGGCGAGCTCGACGGGCACGTCGCGGCTGGGCTTGACCAGGATCGCCGGCAGCGCGCGGCCCTTCTCGTTCGCGTCCACCAGACCGTGTAATCGAATGATCGAAGCCCGGTACGCCGCAAATTTGTCGTAGTTTTCCCGGAAGAACGACAGTGAACTCTGAATGTTGCCAAACGCGGTCGCCGTCTGGCCGACGTCGCCGAAGGTGATCTGGTTCGCGAACAGCCGCGGCGCCTGGACCGCCCACGGCAACGGGGCAATTGCCTGGCTCATCGACCAGTTCCAGGCCTTGAACGCGATGGTTCGGCGGACGAATCTGCGGTAGTTGTCGATGATCGGCGTGAAGCGCCGCCATAGCTGGGCTCGCTCGACTCGCTCGCCACGGTAGAAGCCCACCGCCTCCGCGGCGTCGCGCAGCCGCACCAACGCGTACCGGAACGCGGCGTTGAGCTTCTCGTTGCTGAAGCTGAGCCAAATCAGGGGGCGCCCGAGCCAGAATGCGATGGCGGTCGCGATCAACACGTAGACCAGGGCGATCCAGAACATCGCGCGTGGCACCCCGACACCGGCGATGTCCAGGCGCCCGGAGAGGTTCCATAGGATCGCGGCGAACGAGATCACTGACACGACCCCGTGGACACCGCCGAACAGCAGGATGTCCCGGGACCCGTTGGACGGGACGTTGGTGGTGCCGTCCTTCCCGGTGGTGAAGACGTCGATGTCCTGCTGGATACGCTGGTCGGGGTTGTCGATGGGCTCTTCGATGAACAGGTCCCGGTAGTACGCCCTGCCGTCCAGCCAGTCGTCGGTGAGGTGGCCGGTCAGCCAGATGCGCCAAGCGATGATGAATCGCTGCGCCAGGTAGATGTCGACGACTATCTGGCCGATGTATATGGCGGCCAGCACGGCGTAGTGAAAAAGCGACAACCAAAAGCCATGGATCCCAGACCTTTTGACTTTGTCATTGCCCAAAGCGCTGCCCTGGAATGCTGTTTGCAGAGATGTGTACATGTCGTTGTGGTAGTAGCTGAACAAGACGTCGAGACGCACACTGAACAGGACCAGAAGCAACAACACACCGAGCAGCCCCCAGACGCGGATCGAATGGGCGCCGGTGAAGTAGCCACCGGTGATCCGCCAAAACTGCCGACCCCACACGGTCGAGTACCTCAGCGCGACCAAGACGACCACCACGCAGACGGCGCTGATCAGCCACGCGATGGCAAGCCAGCGAGCGGAATCGATGGTCGCCGCCGACCAGTCGATGGACGTCTTGAACGGCTTCAGCTCCAACTTCGACGTCTCCTTGATTACCGGATACTTGCCCGCGAAGGTACCCGAGGGCCGGCGGATAGGCTGCCCGCATGAGCACCGACGCTCCACCCAGCCAAACCGTGCACGCCGGCCGGCTTGTGGCCCGCCGACTGCGGGCCAACGGTATCGACACGATGTTCACCCTGTCCGGCGGCCACCTGTTCTCCATTTACGACGGCTGCCGCGACGAGGGCATCCGCCTGATCGACACCCGCCACGAACAAACCGCGGCCTTCGCCGCCGAGGGCTGGTCGAAGGTGACCCGGGTGCCCGGGGTGGCCGCGCTCACCGCAGGCCCCGGCGTCACCAACGGCATGAGCGCGATGGCCGCCGCGCAGCAGAACCAGTCGCCGCTGGTGGTGCTCGGCGGCCGGGCTCCGGCGCTGCGCTGGGGGATGGGCTCGCTGCAGGAGATCGACCACGTTCCGTTCGTGGCGCCGCTGACCCGCTTCGCCGCGACCGCGGACTCGGCAGAGGCCGCGGGCCGGCTCGTCGACGAGGCATTGCGCGCGGCGCTCACCGCGCCGTCGGGTGTGGGGTTCGTCGACTTCCCGATGGACCACGTCTTTTCGATGGCGCAGGACGATGCCCGCTCCGGCGCGCTCAGCGACCTGGCCCCGGCGCCCACCCCGGATGGTGACGCTCTGGACCGTGCCGCCGCTCTGCTTTCGGCCGCGCAGAAGCCGGTGATCATGGCGGGAACCAACGTGTGGTGGGGGCACGCGGAGGCGGCGCTGCTGCGGCTGGCCGAGGAGCGGCAGATCCCGGTGCTGATGAACGGGATGGCCCGCGGCGTCGCCGCCGCCGACCACCCACTGGCCTTCTCGCGCGCGCGTGCGAAAGCGTTGGGCGAGGCCGACGTGGCGCTGATCGTCGGCGTGCCGATGGATTTCCGGCTGGGCTTCGGGAAGGTCTTCGGGTCGCAAACCCAGCTCGTCGTGCTGGACCGCGTCGAACCCGCCCGTGAGCACCCGCGGCAGATTGCGGCCGGCCTGTACGGCGACCTGACGGCGATCCTCTCGGCGCTGGCCGCCGGAGGCGCAAGCAACCACCAGGATTGGATCGGCGAGCTGCGCACGGTTGAGACCACGGCGCGTGACCTCGAGAAGGCCGAACTGGCCGACGACCGGATCCCGCTGCATCCGATGCGGGTGTACGCCGAGCTGGCGCCGATGCTGGACCGCGACGCCGTCGTGGTCATCGACGCCGGAGATTTCGGGTCCTATGCCGGCCGGGTGATCGACAGCTATCTGCCGGGCTGCTGGCTGGACAGCGGGCCCTTCGGCTGCCTTGGTTCGGGCCCCGGTTACGCCCTGGCCGCCAAACTCGCCCGGCCCGAGCGGCAGGTGGTGCTGCTGCAGGGCGACGGCGCCTTCGGGTTCAGCGGCATGGAGTGGGACACCCTGGTCCGGCACAACGTGCCGGTTGTGTCGGTGATCGGCAACAACGGCATCTGGGCCCTGGAAAAGCACCCGATGGAGGCGTTGTACGGCTACTCGGTGGTCGCCGAGTTGCGCCCCGGCACCCGCTACGACGAGGTGGTGCGCGCCCTGGGTGGCCATGGTGAGCTGGTGGCTGCGCCCGCCGAACTCCGCCCGGCGCTGGAGCGCGCATTCGCCAGCGGCCAGCCCGCCGTCGTCAATGTGCTCACCGACCCCAGCGTCGCCTACCCACGCCGGTCGAACCTGGCCTGAGCGCGCCTCCCGCCCTCATAGCCCTCGCGTACCGTTGACCTGTGCCAAAGACCACCCGCGCCCAAGGCGGCCGAGTCAGCAGCCGATTCTGGCGACTGCTCGGCGCCAGTACGGAAAAGAACCAGAACCGTTCCCTCGCCGAGGTCACCGCCTCCGCGGAGTACGACGAGGAAGCCGCCGACCTCAAAGACGCGCAACTGCTCAAGGCGGCTGGGCTGCTGGACCTCGACGACCTCGCGGAATCCGAGGACATCCCGCAGTTCCTGGCGATCGCCCGGGAGGCGGCCGAGCGGACGACAACTCTGCGGCCATTCGACGTGCAGCTGCTCGGGGCGCTGCGAATGCTCGCCGGCGACGTGATCGAGATGGCCACCGGTGAGGGGAAAACCCTGGCCGGGGCGATCGCGGCTGCGGGCTACGCCCTGGGCGGGCGGCATGTGCACGTCGTGACCATCAACGACTACCTGGCCCACCGCGACGCCGAGTGGATGGGCCCGTTGATCGAGGCGTTGGGTCTGACGGTCGGCTGGATCACCGCCGAGTCGACGAGCGAGGAGCGCCGGGCCGCCTACGGCTGCGATGTCACCTACGCCTCCGTCAACGAGATCGGCTTCGACGTGCTGCGCGATCAGCTGGTGACCGATGTCGACGACCTGGTGTCGCCGAACCCGGATGTGGCGCTTATCGACGAAGCCGACTCGGTGCTGGTCGACGAGGCGCTGGTGCCCCTGGTTCTGGCCGGCACCACCCACCGCGAGACGCCGCGGCTAGAGATCATCAAGCTGGTTGGTGAGCTCTCCGCGGACTCCGATTACGACACCGACTCCGACAGCCGCAACGTCCACTTGACCGAGACCGGCGCCCGCAAAGTCGAGAAGGCGCTCGGTGACATCGACCTGTATTCCGAGGAGCACGTCGGGACCACGCTGACCGAGATCAACGTCGCACTGCACGCGCACGTGCTGCTGCAACGCGACGTGCACTACATCGTCCGCGACGACGCCGTGCACCTGATCAACTCGTCGCGGGGCCGCATCGCCCAGCTACAGCGCTGGCCGGACGGCCTGCAGGCCGCCGTCGAGGCCAAGGAGGGCATCGAGACCACCGAGACCGGCGAGGTGCTCGACACCATCACCGTGCAGGCACTGATCAACCGTTACGAAACCGTCTGCGGTATGACCGGCACCGCCTTGGCCGCCGGTGAGCAACTGCGCCAGTTCTACAAGCTCGGCGTCTCGCCGATACCGCCGAACACCCCGAACATCCGCGAGGACGAGACCGACCGGGTGTACATCACCGCCGCCGCCAAGAACGACGCGATCATCGACCACATCGCCGAGGTGCACGAAACCGGGCAGCCGATGCTGGTCGGCACCCGCGACGTCGCCGAATCCGAAGAGCTGCACGAGCGGTTGCTGCGCCGCGGCGTTCCCGCCGTGGTCCTCAACGCGAAGAACGACGCCGAGGAGGCGCAGGTCATCGCCGAGGCAGGAAAATTCGAGGCGGTCACGGTGTCGACGCAGATGGCCGGGCGGGGCACCGATATCCGGCTCGGCGGGTCCGACGAGTCCGACCACGACAGGGTTGCCGAACTCGGCGGGCTGCACGTGGTCGGCACCGGCCGGCACCACACCGAGCGGCTGGACAACCAGCTACGCGGCCGGGCCGGTCGTCAGGGCGACCCGGGGTCGTCGGTGTTCTTCTCGAGTTGGGAAGACGACGTCGTCGCGGCCAACCTGGACAGCAACAAGCTGCCCACCAACACCGACGAGGACGGCCGCATTCTCAGCCCCAAGACCAACGGCCTGCTCGACCACGCCCAACGCGTCGCGGAGGGCCGGCTGCTGGACGTGCACGCCAACACCTGGCGCTATAACCAGTTGATCGCCCAGCAACGCGCGATCATCGTGGAACGACGAAACACGTTGCTGCGCACTGACACTGCGCGTGAAGAACTCGAGGACCTGGCGCCCGACCGGTATGAGGAGCTGTCCGAAGACCTGTCCGAGGAGCGCCTCGAGAAGATCTGCCGGCTGATCATGCTGTATCACCTCGACCGCGGCTGGGCCGATCACCTGGCGTACCTGGCCGACATCCGCGAGAGCATCCATCTGCGCGCGCTGGGCCGCCAGAACCCGCTGGACGAGTTTCACCGGATGGCGGTCGACGCGTTCGCTTCGCTGGCCGCAGACGCGATCGAGGCGGCTCAGCAGACGTTCGAAACGGCGAACGTTCTCGAAGACGAGCCGGGGCTGGATCTGTCCAAGCTGGCGCGGCCGACCTCGACATGGACGTACATGGTCAACGACAACCCCCTGTCCGACGACACGCTGTCCACGCTGAGCCTGCCCGGAGTGTTCCGCTAGACCGGCGCGAGCCCGCCGAACGTGCGGCCAGCTTCACGCTCGGGCTCGAGCGTGCGGCCAGCTTCACGCTCGAGGGTGGGCTGTGCCTGATTGCCCGCCTCCTCAACGGTCCGCGGTGCGGACCGCATCGTCACCGGGCTAAGGTCACGGCTCATGGAGCCCGTTCCCGCGCGCGATCGAGTGCTGACGGTACCCAACGTGCTGAGCATCATCCGGCTGGTGCTCATCCCGGTGTTCATCTACCTCCTGCTGGTGAAGCACGCCAACGGCTGGGCGGTAGCGATTCTGATGTTCAGCGGAATCTCCGACTGGGCCGACGGCAAGATCGCCCGGCTGCTGAACCAGTCCTCGCGGTTGGGCGCTCTATTGGACCCGGCGGTCGACCGCCTGTACATGGTGGCCGTCCCGGTGACGATGGCAGTGGCGGGCATGGTGCCGTGGTGGTTCGTCATCGTGCTGCTGACCCGCGATGTGCTGCTGGCCGCGACGCTGCCGTTGCTGCGGAGCCGCGGGCTCTCGGCGCTGCCGGTGTCTTATGTCGGCAAGGCAGCGACTTTCGCCCTGATGTCGGGCTTTCCGCTGGTTTTGCTGGGGCAGTGGCACGACGAGCTGTGGAGCCGGGTGGTAGGTGCGGTGGGCTGGGGCTTTTTGGGCTGGGGTCTGTACCTGTACCTGTGGGCGTTCGTCCTGTATATGGTGCAGACGGCGCTGGTGATGCGCCGGATGCCCAAGGTCAAGGACCGGACCGACCAACCGGCGGACCGAAAAGCGGGTAAGCATGTCTGAACCTGACCGGCTGCTCGGCGGCTATGACCCCAACGCCGGTCGCAGCGCCCACGCTGCGGCGCGGCCCAAACTCATCCCGGTGCCTTCGCTGCTGCGCGCCCTGCTGTCTGAACATCTGGATCCCGGCTACGCGGCCGCAGCCGCCAAACGCAGCCGCTCGGAGGGCCCGCCCAGTTGGCGAGCACGCGTATTCGGCTGGTTCTGGCAGGCGCTGGCGGCGATGCTGGTCGCCACGGTGTTCGCCGCCGCGGTGGCGCAGGCCCGCTCGGTTGCGCCCGGCGTGCGGACCGCTCAGCAACTGTTGGCGACAAGCGTTCGTGCAACGCAGGCCGCGGGAGCCAAATTGGCCCAACGGCGCAGCGCGCTCGCGGCTCAGGTCGACGACGTGCAGCGGCTCGCGCTAGCACACAACGCCGCGGGTCAGCGGCTGCTGAACAACCTGGACGCGCTGAGCCTGGCTGCTGCCAGCACAGCGGTCAACGGTCCCGGGCTGACGGTGACGATCACCGATCCCGGTGTGGGCCCGAATCTTTCCGACGTGTCCAAGCAACGGATCAGGGGCAGCCGGCAAATCATTCTGGACCGCGACCTGCAGCTGGTCGTCAACTCGTTGTGGGCCAGCGGTGCCGAGGCCATTTCGGTCGGTGGCGCCCGGATCGGCCCCAACGTGACCATCCGGCAGGCCGGGGGAGCGATCCTGGTCGACAACAATCCCACCAGCAGCCCGTATGCGATCGTCGCCGTCGGGCCGCCGCATGCGATGCGGGACGTCTTCGAAAACAGTCCCGGTCTGCACCGGCTTAGGCTGCTGGAGTCTTCCTACGGCGTCGGCGTGAGCGTGAACGCCTCCGACCGTCTTTCGCTGCCTGCCGGAGCGTTCCGGGATGTCAAGTTCGCCAAACAGATTGGGCCCAAGTGAGAGAAGTCCTGAAGATCCGTAAGACGAGAACCCGATCGGCATGATCGGTATCGCGGCGCTTGCGATCGGCATCGTGCTGGGCTTGTTCTTCCACCCCGCGGTGCCCGAAGTCGTGCAGCCCTACTTGCCGATCGCGGTGGTCGCCGCACTGGACGCGGTGTTCGGCGGGCTGCGTGCCTACCTCGAGCGGATCTTCGACCCCAAGGTCTTCGTGGTGTCGTTCGTCTTCAACGTCTTGGTGGCCGCGCTGATCGTCTACGTCGGCGACCAACTGGGGGTTGGCACCCAGTTGTCCACCGCGATCATCGTCGTGCTGGGCATCCGGATCTTCGGCAATGCCGCCGCACTGCGGCGCCGGTTGTTCGGGGCATAACCGACGATGAGCGAGCAACCCCCGGAATCCCAGGACACCCCGGAAGGCGCTGTCGACAAGACCAGTGATGCCGACAAGACCAGCGACGCCCCGGCAGCCGCTCCCCACGGTCGCCACGAACTCCCTGCGGACACTCCGCGGCCCGAAATCGGGCGGGTACATCGGCAGGGACCGTCCGGACTGCTGCGCGGCAGCCGCACCCGCCTGGTGTTCGGAACGCTGGCGATCCTGCTCTGCCTGGTGCTGGGCATCGCGATTGTCACCCAGGTCCGCCAGACCAAGTCCGGGGACTCCCTGGACACCGCCCGTCCGGCGGATCTGGTGGTGCTACTGGATTCGTTGCGGCAACGCGAGGCGACACTCGAGACCGAGGTGACCGAACTTCAGGACACGCTCAACAAGTTGAAGGCGTCGGGCAATACCGACCAGGCTGCCATCGAAAGCGCCCAGGCCAGACTGGCCGCCCTGTCCATCCTGGTCGGCTCCGTGGGAGCTACGGGACCCGGCGTGACGATCCAGATCGACGATTTCGGTCCCGGAGTGGCACCGGAAACGATGCTCGACGTCATCAACGAGCTGCGCGCCGCGGGCGCAGAGGCCATCGAGATCAACGATCCGCACAAGTCTGTCCGGGTCGGCGTCGATACCTGGGTAGTGGGTACTCCCGGCTCGTTGACCATTGACGGAAAGGCCTTGTCGCCGCCCTATTCGATTCTGGCGATTGGCGATCCACCGACGCTGGCCGCCGCCATGAACATCCCCGGCGGCGCCGAGGACAGCGTCAAACGGGTCGGCGCGCGGATGGCTGTGCAGCAGTCCGACCGCGTGGACGTGACCACCTTGCGGCAACCAAAACTTCGCCAATACGCTCAGCCCGTCAAGTGAGCTGAGCCGAACAGAACAGGATTGCCCGTGAGCGATATCCCGTCCGATCTGCACTACACCGCCGAACACGAGTGGGTTCGCCGCAGCGGCAACGGCGGGGAAGCCACCGTGCGGGTCGGGATCACCGACTTCGCCCAATCGGCATTGGGCGACGTCGTTTTCGTTCAGCTGCCTGACGTGGGCGCCGAGGTGACCGCCGGCGAGTCCTTCGGCGAAGTGGAGTCGACGAAGTCGGTCTCGGATCTGTATGCGCCGCTGTCCGGAACGGTGGCCGCGGTCAACACCGATCTGGAAAGCAGCCCGCAATTGGTGAACTCCGACCCCTACGGCGCCGGCTGGCTACTGGACATCCAGGCGTCCGACGCTGCCACTTTGGAGTCGGCCATTGCGGAGCTGCTTGACCCTGAGGCCTACCGCGGCACACTGACCGAATGACGATTGCTAATGTGCCAGCCAGCGCCGTGCGACGATCCTGCGGTGCAGGCCGCATTCCGGACCCCTGCACGGTACGGTCGACATAGCGGATTGACGGGTTTGAAGAAATTGAAAGTATTTGACGGCCTTGAAGGTAGTAGTTAGGCAGTAATCGGCAATACCAAGCGGTACAACCTATTGGAAAGCCGGCCGAGCGGCCCGGACAAACAACGCCACAGCAGCCAGTAAGGAGCAGCGGGTGACGGACAACGACCAGACTTCCGACGAAGTCACGGTGGAGACGACCTCCGTTTTTCGGGCCGACTTCCTCAACGAACTGGACGCCCCCGCCCAGGTGGGCACTGAGAGCTCGGTGTCCGGGGTGGAAGGCCTCCCGGCCGGCTCGGCGTTGTTGGTCGTCAAACGGGGACCCAACGCCGGATCGCGCTTCCTGCTCGACCAGGCCATCACCTCCGCGGGCAGGCACCCCGACAGCGACATCTTCCTGGACGACGTCACGGTGAGCCGCCGCCACGCCGAATTCAGGTTGGAAAACACCGAATTCCAGGTCGTCGACGTCGGCAGCCTCAACGGCACCTACGTCAATCGCGAGCCGGTGGACTCGGCGGTGCTGGCCAACGGTGACGAAGTACAGATCGGCAAGTTCCGCTTGGTGTTCCTGACCGGACCCAAGCAGGGCGACAACGGCGGGGGAACCGGAGGCTAGTGAGCGCGCCCGATAGCCCGGCACTGGCCGGGATGTCGATCGGGGCGGTCCTCGACCTGCTACGGCCGGATTTCCCCGATGTCACCATCTCCAAGATTCGCTTCCTGGAGGCCGAGGGGCTGGTGACGCCGCAGCGTGCTGCATCGGGCTATCGCAGATTCACCGCGTACGACTGTGCGCGCCTTCGCTTCATTCTCAGCGCCCAGCGCGATCACTACCTGCCGCTGAAGGTGATCAGGGCACAACTGGACGCCCAGCCCGACGGTGAACTCCCGTCCTTCGGATCGCCTTACGGCGTACCGCGATTGGTCTCGGTGACCGACGAGGGACCCGTCAGCCCGGGATCTGACGCCGCCGCGGTGGCACCCCCCCGCATCCGGCTGAGCCGGGAAGACCTGCTGGAACGCTCCGGAGTGGAGCTGACGGAAGCGCAAGACCTGCTGACGGCGTTGCTCAAAGCCGGGGTGATCACCACCGGACCGGGCGGTTTCTTCGACGAACACGCCGTCGTGATCCTGCAATGCGCGCGTGCGCTGTCCGATTACGGCGTCGAGCCGCGACATCTGCGTGCGTTCCGCTCAGCGGCCGACCGGCAGTCCGACCTGATCACCCAGATCGCCGGACCGCTAGTCAAAGCCGACAAGGCCGGCGCCCGCGACCGCGCCGACGACCTGGCACGTGAGGTCGCCGCGCTCGCTATCACATTGCACACGTCCTTGATCAAGTCGGCGGTTCGCGACCTTCTTCACCGCTGAGGACTAGACTTCGTTCGACAGCTTGGTGTTCGGCGGCACTGGTCTTGTCGGGGTCAGCGAACATCCAAGCTGCCGAGTTCGAGTCGGACACAGCGGCACGTGCGGAGGGCAAACACAGATGGGTGAAGTTCGTGTTGTCGGCATTCGCGTCGAGCAGCCGCAGAACCAGCCGGTGCTCTTACTGCGCGAGGCCAATGGTGACCGCTACCTGCCGATTTGGATCGGCCAGTCAGAGGCGGCCGCCATCGCGCTCGAGCAGCAGGGCGTCGAGCCACCCCGCCCGCTGACCCACGATCTGATCAGGGATCTCATTGCCGCGCTTGGCCATTCGCTCAAGGAAGTGCGTATCGTCGATCTGCAGGAGGGCACGTTCTACGCCGACCTGATCTTCGATCGCAACATCACCGTGTCGGCCCGGCCGTCGGACTCGGTGGCGATCGCGCTGCGGGTCGGCGTGCCAATCTACGTCGAGGAGGCCGTTCTCGCCCAGGCCGGGCTGCTGATCCCTGACGAGGGCGACGAGGAATCCAGCAGCGCGGTTCGCGAGGACGAGGTGGAGAAGTTCAAAGAATTTCTCGACAGCGTGTCTCCGGACGATTTCAAGGCCACCTAACGGGGTAACCGAGCGCTGACGCCGTCCGTACCCGGTTACGGATGCGTCTCATCTGGCACTGCTATGTCGACACGCCTGCCGGATAGCGGCTCCTGGCGCCGCGGACCGCCATACTTTGGAGACGACTTGAAGATGATCTCGGGCCACGGCAGCTGGTGGAAAGCGTATGCTCACTAGCACTCGGGCCTGAGGAAATGTGGTTGCCGGGGGCAGCCAGTGACGCAGCTAGACACGAGCGCGATCGGCGAGAGGAACCACCGTGAGCGACCAGCCACGTCAAGAGCAGCTGGACCTTTCTGAGCAGCCGGACGCTGGAGCAGCGGCGTCCAATGGCGGCAAAGCCGTCGCCGCCGCGAGCGAGCCCGTGCAACCCGGGCTGTTCCCCGACGACTCGGTGCCCGACGAGCTGGTGGGCTACCGCGGGCCGAGTGCATGCCAGATCGCCGGCATCACCTATCGCCAGCTGGACTACTGGGCCCGCACGTCTTTGGTGGTTCCCTCGATCCGCAGCGCAGCGGGCTCCGGCAGCCAGCGGCTCTACTCGTTCAAGGACATCCTGGTTCTCAAGATCGTCAAGCGACTGCTGGACACGGGTATCTCGCTGCACAACATCCGGGTCGCGGTGGATCACCTGCGCCAGCGGGGTGTTCAGGACCTGGCCAACATCACCCTGTTCTCCGACGGCACCAGCGTGTACGAATGCACGTCGGCCGAGGAGGTCGTCGACCTGCTGCAGGGTGGACAGGGTGTGTTCGGCATCGCCGTATCCGGTGCGATGCGGGAGCTGACCGGCGTCATCGCCGACTTCCCCGGCGAGCGCGCGGACGGCGGCGAATCGATCGCCGCGCCGGAAGACGAGTTGGCGTCCCGGCGCAAGCATCGCGACCGCAAGATCGGCTGACTTCCTGCCGCGAGCGTGCACAGATGTACGCCCGTGACGGCGTGTCGGTGTGCATCTGCGCACGCTCGCGCGGAGAAGTAGACTGGGCCACGCATCGCACTTGCGCGGGAGAGTTCCGTGACCGCCAGTCATGGACGCCGAAGGAGCAACACCTCTCCGTCAACCTCTCAGGCCCCCGGACCGCGTTATACACCGATGCCTCTGGAAAGCGGTGACGACCGTCACGGTCCTCGCCCGCCGATGGGGAAACGCGCCGAATCACGGCGCCGAATCTCTCAGGCGCCCGGTGCACGGGTGAAGACAGAGGGGGAGGGCCGGTAGTCCTCTCTCGCTGTCAGGAGCTCGCTTATGTCAACCTTCGCCGACCGGCACATCGGCCCGGATCACCAAGCCGTCGAGGCGATGCTCGCCGTCATCGGCGTCGACTCGCTCGACGAGCTGGCGGCCAAAGCTGTCCCGACGGGCATTCTCGACAAGCTCGACGACGCCGGCCCGGGCTTAGTGGCACCCGGGCTCGACCGGCTGCCGGCACCCGCCAGTGAAGCCGAGGCGCTGGCCGAACTGCGCGCGCTGGCCGACACCAACACCGTTGCCGTGTCGATGATCGGGCAGGGCTACTACGACACCCTCACGCCCCCGGTGCTGCTGCGCAACATCATGGAGAACCCGGCCTGGTACACCGCCTACACGCCTTACCAGCCCGAAATCAGCCAGGGCCGGCTGGAAGCTCTGCTGAATTTCCAGACCCTGGTCAGCGACCTCACCGGCCTGGAGATCGCCAACGCGTCGATGCTCGACGAAGGCACCGCCGCCGCCGAGGCCATGACACTGATGCATCGGGCGGCGGCCCGCGGGTCGTCGACTGGCCGCCTCGTCGTTGATAGCGACGTGTTCGCTCAGACCGCGGCGATACTGGCGACCCGCGCCAAGCCGCTGGGCATCGAGATCGTCACCGCCGATCTGCGTGGCGGTCTGCCGGACGGCGAGTTCTTCGGAGTCATCGCCCAATTGCCCGGGGCCAGCGGCCGCATCACCGACTGGACCGGTCTAATTGCGCAGGCGCACGAGCGCGGCGCGCTGATCGCCGTGGGCGCCGACCTGTTGGCGCTGACGCTAATCACCCCGCCCGGGGAGATCGGTGCCGACGTCGCGTTCGGCACCACCCAACGGTTCGGCGTGCCAATGGGATTCGGCGGCCCACACGCGGGCTACCTGGCGGTGCACACCAAACACGCCCGTCAGCTGCCCGGACGCCTGGTCGGCGTGTCCGTTGATGCGGATGGGTCGCCGGCGTTCAGATTGGCGCTGCAGACGCGCGAGCAGCACATCCGCCGCGACAAGGCGACCAGCAACATCTGCACGGCCCAGGTGCTGCTGGCGGTGATGGCCGCGATGTACGCCAGCTACCACGGCGCCGAGGGGCTGACTGCGATCGCGCGCCGGGTGCACGCCCACGCGCAGACCATCGCCGGCGCCCTGGCGGACGCGTTGGTGCACGACGCGTACTTCGACACGGTGCTGGCCCGGGTGCCGGGCCGGGCCGACGAGGTGGTGGCCGCGGCCAAGGCGCACGGCGTCAACCTTTGGCGCGTCGACGCCGACCACGTGTCGGTGGCGTGCGACGAAGCCACCACCGACGCGCACGTGGCGGTGGTGCTGGACGCGTTCGGGGTCTCGGCCGGCGCGCACGGCGGAACCGACATCGCGTCGCGCGCATTGGAGTTCCTGACGCATCCGGCATTCACGCAGTACCGCACCGAGACGGCGATGATGCGCTACCTGCGCGCGCTGGCGGACAAGGACATTGCGTTGGACCGCAGCATGATTCCGCTCGGGTCGTGCACCATGAAGCTCAACGCGGCCGCCGAGATGGAGCCGATCACCTGGCCGGAGTTCGCGCGTCAGCATCCGTTCGCCCCGGCATCCGACACTCCAGGGCTGCGTCGCGTGATCGCGGACCTGGAAAGCTGGCTGGTCGGGATCACCGGCTACGACGCGGTCTCGCTGCAACCCAACGCCGGCTCCCAGGGCGAATACGCGGGCCTGCTGGCGATTCACGAGTACCACGCCAGCAAGGGTGAACCGCATCGCGATATCTGCCTGATCCCGTCCAGCGCGCACGGCACCAACGCCGCGTCGGCCGCGTTGGCCGGGATGCGGGTGGTAATTGTGCGATGTCACGACGACGTTGGTCGGGCTGGCGACGTCGATCTCGACGATCTGCGCGCCAAGGTCGCTGAGCACGCCGACCGGCTCTCGACGCTGATGATCACCTACCCGTCCACCCACGGTGTGTACGAGCACGACATCACGGACATCTGCGCGGCCGTGCACGACGCCGGCGGCCAGGTGTACGTCGACGGCGCCAACCTCAACGCCCTGGTGGGACTGGCCCGGCCCGGGAAGTTCGGCGGCGACGTCAGCCACCTGAACCTGCACAAGACATTCTGCATTCCGCACGGCGGCGGCGGCCCGGGCGTCGGGCCCGTGGCGGCTCGTTCGCATTTGGCCCCGTTCCTGCCGGGTCACCCTTATGCCCCCGAACTGCCCGAGGGGCATCCGGTGTCGTCGGCTCCCTACGGGTCGGCCTCGATTCTGCCGATCACCTGGGCCTACATCCGGATGATGGGCGCCGACGGGCTGCGCGCGGCGTCGCTGACCGCGATCGCTTCGGCCAACTACATCGCCCGGCGGCTCGACGAGTACTTCCCGGTGCTCTACACCGGCGAGAACGGCATGGTCGCCCACGAGTGCATCCTCGACCTGCGCGGGATTACCAAGTCGACCGGCGTCACCGTGGACGATGTTGCGAAACGCTTGGCGGACTACGGCTTTCACGCGCCTACCATGAGCTTCCCGGTGGCCGGCACGCTGATGGTGGAGCCCACCGAGAGCGAGAGCCTGACCGAGGTCGACGCCTTCTGCGAGGCCATGATCGCCATCCGCGGCGAGATCGACCGCGTCGGCGCAGGGGAGTGGCCTGTCGAGGACAATCCGCTGCGCGGCGCGCCGCACACCGCCGAGTGCCTGCTGGTGGCCGACTGGGATCACCCGTATAGCCGCGAACAGGCCGCCTATCCGCTGGGTGCGGGCTTCCGGCCCAAGGTGTGGCCGCCGGTGCGGCGCATCGACGGCGCCTACGGCGACCGCAACCTGGTCTGCTCGTGCCCGCCGGTGGAGGCGTTCGCGTGAGAATGGAGGCCGGCGACGCGCGTTAGCGGATCAGCAACTCGATCCCTAACCCCTCGACGTCGCCGGGATTCCTGGTGACCAGAGCGACGCCGAGGCTCAGGGCGGTGGCGGCGATCATCAGATCCATCGCCCTGCCGCGGGGGCTGCGGCCCCGTTGTTTGAGCCGTCCGCACAGCAGCCCATAGTGGTGAGCTGTCTCGTCGGTAAAGGCAACCCCGTGGCCGTAGGTCGCCTGAATCAGCGTCAGACGATGCTGACGCCCAAGCCGTGTCTCGTCGTCAGCCGCGTGCACGCCGAAGTGCAACTCTGCGTAACTGACCGCGCTGATTTGGCACACCAGGCCGGAAAGGTCAGCGTCGGCGGCCACGAGCACGCTAGTGTCGAGGATCGCCCTGCTACGACCAGGGGTCGTCAACGGTGTCTTCTTCTCGGGCCATGCGCAACTCAGATTCCCACAGCGCATCGACGGCGACGCCGTAAATGCGTGCGGCGCGTTCACCGTCGACCCATGCCGGGCTTTCCAGCGGCACGATGCGAGCCACCGGACGTCCGCTCACGGAGACGGTCACTTCAGCACCGGCCTCCACCGCCTTCAACACGGGTGCTGGGTTCTGCCGCAGTTCGCGGATTCCGACCTTTTCCATCATTTGAGGATAGCCCAATTATGTAGATCATGATCTACATACACTCAGCTGAACCTGCCGATGATCGCCTCGGCGATCTGGCCGGGCGCGTCCTCCTGGATGAAATGTTTGGCGCCGGGCAACTCGACGAGGACGTGATCGGGGAACGCCTTGCGCATCGGGGGGAGTGACGGGCCGGGCCGGAACGCGAAATCCTTCATGCCCCAGACGAAGAGCGCGGGTTTGGCACCCAGTTTCGCCGGCACCTCGCGCGCTAGCCGTTCCAGCAGGGGATGCGCCGCCAGGAGTTGCTTGGGCATCTCGGCGACCCCACGGCGTGCCTCAGGGCTGGGCTGCACCGCGCGGTAGTGCTCCATCACCACCGGACTCGGCCGGCGAGCCGTGCCCGCCGGAATCAGCCGTTCGACAAAGAAATTCCGCCGCAGGATCGCGTACTGCATTGGCGGACTGCCCATCACCCGACTGAAGATCTTCGTCGTGAGCACGTCCGTCGGCCAGAACCAGGTGTTGCCCAGGACGATTCCGCGCACCCGGTCGGCGCGGTCCACGTCGACGGCCATGCTGATGGGCCCGCCCCAGTCCTGCCCCATGCTCAGATAGCCGTCGAGACCGAGGTGATCGACAAACTCGCCGACCACCCGGGCGTGCTCGTCGATCTTGTAGCCGAACCCCGACGGGCGATCCGACAGCCCGAAACCGAGATAGTCCGGTGCGACACAACGGAACCGGTCTCGCAGCGCGACGATGATGTCGCGATACAGGAAGCTCCAGGTCGGGTTGCCGTGGCACAGCAGGATCGGCGGGCCGTCACCCTCGTCGACGTAGTGAATGCGCCCCCGCGAGCTGTCGAACCAGCGCGACTCGAACGGGTACAGCTCGGGATCCGGGGTGAAATTGATCTTCAATGCCCCTCCTCTCGCGCTGCCGATGGTATGTCGGCAGGTGACAGAAGAGTAGGGCCAAAATCCAGTCAGCTCAGGAAGGTGTTGATCGCCGCGGCGAGGTCAGGGGAGGCCGACGTGCCCAGGTTGCGGTAGCTGCCGCCGCTGAGCTGCGCGACGGCTTCCCAGGTGGCCCGGTCCGGGTCACCGCCGAAGTCGATGACGTTGACCGCGATCGGCTTGGCCGGATCCGCGCTGCGGCGGATGAACTCTTGCAGTCCCGACCCGTCGAGGGTTTGGTCGGTGTGCGGTCCTGCCGTGATCACCAGTATCGAATTCGTTTGGCCGGCACGGTAGTTGGTCAGCATGTCCTGATAGATCAGGCGCAGCGTGGTGAACGACACGGCACCGCCGTTGGAGGAATACTGCTTGTCCAGCGCGGCCGTCAGCGCATTAGTGCGAGGCTGACCGTTGACCGGGTCGGCCAGCGGCCCGGCGGCCACCTCCGAGCGCCCGTCGTGACCGTCGAAGGTCCACAGCCCGATGATCGACGTCGGCGGCATCGCTTTGATCTTGTCGCTGAGCGCCGCCACCACATTGGCCAGCCGGGTCTTGCCGCCGTCGTCGCTGGGCAGCGACTGGTCGAGCATGATGGTCGCGGCCACTCCGGTCGACGGTGCGCTCAAGCTATTGGCAAGCGTAGTTCGCATCGCCTGGTCGCCCACCGACAGCGTCGGGGCCAGCGTCGGGAAACTGGTGACCGGACTGCTCGGCGGTTTGACGCCGTTGCCGCGGAACCCGGCTTTGGCGAATTTCGCCAGTTGCTCGGGCTGTTGCAGGTACCGGGAGAACGCGCTGGCCGCCTCGGCCTGCTCGTGCGATACCCACGAGCCGCTGAGCAACACGGCGGGATAGTCGGCGATCGCGACCGGCCCGGGTGGTAGCCAGGAGCCCAACTTGTTCTTGGCATCCGACAGCGACTCGCCGCGCTGGAACAACTGCTGCTCGGTGGTGACGACCGCGTGCACCGGCGAGGCCGCCGCGTCACCGGGGTTGAGCAGCGCCTTCATCGCTTCGCCGAGCGAACTGTCCGGCAGTTTGGGCTGTCCGCCGACGAGTGTGCGCACCGCGCCGGTGCCCTGGGTCGGCGGGGCGCCCGCAGGTGCCGACGCGGCTGCCACCGCCTCACCGGCCAACAGCGCGGCGTCGCCGTTACCGCTGGTCGGCAGGGCCAGGCGCAACGAGCCCCAAGCCGGCAGGTTGAGGCCGGTCAGTGAGTTCGGGTTGCTTTGCAGGCCGGGCAGTGCCGCCCAGTCCTGGTTGGCCAGGGCCTGCTGAAATTCGGGTCGGACCGCGAGCAGCACCGGCGAGGTCACCAGGGAACGGCTCTCACTGATGATTTTCTGACCGGCAGCACCGGCCAGGCGCGCCGCAGAGACCGAGCTGCCGGGGATCCACAATGCCGGTTGGCCACCCAACTCGGCGGGCCACTTGCCGCTGAAACCGCTCAGCACCGCATCGGAGCCGGCGGCTCTGACGCTCAGCGACATGCAGTGGTCACCGACCGGCCCGGCCGTCGAGTTGTAGCTTTCCGCCTGCTCGCGCACCTGATCGGCGATCGTCGGGTCGGCGATCACAGCGACCGTCTCTTTGCCCCCCACGCAGCGTGTCGCCGCATTGTGCGAACGGTGGGACAACGCGTCGCCGAAAAGATTCCACAGGATCCACCCGCCCACCAGCACGACGACCAGGATGAGCGCCACGATCACGCCGATGCTGACTCCGCGTCTGCCCCCGGCGCTGCGGTGACCGCCCCGCCACTCGCCGGCTTCCCGGTGGCCGGCGGCGTGTACCGGCGGCGGCGTTGCCGGGCCGAGGGTCCCCATGCCGGCCGGCCGCGGCGGAAAGTCCGGGTACTCGTCGTCGGCGCCGGGTGCCAGGTCGCCTCCAGCGGGATAGGGATCCTCGGCACGGGGGAAAGGCTCGTCTGCGGCCGTGTAAGGCTCGTCTGCGGGGTGGTGCGGCGCGTCTTCGGCAGCGAAAGGCTCGTCTTCGGCGGCGAAAGGCTCGTCTTCGGCAGCGAAGGGGTCATCGCCGGCGGGGAAGCGCTCCCAGCTGACGAAGGACCGGTCGTCGTCCGCGTACAGATCGTCGTCGGAATCTTCGTGCTCACCCGACCATTCGTCGTCATCGGAGGAAAACTCCGCCGCACCCGGGGATTCGACGGGCGGCGGCTCCGGAACGGTTTCCGGGTAGCCGAAATCTGCCTGGTCGCCGCTGTGCCGGCCGGGCTCTGACTCGTCCCCGGCATCCGGACTGTCCGGGAAGGGTTCCTCAGACGTTTCGGAAGCCGGCTCGGAGGCGGAATCCTCGGGGTCCGGCAGGCTGTGCCTACCCATATCGGCGCCCGCGTCCATTCCGTCGCAGCTCGCCCCTGCTCAAGCGGAAATCAGGCACCTGCTTGCGCCTTAAATTCCCGACGACGCCGATGCAGGATCGGCTCGGTGTAACCGTTGGGCTGCTGCCCTCCGGCCAAGATCAGCTCCTGAGCAGCCAGGAAGGCGATGCTGTCGTCGAAATTGGGTGCCATCGGGAAGTACGCCGGGTCGCCGGCGTTTTGCCGATCCACCAACGGCGCCATCCGCTCCAGGCTGGCGCGCACGTCGTCGGCGGTGATCACGCCGTGGCGCAGCCAGTTGGCCAGCAACTGACTCGAGATCCGAAGCGTGGCCCGGTCCTCCATGAGCGCCACGTTGTGGATGTCGGGCACCTTCGAGCAGCCCACACCCTGGTCGATCCAGCGCACCACGTACCCCAGGATGGACTGGCAGTTGTTGTCCACCTCCTCGCGGATCTCCTCGGGAGCCCAGGCCAGTTCCTTGGCCAGCGGGATCGCGAGCAGCTCGTCGATGGTGGTGCGGGTCTTGCCTTCCAGCTCCTGTTGCACGGCGCCCACATCCACCTGGTGGTAGTGCATCGCGTGCAGGGTGGCCGCCGTCGGCGACGGCACCCACGCGGTGGTGGCGCCCGCCTTGGGCTGGCCGATCTTCTGCTCGACCATGTCGGCCATCAACTCGGTCATCGCCCACATGCCCTTGCCGATCTGAGCCTTGCCCTTGAAGCCGGCCGCAAGCCCCGTGTCGACGTTGGCGTCCTCGTAGGCCTTGATCCAGGTGGTGCTCTTCATCGCGCCCTTGCGGATCATCGGGCCGGCCTCCATCGAGGTGTGGATCTCGTCGCCGGTGCGGTCCAGGAAGCCGGTGTTGATGAACACGACCCGGTCCGCAGCGGCCTTGATGCACGCCTTGAGGTTGAGCGTGGTACGCCGTTCTTCGTCCATGATGCCGACCTTCATGGTGGCCTGCGGCAGACCGAGCACGTCCTCGACCCGGCTGAACAGCTCGCAGGTGAACGCCACCTCGTCGGGGCCGTGCATCTTGGGCTTCACGATGTAGATGGAACCGGTCCGGCTGTTCGTCAACGGTCCGTTGGAGTCTCCGGTCTTGAGCCCGTGGATGGCGGTCAGGCCGGTGAACAACGCGTCCTGGATGCCCTCGGGCACCTCTTCTTCTTCGCCGTTACCGGCGCGAAAGACAATCGCGTCGTTCGTCATCAGATGCCCGACGTTGCGGACGAACATCAGGCTGCGTCCGGGCAGGGTCAGCTCATCCGCATCCCGGCCCCCGTTCGGCCGAGTGTAGGTGCGGTCCTCGTTGAGTGTGCGGGTGAAGGTCTTGCCGTCCTTCTCGACCGACTCGGCGAGGTCGCCCTTGTTCAGGCCGAGCCAGTTGCGGTAACCGAGCACCTTGTCGTCCGCGTCGACGGCGGCCACCGAGTCTTCGAAGTCCATGATCGTGGTGATCGCCGACTCGAGGACCACGTCCTTGATGCCGGCGACGTCGGTCTTGCCGACCGGCGACTCCGGGTCGAGGAGGATCTCGATGTGCAGTCCGTGGTTGACCAGCAACACCGACCAGTTGGGGGAGCCGAGCTCGCCGCTGTATCCGACGAATTTCTCCGGACTGGCCAGCCCGGTGGCGTCCGCACCGAGGGCAACCTGCAGTTGGCCGTCGACGATGCGCAAGCCCGTCGCGTCCGCCCACGAGCCCGACGCCAACGGCACCGCCTGGTCCAGGAAGTTGCGCGCGTAGGCGATCACCTTGTCGCCGCGCACCTTGTTGTAACTCGACCCCTTCTCGGCGCCATCGGTCTCCGGGATGACGTCGGTGCCGTACAGCGCGTCGTACAGCGAGCCCCAGCGGGCGTTGGCGGCATTCAGCGCGAACCGCGCATTGAGCACGGGGACCACCAGCTGGGGGCCGGCCGTCGTGGTGATCTCGTCGTCGACTCCCGACGTGGTGATCGTGAAGTCATCGGGTTCGGGCTGCAGGTAACCGATTTCGGTGAGGAATTCGCGGTAGGCCTGCGCGTCGAGTGGCGCGATCACCCGCTGGCGGTGCCACCTGTCGATCTGCGCCTGCAGCTCGTCACGGCGGTTCAGCAAATCCTGGTTTTGCGGGGTGAGGTCGGTGACAACCTTGTCGACGCCCGCCCAGAAACTGTCCGGGTCGATACCGGTGCCAGGCAGGGCCTCGTTGTTGACGAAATCGTAGAGCACCCGGGCGACGCGCAAGTTGCCTTGGGTAACTCGCTCTGCCACGCGTTCAGTCATGGTTCTCCTCCATAAAAGCCCTGCTGGCTGGCCCCGATTTACAGTGCTCAGCCTACCGACCAGCGGCCTGACGAGCGTATACGGCCGACCCGCAACAGCAGGTCACGCCGCGCTTACAGCTTTGGCAGGGCCGTTTAGCGGCGACGCCGCCGCCAGTACGAATTCTCCTCTGGCAACGACGTACGCCAAGCTGAAGTTCCTCCGCAGTGGACCGCAGTCGCAAAGATCATACGGGCTGGCCTGGGAGTCTCAGCGCGTCCCGTCGCGCATGGTGCCGACCAGATCCTCCACCAGATCCTCCATCGCCACCATGGCCACCACGCGATCCGCGTCCGTCACCAGCGCCAGATGGCTGTTGGTGCGGCGCATCCGCGACAGCGCGTCGGCCAGCGGCAGCGACTTGGGAACCCGCGGCAGCGGCCGCACCAGCGCCAGATCGATCACCGACTGTGGATCGTCGCTGAGCGTCAGCACGTCCTTGATGTGCAGGTATCCGATGAACTGACCCCCGGGGCCGGCGACCGGGAACCGAGAGTAGCCGGTTTGCGCCAGGGCCTGTTCGACGGCGCCGATCGTCGGCCCGCTGCCCGCCGCGGCCACCCGCACGGCCCGGACGTCGGCGAGCGGGCGCGCCACGTCGGCGACCCTGCGGGCCGGAATCCGCAGGGCCCGGGTCAGCCGGGTGTGCTCCTCTTGATCCAGCAGACCTTCGGATACCGATTCGGCGATCATCTCGGACAGTTCGGTCGTGGATACGGTGATGTCGAGCTCGTCCTTGGGCTCCACGCGCAGCATGCGCAGCACCGCGTTGGCGCACCAGTTGTAGAACACGATGAACGGCCGGACCGCGCGCACGTAGATCAGGTAGGGCGGCACCAGCAGCATCGCCGTGCGCTCCGGACCGGCCAGCGCGATGTTCTTCGGCACCATCTCGCCTAGCAGCACGTGCAGCGTCACCACCAGCGCCAGCGCGATCACGAACGACAGCGTGTGCACCACCGCCGGATGCATCGACGTCAGTCCCAGCGCCGTCCGCAGCAGATTGGCAACCGCCGCCTCGCCGATCCGGCCCAGCAGGATCGAGGCCACGGTGACGCCCAGCTGAGAGCCGGCCAGCATCGAGGAGAGCTGCTCGCCGGCCCGGATGACGGTGACCGCGCTCGCCCGGCCCTGTTCGGCCAATGCTTCCAGGCGGTCCCGGCGGGCCGAGATCAGCGAGAACTCCGCTCCGACGAAGAAGGCGTTGGTGGCGATCAGCAGGATCGCCACCACCACTCCGAGCGCGTCGTGCATCACGGTGCGATCCCGTGCCCGTCGAGTTGGGTCAGCTCGAGCAGGTCGATGCGGTGGCCGTCCATCTGGACCACCGTCGCCTGCCAGCGCTCCGACGCGTCGGGCAGGCCGTCCGGATCCAACGCCGGTACCTCGACCGTCTCACCGGCGCCCGGGATGTGGCCGAGCTCGCGCAGCACCAGGCCGCCGATCGTTTCGTAGGGTCCCTCGGGAGCCCGATATCCGGTGGCGGTGGCCACCTCGTCGATGCGCAGCAGGCCGGATACCTGCCATCCGTTGACCGACGGCACCACGTCGGGTGTGGCGTCGTCGTGTTCGTCACGAACATCGCCGACGATCTCCTCGATCAGGTCCTCGACGGTGACCATACCGGCGGTGCCGCCGTACTCGTCGACCACCAGTGCGGTCTGCAGGCTGTCGGCGCGGATCTCCGCCATCACCGCGTCGCCGTCCAGCGTGGACGGCACCACCGTGACCGGCTTTGCCACCGCGGTCACCAGTGTGTGCGCGCGTTCGGCGGCCGGAACGTCGAACACCTGCTTGACGTGCACGATTCCGACCGTCTCGTCGAGGTCGCCGTCGATGACCGGGAATCGGGAAAACCCGGACTCGGCGGCCGCGGCGACCAGGTCGGTGATGGTGTCGTCGGTCTGCAGCGCCACGATCTTCGAGCGCGGCGTCATCAGTTCCTCGGCTGTGCGGGTGCCGAACTGCAGCGATCGCCGTACCAGCGCCGCGGTCACCGAGTCCAGCGCGCCGCTGCGCGCCGAAGTCTGCACCAGCGACAGCAGTTCCCGCGGTGAGCGGGCCGACCGCAGCTCCTCGGCCGGTTCGATACCCAGCTTGCGCACGATCCAGTTGGCCGCCCCGTTCGTCAATCGGATGGCGGGCGTGAACAGCGCCGAGAACAGCACCTGCGGGGCCACCACGGCGCGGGCGGTCCGCAACGGCCGTGCGATCGCGAGGTACTTGGGGACCAGCTCACCGAAAACCATCGATACCGATGTGACCAGCACCAACGCCATGAACGCGGTGATCGCGTCGGCCACCGGATCGGAGACCCGGAGCACGTCCAACCATGGATGCGGCAGGTCGGCCACCAACGGCTCGGTCAGGTAACCGGTCACCAGCGTGGTGATCGAGATGCCCAATTGGGCACCGGACAGCTGGAACGACAGCTTGTGCTGGGCGCGCAGGATCATCCGGTCGCGACGGCCGCCGTTGCGGGCGTTGGCTTCCACCGTGCTGCGGTCCAGCGCGGTCAGCGAAAATTCGGCCGCGACGAACAGCGCGTTGCCGAAGATGAGCGCCACGATAGCCAGCAAGCTGGCGGTGGTGACGGAGATAATCACCGGCAGTCCAGTCGGTGAATTGCCCTGGACACCGGTGGACCCGGCGCAGATGCGCATGACCGCTCGTCCCCGAAGGCCTGCATCGAAAAGGCCCCGGCGGGTGCCTGCGGCACGTCATCCCTTTCGCTCGATCCCGTCGCAGCGCGGTGCTGCGGGATGAATTTCACATGTTAGCGAAAACGTCGGTCACAACTTTGCGGAGTCGGCTCTTACCCCGGCATTCACCAGCCGGTCGGCAGCGGATGGCCCTCGGCGAAGCCGGCCGCCGATTGCACCCCCACGACGGCCCGCTCGTGCAGCTCCGTCAGGGTCGCGGCGCCGACATACGTGCAGGTGCTGCGCACGCCGGAGGTGATGTGGTCGATCAGGTCCTCGACGCCGCCCCGGTCGGGATCCAGTCCCATCCGCGACTTCGAGATGCCTTCCTCGAATAACGCCTTGCGGGCACGGTCGAAGGTGCTGTCGGCCGCGCTGCGAGCCACCACCGCACGCTTGGACGCCATTCCGTAGCTCTCCTTGTAGGGCTGGTCGTCGCGGTCCCGCATCAGGTCTCCCGGGGACTCGTAGGTGCCGGCGAACCAGGACCCGATCATGACGTTCGACGCCCCGGCGGCCAGCGCCAGTGCCACGTCCCGGGGATGACGGATCCCGCCGTCCGCCCACACATAAGCGCCGAGTTTCCTTGCCGCAGCAGAGCATTCGAGCACCGCGGAGAACTGCGGGCGGCCGACACCGGTCATCATGCGGGTGGTGCACATCGCGCCCGGGCCGACGCCGACCTTGACGATGCTCGCCCCGGCGCCGATCAGGTCCCGCGTGCCCTCGGCCGACACCACGTTGCCCGCGGCCAACGGGACGCCCAAATCCAGGGACGCGACCGCCTTGATCGCTTCCAGCGTCTTGAGCTGGTGTCCGTGCGCGGTGTCGATGACCAGCACGTCGATCCCGGCCTCGACCAGGGCCCGGGCTTTGGCGCCCACATCGCCGTTGATGCCGACGGCGGCACCGACCCGCAGCTGGCCGTGCGCGTCGGTGGCGGGGGTGTAGATCCCGGTGCGGATCGCTCCGGTGCGGGTGAGCACACCGGCCAGCGTGCCGTCGGTGTCGGTCAGCACCGCGACGTCGATCGGGGCGTGCTCGAGCAGGTCGAAGATCTTGCGTGGCTCGGTGCCGGCCGGGGCGGTGACGAAGTCGGTGGCCAGGACGTCGCGCACCCGGGCGAACCGGTCCACCCCCACGCAGGCCGCTTCGCTCACCAAACCCATTGGGCGGCCTTCGAAGAGCACCACCGCCACGCCGTGCGCCCGCTTGTGAATCAGCGCCATCGCGTCCGACACCGAATCGTCGGGCCCCAACACCACCGGGGTGTCGAGCACCAGATCACGGCTCTTGACGAAGTCCACCGTTCGCTGCACCACGTCGATCGGCAGGTCTTGCGGCAGGATCACGATGCCGCCGCGCCGCGCCACCGTCTCGGCCATCCGCCGCCCGGCGACCGCGGTCATGTTGGCGACCACCACCGGGATGGTGGTGCCGGACCCGTCGATAGTGGACAGATCGACGTCGAACCGCGATGCGATGTCCGAGCGGTTCGGCACGATGAAAACGTCGCTGTAGGTCAGGTCGTACCCGGGTCGGTGCCCGTCGAGGAACCTCATCGCTGCTGTACTGCCCCCTTAGGCCGGCACTTCGCTGCGGTCTCCGCTCCACAGCGTGTGGAACTTCTTGCCGGGGTCGGCGTCGATCCGCCCGTACGTGTGCGCCCCGAAGAAGTCCCGCAGGCCCTGGGTGAGCGCGGCGGGCAGCCGCTCGGTGCGCAGCGCGTCGTAGTAGGACAGCGCCGAGGAGAACCCGGGAATGGGGATACCCAACTGCGTGGCGGTCACCACTACACGGCGCCAACTGTCGATGGCCGCTTCGATCGCGCTGCGGAAGTACGGCGCCACGATCAGGGTCGGCAGCTGGGGGTCCTCGTCGTAGGCCTCTTTGATGCGGTTGAGGAACTTGGCCCGGATGATGCACCCGCCGCGCCAGATGGTGGCCAGGTCGCCGGGTGTGATGCCCCAGTCGTATTCGTCGCTGCCGGCCTGAATCTGGTTGAAGCCCTGGGCGTAAGCGATGATCTTCGAGGCGTAGAGCGCGCGGCGCACATCCTCGGTGAACTTCGCGGCGTCGGCGGGCTTGTGGCCCAGCTCGCCGGAGGCCAGTCCGGTGGTGGCCCGCCGCTGCGGCACCGAACCGGACAGCGCCCGGGCGAACACCGCCTCGGCGATGCCGGTGACCGGCACCCCGAGGTCCAGCGCCGACTTCACCGTCCAGCGGCCCGTGCCCTTCTGCTCGGCCTCGTCGAGGATCACGTCGACCAGCGGCTTTCCCGTCTTGGCGTCGGTCTGGCGCAGCACCTCGGCGGTGATCTCGATCAGGTAGCTGTCCAGGTCGCCCTTGTTCCATTCGGCGAAGACGTCG
>NZ_DATJYB010000631.1:0-29848 GCF_035499775.1 Mycobacterium sp. | reverse complement strand
TCGCTGGCGCCCCGCTCGAGCGCCGCGTCGAGCGACGCCTGGTCGCGCACGTCCGCCACCGCCGTCACCGCCCGTCGGCCGCTCTTCTCGACCAGCCGCGCCGTCTCCTCGAGGTCCTCCGGTCGGGCCAGCGGATACTCGTTGGTGTCGATGTCTTCACACAGATCAACCGCGATGATGTCGGCACCCTCCGCGGCGAGCATCCGCGCGTGCGACCGCCCCTGACCGCGTGCGGCCCCGCTGATTACGGCAACCTTGCCCGTCACCCTGCCCATCGCCCCAGCCCTTATATTCCAATGCCTGTCTTAGCGACCCGCACTGGGGTCCAAGGACTTTCGCGACCTGAGCAGCCAAGCCACTGGTGCGCTGCATCGGGAATTGGGCTCAGATCAACGATCGGCTCCATCGCATCTCTCCCACGAAATACTGCCGCGAATCCGAGCGCGGCGGCAGCCGGGCTACTGTATCCCCTACAGTAGCTAGAATATCTAAAATAGCAAGAAATGGGACGACCACCTCCTACCGCCGCGCGAGCGGCCGCGAATGCACGCGGTTGATGGCGTGTAGGCGTACAAATGGGCGCGCTCGCGCCCGTCGGCGCCAATGCTGAAACGTTCCGGGGCCGCGCGGCGAAACAGAATCGTAGGAGTAGCCGAAATACGCGTTGTGCTGCCCTGATGGCGATACCCTTTGCCGAGAGCTCGCGCAGGTTAGGGAGGTTCCCTGATGTCGTTCCTCATCGCGGCGCCGGAGCTGGTGGCGGCGGCGGCCACGGACCTGGCGAGGGTCGGCTCGTCGATCAGTGCGGCCAATGCGGCCGCGGCAGCTCCGACGGCGTCGGTGATCGCGGCGGGCGCCGACGAGGTATCGGCGGCGATCGCGGCACTATTCGGATCGCATGCTCAGGCATATCAGGCGCTCAGCGCGCAGGCAGCGACCTTCCACGCCAATTTCGTACAGACCCTCAAGGCGGGCGCCGGCAGCTACGTCTCCGCCGAGGCGGCTAACGCGACGCCTTTGCAGAGCGTGGAGCAAAAGGCGCTGGCCGCGATCAACGCGCCTGCCCAGGCGATCTTCGATCGCCCGCTGATCGGCAACGGCGCCAACGCGACGGCGGCGGGCGGCAACGGCGGCGACGGCGGCATCTTGTTCGGCAGCGGCGGCAACGGCGCGACCGGCGACCCCGGCAAGCCGGGCGGTAACGGCGGGAACGCCGGGCTGATCGGCAACGGCGGCAAGGGCGGGGCCGGCGGGGACGCCACCGACGCCGGCGCTACCGGCGGCAAGGGCGGTGCGGGTGGCAAAGGCGGGTTGCTGTGGGGCAACGGCGGCGACGGCGGCGAGGGCGGGGCCGGCAGCGCCACGCCCCCGGCGCCGAATCCTCCGGTAGTAGTGCCCACGGTGGGCGCCAGCGGCGGCGACGGCGGTAACGGCGGCAACGCCGGGCTGTTCTACGGGCAAGGCGGAATGGGCGGAACCGGCGGGACCGGTGGGGCCGCGCCCCCCATTGCCGGGCTGGGAGCGGGCGGCGTCGGCGGCACGGGCGGCACCGGCGGCAACGCCGCGCTGTTATTCGGTACCGGCGGCCTCGGCGGCGACGGCGGTATCGGCGGCGTCGACGATCCGGGCGGCGTGCTCACCACAGCCGGCTATGGCGGTCAGGGTGGCAACGGCGGACAAGGCGGCCTGTGGCTCGGCACCGCCGGCGCCGGTGGGACCGGTGGGGCCGGCGGAAACGCGACCAACACCGCGGCGAGTAGTGGTGGCCATGGCGGCTCCGGCGGCAACGGTGGCGCCCTGGGACTCTTCGGCACCGGCGGAGCCGGCGGAAACGGCGGCGTTGGCGGGGACGGAACCGGCGCCGGCACGACAGGCGGCAACGGTGGTGTGGGCGGCCTCGGTGGCGACGGCAGCCCCGGTGGCCTGATTTCGGGTAACGCAGGCGCCGGCGGCGACGGCGGGCTCGGTGGCAGCGGCGGTATCGGCAGCGTCCTGCAGGGCTTTGGCGGATCCGGCGGTTTCGGCGGCAACGGCGGCGACGCCTGGTTCATCGGCAACGGCGGGAAGGGCGGCATCGGAGGCAGCGTGCCGACGTTCACGGCCCAGGGAGTTAGCGTGGCGGCCGGCAACGGCGGTACCGGCGGCAACGGCGGAGCCCTGTTCGGTAACGGCGGCGACGGCGGCGCCGCCGGTCATGCCCTCGGTGCGCGCCTGTACGGCCAGGGTGGCGCCGGCGGGAATGCCGGATTCGTGTTCGGCAACGGCGGGCATGGCGGCATGGGCGGTGCCGACAGCAACGCCATCAACACCGGTGACGTCGTCGGCACCGGCGGTGCGGGCGGCAACGGTGCGCTGCTGTTCGGCAACGGCGGCGGGGGCGGGGTCGGCGGCGCCAACTCGACGAACCCCGGAGCCGGCAATGGCGGCGCCGGCGGAGACAGTGGCTGGATCTTCGGCCGCGGCGGCGACGGCGGGGACGGCGGTCCCGGATCGACACTCGGGGCCGGTGCCGGCGGTGACGGCGGCAACTCCCGGTTCATCGGCAACGGCGGCGACGGCGGCAACGGTGTCCCCCCTGCTCCCGGCGGCGCGGGCGGCAGCGGCGGCCTGTTGTTCGGCCAGGACGGGGCCCACGGAACGTAGCTGCCGCCGACGGCAAACCGTGTGAACCCGACCCTGTAGGGCGGGATGTTCAGTAGGGTATCCGCGTGCACGAGGTGGCCGGTCATCAGCGCCGGGTCGGCCCATCGCCGGGACTAGACCCGCAGAGCCGCCTGCAACGCTATGAACAGGCGTTTGCTGAGCTCGATGCCCCGTTTGCCTTCGTAGACCTCGACGCGATGTGGGGCAATGCCGACCAGTTGCTGTCGCGTGCCGGCGACAAGCCCATCCGGGTGGCGTCGAAGTCCCTGCGCTGCCGGCCCGTGCAGCGCGAAATCCTGGATGCTCACCCACGGTTCAGCGGGCTGATGACCTTCACGCTGCCCGAGACGCTGTGGCTGGCCGGGCACGGCTTCGACAACCTGTTGCTCGCCTATCCGACGACTGACCGCGCGGCCCTGCGCCAGCTCGGCGAGCTGACCGCCGAGGACCCCGACAAGGCGCCGATCGTCATGGTCGACAGCGTCGACCACCTCGACCTGATCCAGAGCGCGACCGACCAGCCGGTGCGGCTGTGCCTGGATCTCGACGCCGGCTACTGGCCGGCCGGGGGACGGGTGAAGATCGGCCCCAAGCGCTCGCCGATACACACCCCGGAACAGGCGCGCGCCCTTGCGGAGGAGATCGCGCGGCGCCCGGCCCTCAAGTTGGTGGCGCTGATGTCCTACGAGGGGCACATCGCGGGCTTCGGCGACAAGGTGGCCGGCAAGTTCGCCCAGAATCTCATCGTGCAACGGATGCAGCGCATGTCGTTCGACGAGTTGCGGGAACGCCGCGCCCGCGCTGTCGAATTGCTGCGCGAAGTCGCCGACCTCGAGATCGTCAACGCGGGCGGCACCGGCGATCTACAGCTGGTCGCACAGGAGCCGGCCATGACCGAGGCGACCGCCGGCTCGGGGTTCTACGCGCCGACCCTGTTCGACTCGTATTCGACCTTCACCTTGCAGCCGGCGGCGATGTTCGCGCTGCCGGTGTCGCGCCGGCCCGACGCGAAGACCGCGACGGCGCTCGGGGGCGGCTACCTGGCCAGCGGTGTCGGTGCGAAGGACCGCATGCCGACGCCCTACCTGCCGACCGGGCTCACGCTCGACTCGATGGAGGGTACCGGCGAGGTCCAAACACCGCTGCGCGGCGAGGCGGCCCGACGGCTGCAGGTGGGCGACAAGGTCTACTTCCGCCACACCAAGGCCGGCGAGTTGTGTGAGCGGTTCGACTGCCTGCATCTGGTCCGGGGAGCACGGATCGTCGATACGGTCCCGACCTACCGCGGCGAGGGGCGCACGTTTCTGTAGTAAGCCGAGCCTGTGATTGCGAAGGAGCTGCCATGACGGCGATCAACGCGCTGCCGACCGAGCTGGCCACCATGCGTGAGGTCGTCGAGACGCTGGCACCGATCGAGCGCGCCGCGGGCGAGCCGGGCGAGCAGCAGGCCGCCGAATGGATCGTCGAACGCCTACGGGCGGCGGGTGCGCAGAACGTGCGGATCGAGGAGGAGCAGTTCTTCGACGGCTACCCGCAGCTGCACGTCAAGCTGGCCTCGATCGGGGTGGCCGCCGGTCTCGCGGGCCTGGTCAGCCGGCACCTGCGGGTGCCCGCAGCGGTGGCGGGCGTCGGTGCCGGGCTGGCGATCGCCGACGACTGTTCCAACGGTCCGCGCGTCGTGCGTACCAGGATGCAAGAGGCGCGGACGACGTGGAACGTCGTCGGCGAAGCGGGTGATCTCGACGGCGAGCACACGGTTGTGGTGTGCGCTCACCACGACGCCGCACACACTGGCAAGTTCTTCAACCCAGGTCCGCAGCAATTCTTGGTTGAGCGATTTCCCGGGATCGCTGAGCGCATGAACACGTCGTTACCCAGCTGGTGGCCGGCGATCGCCGCACCCACGCTGGCCGGCGTCGGGGCGCTGCGCGGCAGCCGCCGGATGATGATCGCGGGAGCCGCAATGAGCGCGGTAGCGGCGGTCGTATTCAACGACATCGCTCGCAGCCCGGTCGTCCCCGGAGCCAACGACAACCTGTCCGCCGTGGCGCTGCTCGTCGCGCTTGCCGAGCGGCTGCGCGAACGGCCGGTGAAAGGCGTACGGGCCCTGCTTGTTTCGCTTGGCGCCGAGGAAATACTGCAGGGCGGCATCTACGGATTCATGGCGCGTCACGAGCCCGAACTCGACCACGATCGAACATACTTCCTGAACTTCGACACGGTCGGCTCGCCGGAGTTGATCATGCTCGAGGGTGAGGGCACCACGGTGATGGAGGACTACTACCGCGGCGCGTTTCGGGATCTGGTAGTCCGCGCCGCCGAGCGGGCCGACGCTCCGGTGCGCCGAGGTATGCGGTCCCGCAACAGCACCGACGCGGTCATCATGAGCCGCGCGCGATACCCGACCGCGTGTTTCTCGTCGATCGACCGCTACAAGGAGTTGTCGAACTACCACCTGATGTCGGACATTCCGGAGAACCTGGTCTACGAGACGGTGAGCCACGCCGTCACGGTCTCCGAGGCAGTCATGCGGGAATTGGTGCGTTGAGCCTCATCTGGTGCAACTGGGCCCGCGAACAGTTCTGCGCCCCTTCGGCGATCGTGCGGCCGGGCTCGGAGGACGAGCTGGTCGCCGTGGTCAGGTCCGCAGCGCGACGCGGTGAGCGCGTACGCGCCGTCGGCACCGGACATTCCTTCACCGATTGCGCCTGCACCGACGGGGTGATGATCGACATGACCGGCCTGCAGCGGGTCGTCGACGCGGATACTGCAACGGGTTTGGTGACGATCGAGGGTGGCGCGAAGCTGCACACGCTCGGTCCGCAGCTGGCCGCGCGCGGGCTGGGGCTGGAGAACCAGGGCGACATCGACGCGCAGTCCATCACCGGTGCCACCGCGACCGCGACACATGGAACGGGAGCGCGTTTTCCGAACCTGTCGGCGCGGATCGTCTCGCTGCGACTGGTCACCGCGAGCGGCGAGGTGCTCACGTTGTCGCAGGGCTCCGATGACTACCTGGCGGCGCGGGTGTCACTGGGCGCGCTGGGGGTGATCTCGCAGGTGACCGTGCAGACCGTGCCGCTGTATACGCTGCATCGCCGAGACGAGCGGCGCGCACTGACCGAGACGCTGGACCGGCTCGACGAGTTCGTGGACGAAAATGACCATTTCGAATTTTTCGTATTCCCCTATGGGAAAACAGCTTTGACGCGCACGACGAGACGCAGCACCGAAGAGCCCACGCCGACGCCGACCTGGAAACGCAGGCTGACCGAGGACGTCGAAAACGTCGGTCTGAGCCTGATGTGCCGGACTGGCCGCCGATTCCCAAGTGCGGCAGCAGGACTCAACAAACTGATGACGAGCATGATACAGGATTCCACCGTCGAAGATCGCGCGTACAAGGTCTACGCGACCGAGCGCAAGGTCAGGTTCACCGAGATGGAGTACGCGATCCCGCGTGAGCATGCCCGCGACGCGATTCGGCGCGTCATCGATATCGTGCACCGCCGCACACTGCCGATCTTGTTCCCGCTCGAGGTGCGGTTCGCGGCACCCGACGACGCCTTCTTGTCGACCGCGGCCGGGCGCGACACCTGCTATATCGCCGTCCACCAGTACAGCGGCATGGAATTCGAAACGTATTTCCGCGCCGTCGAGGAGATCATGGACGAGTACGCGGGCCGGCCGCACTGGGGCAAGCGCCACTATCAGACCGCCGGCACGCTTCGGGAACGCTATCCCGATTGGGACCGGTTCACCGCCGTCCGCGACCGCCTGGATCCCGATCGGGTGTTCCGCAACGACTACACCCGGCGGGTGCTGGGCAACTGACGCACACGACCAAAGGCCCTAACTGTAGGGACCAAAGTCATTGGCTGCCAATGTGCTAGTGACCTCGGTCGCCGGCAGCCGTAGGTTTGTGCGTGGAGCGGATTGGGGCCACACATGACCGAATTCATGCGCAACAGCGACGCCTTTACCTGGGCAATGGAAACAGATCCGCGACTGCGCTCGACCGTGGTCAGTGTGGTGTTACTGGACCGATCCCCGGACTGGGACCAGGTGCGCCAGCGATTCGACCTGATAACCCGGAAATTGCCGATGTTTCGCCAGCGCGTAGTGCCGTCGCCGCCGCCGGCCCCGCCGCGGTGGGAGTACGACTACGACTTCGAGCTGGATTACCACATACGGCGCACGGCCCTCTCCGGACCCGGCACGCTCGACGACGTGCTCGAGTTGGCCCGGTTGGCCGAGATGCAGGATTTCGACCGTGCCCGCGCACTCTGGGAAACGACGCTGGTCGAAGGGCTGGAAGGCGGCCGCGCGGCAGTGATCTGTAAGTTCCACCACGCCCTTACCGATGGTGTCGGCGGTGTCCAGATCGCGATGAACCTGTTCGACCTTTCCGAAGAGCACTATGCGTCCGAGCCGCTGCCCGGCGAGCCGGAGGTTCCCAGGCGATCGCGATTCGACGGATACCGCGACGCCTGGCGCTACAACAGGTCGCTTGTCGGTGATGCGTTCAGCGAAGCGGTGAAGCAGGCGCCACGATGGACGTACGACGCTGTCCGGCGGCCGATCTCGACGGTCCGATCGCTCGGCGCCAACGCCGCGTCGGTCTACCGGACCGTCCGGCCCATCAGCCACCCCGGATCTGCGCTGACCAAGGAGCGCGGCCTGATCCGTCATCTCACCGTGCACGAGGTGCCCCGCGAACAGCTGCGCGAGGCGGCGCACCGGTGCGGTGGCGCCCTCAACGATGCGTTTGTGGCCGCCGTAGCCGGTGGGTTGCGCCGCTACCACGAGAAACATGGCGTCGCAGTTGGTGATCTGCACTTGTCGATGCCGATCAGCCTGCGAACAGGCGACGACGAAATGGGCGGAAACCGGATCACGCTGATGCGGTTCGACGTGCCCGTGGGCGAGCCCGACCCGGCACGGCGCATCAAGGCGATCCACGAACGCGTCCGCGCGGTACGCCAGGAACGGTCCCTGCCATACACCCAGTTGATCGCCGGCGTGCTCAACCTGGTGCCCCGCTGGTATATCGGCTCGGTGTTGCGGCACGTCGATTTCGTGGCCAGCGACGTGCCGGGTGTCCCGGTTCCAGTCTTCCTCGGCGGTGCCGCGGTGCTGGGACAATACGCATTCGGACCGACGATCGGCGCGTCGGTAAACGTCACCCTGCTGACCTATGTCGATACCTGCGCCCTGGGCATCACCGTGGATACCGCGGCGATGCCGGACTACGACGTTTTCCATGACGCGCTGGTAGCCGGATTCGACGAAGTATTGGCGCTCGCAGACTAATTCGGGCCGCACCGATGCGGTACCAGGACGATCACAGCTGTATACCGATGTGAACGCCGGTCTGGCGCAACAGAACCGATGCACAAATCATTGCACAGTGCGCCATATGGGAGAACGGTCACGAGTTATCGCCACTCGTAGACATTCTCGTTCGGCTGCTGCGCGGTGGTTCGGCGGCTATTGACGGCGCTCAACAGGAGGTATCCACATTTATGATGGCTAACTGGGCTCCAGGCCAGGTGTCGGGTGGCGCGCACTCGGGTCGCATTCTCGACACCGCACGGGGCATTCTGATCGGCCTGCGGCGCTGTCGGTCGGAGACCGCGTTCGACGAGTTGCACAGTGCCGCATTGCGGCACAAGGTGCCAGTGTTCGCGATGGCCTGGGCGCTGGTCCACTTGGCGGGCGAAGGCGAGAAGACACCCAGCTTCAGCGATGCGCAGTCCGCGGCTCGCCATGAGTGGGGTCCGCTGTTCGCCGTATCGACCTCCTGAATGCAGCGGGCGGGCCGCGGTAGCGGGGAAGTACCGCGGGCGCCACTGTCTAGCCGGCAGGCGCCCAGAGATCGACGGGCACGATCTTCTGGGCGTGGCCGTCCGGCCCCAGTAACCGGCCCCACGACTTGACACAGCGCAACACCACGCGCGTGTCGAGGACTGTCACGCCGGGATATTCGGCCCGCAGCCGCGCGATGGCGTTGTCGAGGTCGGACAGCTGATGTAGCTGCATGGTGACGAACAGGTTGGCTGCGCCATCGCCGACAGTCGAGACACAGAACCGGGTGTGCGGGTATTGGACCAGTGCGTGTCCCACGGTGCTCACCGGAATGCCGCTGACCTGAAGTTTGAGCGCCACGCTGGTCAGCCAGCCGGCCTCGACACGTGCGAAATCGGTTCGGAATGAGAGCAATCCCGTGCGCGACAACAGGCTCAGCCGGCGGCGCACCACGGGTTCGGAGCGGCCGACTTCGGCGGCAAGATCGCGACAGCTGAGCCGCCCGTCACACTGCAGTGCCAGAAACAGTTGGCGGTCGAAATCGTCGAAATTGTGTGTCGGTACGTTCGTCGCGGGCTCGGGCGTCACCGCGCGCACCTGACCTGAACTGAGACCGCCCAGCCGCCAACGGGTTCCGCTGAACGGCGTGGTAATCAGCGCGGAACGGACCCGGATCAGGCCCGCGATTGCGGGAAGCACGTCCACGATCAGCTCGGACAGCCGCGGTTGGTCAGCGGCCACCAGCAGCGCATAGATGTTGTCGGCGCCGGTCGTGATGTTGACACTGAAAACCTGTGGTTTGCAGGCGAGTTCGTCGGCCACCAGCGCGGTGGCACCCGGTTCGCACTCCGCCTCGAATAACGCGCCGTGCACCGGCAACCGAGGACCTAGCGCCGACGAGACCCATGCCCGCCCGGTGGAAACCATCCGGCGCCACCGCCGTGCCGCGGTTACCGGCGATACATCCAGCACCCTGCCGAGTTCTTCAAAGCTCACCTGCGGATTGACGTGCAGCGCATCCAGCAACGCCAGATCCAGCTCGTCAACGCCATCGCCCACGACGATGATTGTCACCCGTGCGCCCACTCGGGCGCACTCGATCCGCGGGGGACCAGGATCGGGTCGGGCCAGCGGGGCGGGGTGTGGCTGAAGGTGACCGGGGGAGCCAGCATGCGGACCCTGCCCATCGGGCTGTCGGCTTCGTAGACGCCGGGCTCGACGAAGGTGTGCGCGTCGTCGCAGCCGGCGTCGGCAGGGTCGACCAGGCCCAGGGTCTGATACCACATGGCATTGCGGGTGAGGTTGACGGTGACATGCCAACTGCCGCCTTCGCGCTGTTGTTTGAGCAGGCCGGCGGCGGCACCCAGGGCGCCCATGTAGCCGGTGATGAAATCGTTGATCAGCCCGGTCGGTGGCAGTTGCGGCTGGTCCTGACTGCCTTCGAGGACCATCAACCCGGATGCCGCCGAGCCGTTCATGTCGAAACCGCCCCGATTGGCCCACGGCCCAGCGGAGCCGTAGCAGGTGACGGAGACGTGCACCAGCCCCGGGTGAGTGCTGGCCAGTTCGCGGGGATCGATGCCGAGTTTCTCCAGCTTCAGACCGCGGTGGTTGTTCACCACGACGTGGGCGTCACGCAGCAGCCGGTCGACGTCGGCCTTGCCGGTGTCCTTGGTCAAATCCAGCCAGGCGCTGCGAGATCCGACGTTGGCTTCGAAGTACACCCAGTCATGTTCGAAGTCGTTGGGGCGGGTCGCGCCGAGCACGTCGGCGCCCTGCTCGGCGAGCACTCGTCCGACCGTGGGCCCGGCTATCGCGTGGGTGAACGACAACACCCGTACCCCGCCGAACGGGCGAGCGGACTCGCCGAGCTCCCGCGGTGGGGCTTCACCGATGCGGGTCAGGCCGATGACGGGCTGGGTGGCCAGGAAGGCGCCGTGTGGATGGGCCAGCCACTCCTCGGGGCTGCGGGCCACGCAGGCCGGCAGCCCGGCCTCGTTGGCGGCCGCTTCCAGCTCGAAGGCGTCCCAGCGCGCGAACGCCCGGGCGACTTTCTCGAAGTCGGGCGGGACATCGAGGAAGCGGCACCACTTGGCGGACTGATGGGGGTATACCGCGGAGGCCATCACGGTGCGTCCATCGCGCGTGCGGTAGGGGATGAGCGCGAATGGGTTGTCCAAAACCAAAGCAATCGAAGGGAACTCGCCGGCCAGGGTGGGGTGCCAGTGGAAGCTGGGGTTGATGTGATGGACGGCCTCGCGCAAATCCAGATGCAAATCCTGGGCGGGGCCACCACGATGACGGTGCAGCGCCGCCGCGGCGACCGCGTTTCCCATCATCGGGATGCCGATCGCGGCGCCCAATCGGTGACGGGCCGCGATGATCGGATCCTGCCCGGCAAACGTCACAAGTCCGCCTGCATCGGCCGCCGACAGCCCGACGTCGGCAAGCAGACCATCCAAAGCTGTGGTCGGATCGAAATCGGTCATGAACGAACTTCCCTCCATGGGTAGGTGGCTCGGCGAATCGCCGGCGACTGGTGCAGCAGTCGCCAGCATGCGAGCCAGCGGTCGGAGGGCGTCAGAAATGACGGAAAGTGCTCGGAATCGACCGGCTGGCGCAGGATATGGTCGCTCGAGGGAAGCCTCAGCGCGTCCAGGCCGGCGATTCCGCTGCGGCACGCAAGGCTTCGGTGATGCGCCGCTCTTTGTCGAGGAATCGTTCGGTGGGTGCGGGCACCGAGATCGCCACCACGTTGTCACCGGCGGTGCGCCGCGCGACGGCGGCCGCGGAGATCCCCGAGGTGTGTTCCTCGCGGTCGAATGCGATTCCGATGCGCCGGATCTCGACGATCTCGGCCCGCAACCGATCGGCGACCCTTGGGGCCAGCCGCGAGATCGCCGCCTCGACGTCGGCGTCGTCGAGCACCGCCAGAGCAGCTTTGCCGTTGGCGGTGCTGGGCAACGGGAATCGGACGCCGACCGCCGATACCGCCCGCAGCCGGTGGGAGGATTCGATCTGGTCGACGAACCACATACGCTGGCCGCGCAGGACCGACAGATCGACCGTCTCGCCGTCGGTTGCGCGCGCCACTCGCTCGATGATCGGCCGGAAGATCGCTGCGATGTGCGCGGCGGCGTCGCCACCGAAGCCAAGCAGGCGCTCGCCAAGTGAGAAGCGGCCGTGTGGATCAACGCTGACCAGGCCGACCTCGGTCAGCCCGACCAGCAGCCGGCGAGTCGTCGACTTGGCCAGCCCCAGCCGCTCACCGAGATCGACCAGGCGCAGCTCTCCCGGTTCGGCGGCGATCTCGTCCAGTGCCGCAGCGGCGCGGCGCAGCACCTGGATGCCCTCGTCCCGATTCGTTCGCGGCTTTTGTTCCCTGGACGGCACGATTCCACTATAGTGTGCCGGATAGCGGACTACAAAGAACCGCATTATGGATCTAGACGCAGGAGTTGCAGATGAGCGCGCCACCGGCCGGGCGGCACTTCTTCCGCGGCGACGACGGGTACGAAGAAGCGCGCCGTGCCACCGTCTGGCATCAGCGAGTGCCCGAGCGCTACCCCGCGGTGATCGTTGCGGCCGTCGACACCGACGACATTGTGGCCGCCCTCCGCTACGCCAAGGCCAACGGACACCAGGTCAGCATCGTCTCGGGTGGGCACAGCTTCGCGGCCAGCCATCTGCGCGACGGAGCCGTTCTGCTCGACGTCAGCCGACTCGATCACGCCACGATCGACGCCGAGAAGCGCTGCGCGGTCGTCGGTCCCGGCAAAGGCGGCAGTCTGCTGATGGCCGACCTGGAAGCACAGGGCCTGTTCTTCCCCGGCGGCCACTGCAAAGGCGTCTGCCTCGGCGGTTACCTACTGCAGGGCGGATACGGCTGGAACAGCCGCATCTACGGCCCGGCTTGCGAGAGCGTCGTCGGTCTGGACGTCATCACCGCCGACGGCGAAAAGATCTACTGCGACGCGGAGAATCACGCTGATCTCTACTGGGCCGCCCGAGGCGCGGGACCGGGGTTTTTCGCCGTTGTCACCTCGTTCCACCTGAAGCTGTATCCGCGCCCGTCCGTTTGCGGGACCAGCGTGTATGTCTACCCGTGGGACGTCGCCGACGAGGTTTACACCTGGGCCCGGAGCATCAGCGCCGAAGTGGACCGGTGCGTCGAGATGCAGGCCCTCGCCACTCGCAGTGTCCCGGAGATGGGCATCGAGAGCCCCGGCATTGTGTTCGCGTCGCCGGCATTCACCGATTCCGAAGCCGAAGCCGAAAAGGCCCTCGCCATCTTCGACACCTGCCCGGTCGTGGATAAGGCGTTGGTCAAAGTCCCTTACATGCCAAGCGATTTACCCACCTGGTATACCGCCGTCATGACCCACTATCTGGGCGACCACCGCTATACCGCGGACAACATGTGGACCTCCGCGTCGGCTGACGACCTGCTGCCCGGCATCCGGAAGATCTTCGACACGATGCCCCCGAACCCCTCGCACTTCCTCTGGCTGAACTGGGGTCCGTCGCCACAACGCCAAGACATGGCCTACAGCATCGAAGACGAGATCTACCTGGCGCTCTACGGCTCCTGGAAGGACACCGCCGACGACGACAAGTACGGCGACTGGGCGCGCTCCAACATGGCCGCGATGTCGCATCTGGCCACCGGAATCCAGCTCGCCGACGAGAACCTCGGCCAGCGCCCGGCGCGGTTCGCGACCGAGGAGGCCATGGCAAAGCTGGACCGGGTGCGTGCCGAATACGATCCCGACGGTCTGTTCAACAGCTGGATGGGGCGAATCTGATGGCACGCGATCTCTACCTCGGCTACCGCGACGACGACGCCGATACTCCGTTCGGAAAGTTCTTCAAGCCTGAAATGGCGCCGCTGCCACAGCATGTCGTGGAGGCACTGCAGCATGGCCCGCAAGGCGGGATGGCATTGCTGGCGCTCGGCGACGCCGCGAGCGTCGCGGACGCGGGATACCAGCAGACCGAGAACGGCTACGGAATCCTCGAGGACGGCAGCCTCCAGGTATCGGTGCGCACCGACATGCCCGGGGTCACCCCCGCGATGTGGGTGTGGTGGTTCGGCTGGCACGGTTGCGACAGCCGCCGCTACAAGTTGTGGCATCCGCGAGCCCACCTGTCCGCCGCGTGGAAAGACGGTGACATGGGCGCCCGGCATTACGTGGGTCGCTGGTCGATGATCAGCGAGTACATCGGCTCGACGCTGCTCAATGCCGCGATCCAGTTTGTCGAACCTGCCAGCATGGGTCTGCCCGCTGACAGCGACGATGCGGTGGCGATCTGCGCGCGACTGGGCTCCGGCGACGCCCCGGTGGACGCCGGGTGGTTCGTGCATCACATCCGCGCGACATCAGGCGGAGCCGAGATGCGGTCACGATTCTGGATGGGCGGACCCCATGTCGCGGTGCGCAACGCTCCCGGTGTGGCGTCAAAGGCGTTGCGCCCCATCGCGTCTCGGCTACTTGGCACGTCGGAGGCCACCGCTCGCAACCTGCTGGTGCACTGCGCACAGGAGATGAACCACCTGGCCGGCTTCCTGCCCGAGCTCTACGAAAGCTTCGGCGACGAATAACGCCGCGCAGCGCGGTGTTCCGAGGCGTCGAGGGGACCGGCGGCGCGCCTCAACCGAATGCGGGTGCGACGAAGCGCTGCACCAATTGGCGTTCGGCATCGTCGTCGCCGGCGGGCCAGTACAACAACGACAGCACCACCCGCACGACCCATTGGGCGGCTTGGGGATCGGCGTCGGCGAGCCCGGCGAGATCGGACGCGAAAGCGGCGAGCAACGGCGACCCGGTGAGCCATGCCGTCTCGTCGACGCCGCGCATCGAGACGATAGTCGGGTGGATCAACGGATCAGATCGAATTCGTTTAAGCGCCAACGTTATCGCCGTCACTACCCGCTCCGCGCCACTCATACCCTGCACAGCTGAGCGGACCGCATCGACGATGCCGGCCGCCGCACGCGCCAGCACGGCGTCACGAATCTCCGCTTTGCCGCCCGCGTATCGGTAGATGGTCGCTCGTGAACAATGGACGCGGGCGGTGAGCCTGTCGATGTCGAGGGCGTCCACGCCCTCCTTCGCGATGAGGTCCGCGGCGGCGGCGTAGATGCGTTCGGCCGCGATCGCCCGCCGATCACCCCCGACCAGCCAATCGTCACGAGGCACTGGTCACCTGTCCTCCGTCTCGCGAAGCAACCTGGCTTTGTCTCACATTGAGACGCCATTAGCAATCTATCTCATCGTCGTCGCAGGTCCGGGCCCCACGATGAGACAACCGGCGGCAAACTCGCCCGGCGCCGGGTTTCGACTTATCGCGGCGCCGTTGACGTGCGGAGATCCGCCAAGCAGCCTGAAAATATGACCGCTGTGTACGAGGCCGCCGGGCCCTTGAGGTTCTTCGGAGCCGATTCCCTGCAGGATCCGTACCCGCTCTACGAGCGCATGCGGGCGACCGGGCCGGTCCACCGAATCGGCGACTCCGAGTTCTATGGGGTCTGCGGTTGGGACGCGGTCAACGACGCAATCGGCCGTCCCGTGGACTTCTCGTCCAACCTGACCGCGACCATGACCTACACGGCCGACGGCGAGATCAAACCGTTCCAGATGGATCCGCTGGGCGGACCCACCCACGCGCTGGCGACCGCCGACGACCCGGCCCACGCCCTGCACCGCAAGCTGTTGGTACGTCACCTGGCGGCCCGGCGGATCGGCGCCATACAGGAATTCGCCACCGAGACCGCGGACCGGCTGTGGCGCGAGGGCGTGCGCGACGGACGCGTGGAATGGATGGGCGACATGGCCAACCGCCTGCCCATGATGGTGGTGGCTGAGCTGATCGGCCTGCCCGACACCGACGTTGACCAGCTGGTGAAATGGGGATACGCGGCCACCCAATTGCTCGAAGGTCTGGTTGATCAGAGCCAGCTCGACGCTGCCGGCGTCGCCGTGATGGAACTCAGCGGCTACATCGCCGAACGCTTCGGCCAGGCCGCCGCCGACCCGCAGGACAACCTGCTCGGCGAGCTGGCCACCGCCCGTGCGTCGGGCGAGCTGGACCTGGTCACCGCCCAGGTGATGATGGTGACGTTGTTCGCCGCCGGCGGCGAATCCACTGCCTCATTGCTGGGCAGCGCGGCCTGGATGCTGGCGCACCGTCCCGACATCCAGCAACAGGTGCGTGAAAACCCAGGGCTGCTAAAAGCATTCATCGAAGAGACGCTGCGGTTCGAGGCGCCCTTCCGGGGCCACTACCGGCACGTGCGAAATGACAGCACGCTCGCGGGTGTGGAACTGCCCGCCGACTCCCATCTGCTGTTGTTGTGGGGCGCGGCCAACCGCGATCCGGTCCACTTCGAAACGCCCGGTGAGTTTCGCCTCGACCGAGCCGAAGCCAAGGGCCACATCAGTTTTGGGAAGGGAGCGCACTTCTGTGTGGGTGCCGCACTGGCGCGTCTAGAGGCCCAGATCGTGTTGCGGCTGCTGCTCGATCGCACCTCGGCGATCGAGGCCGTCGACGTCGGACAGTGGTTGCCCAGCATCCTGGTGCGGCGCCTCGAACGCCTCGAGCTGGCAGTCAAATGATCCGGCTCAACGACTTAGCCAGCCTCACAAGGCGTTTGGTCCTTGCGCCGGCGCGCCGACCGCGACGAACGACTCGACCGCCGTCGCTTCCGCGAAGCCATCGACTTCCACGCGCCACTCGTAGATTCCAGGTTCCAGGGGGATTCCGGCCGGGATATTGAGTGTCAGCGGCATTCGCACCGAAGCGCCGTGGACTGACCCCGGCATGCGGCCGGCCTCCGCTGCCGCCTCGAAGAGGATCGGCTGCGGCCCGTGTGGCCCGGGCAGCACCACCGGATCGCCGTCGGTCGTCAGGAGCTGGCACTTCAGCTGGTGCCGCGTGTTGGTCTCGTTCCAGTCGATGTCCAGAAATATCACCAAAGCGAAAGCGGGCGTGGGCGTTTGGCACTGCCGCCAACCCAGCCCGAGAGCATGGACCTTGCCCGATTGGGCGTCGGCTTGTGCGGCGTCTGCAAGGAACAGGCTGATCTTCATCTCGCGCTCCCCATCCAATGAGCGATTACCCGAAACGCCTGGGCTGGATAATACGCTCAGGGCCGGGTCGCGAAGTTGGCTGACGCAACCGCCGATGCTACGGCGCGGGAGGCAGTTGGCGCGGACCCTCGGGCGGTCGCAGTTCACGCGGACCTTCGCGTTCGACCAACTCGCGCCGGCCTTCGCGTTCTGCCTGTCCGAGCGACTGGCCTGGCCGGTCACTCGGCGCTCCCAGCGATGCGTGCCCGTCGTTGGCGGGCAGCTGGCCATAGTCCGCGGCCGGCCAAGCGTTGCCGGCATCGGCGTAGTGGCGTGCGGATTCGACGCGCCGGGTCTCGGCCGAGTTGTCGGCGGGCGCGGCAGCGGGCTGCGGCGCCGTCTCCGGCCGGCGGTCGCCCGGGTCGGAACTCTCGGCGTTCACCGTCACCTTGCGAGTGCGCTTGAGCGAAAACGCGATCTCCTCGACCTCTTCGAACACCTGGCGCACCGTGCGCAGCGGTTGAGTCGTGTTGTCGATCGCCCGAGCGACGAACGGCGGCACCAGCGGACGAATCCAGCGAGCCGCAGCTCTGGTGGCGTCCGGAATCGACGGGATCAACGGGGTGCCGCGTTCTTCGGGCTCTTGATGCGGCTCGACCGCGCCGCCCGATTCGGCCGGCACCGGCAGCTGCCGCGGGGTGTCGGCGGGGGCTTGCGTTGTGCCAGCAGGCAATTCGGCGACTGCGCGGCTGGCTGCTTCGGCCTCAGCGGCGATCGGCAAGTACATGTCTTCCTCCACTGGTTCGAAAGTACGCTGCGCCTTGACCCCAGATAGTGCCCGGACCGGGGCTTCTGGACCCTCGATCGCCTCGGCTACCCGACGGCGTTGCTGCTCGCGGTCGATTTCGATCTGGGCCTCGATGGCGAGGCGAGCCTGGGTGAGTTGATGCTCGGCCCACATGATTTCGGCCTCGCGGCGGACCTCGGCCCGCTTGATCGCGATGGCGGTATCGGCCTCGAGTTCCGCACGTTCACGCTCGGCGCGCGCAGTCGACTGACGATCGTGGGTCGTCTCACCGCGCCACAGCCGCAGAATCAGCGGCAGCAGATACAGCAGCGCGAAAAACGCGATCGCCATCAGCCGCAGCATCAGCGCACCGGCGCTGGCGAGGGTGAGGTCGTTCAGCGCGACCCAGCGGGTGCCCAGGCCGTGTCCCGCATCGGCGATCGCGGTGCGGCGCGCCTCGGAAAGGGCCTGCTGGTCGTGCGAGACCTTCGCGTCCAGTCCCGGCGCTTCGCGGTCGCGAGTTGCCGTGGCATCGTCCAGCTCACGGCGCGCGTCAGCCAGAAGCTCGTTTGCCGTTCGTGTTTCGGGCCCGGCGCCGGGGACTCCGGTGATCCGGGTCTGCGGGCAGGCCGGCGTGGGGTTGTATTCGCAGCGTGCCACCACCAACGCGTTGTCCAAGTGTCCACGTGCCTGGTCCACCGCGGTGTCGAGTGCGGTGCGCGCGTCGCGCGTGCGGGCGAGAGTTGCCGATGCCTGCGCGACCGCCGGCGTGGATTCGGCGCTAAACGCGGCCCGTTCGTCGACGCGACGGTCGATCGAGCCGGAAAACATGACGAGCGAGGCCAGTTCGCCCACCACGACGCCGACGGCCAGGGCGACCGCGCCGCGTCCCAGGATGCCCGCAACACCTCGCCCCGGGCCGCCGGTGACTGCGCGGGTCACCGCACCGACGAGCAGCCCGAAGACCAACGTCACCCCGACGATGGCCCATATCGGCCACCGTGCGGACTCGCTGACAGCCAGGCCCGCGACGAGCCAGGCCAGCACGGCTCCGCACACCACGACCGCGCCGGCCACGGCGTGGGTGGACCGCTCGTGACGCTCGCCAAGCTCGCGCCAGTGTCCACCGCCGAGCCAGGTCAGCAGCCCTTCTACCGTGGATGCAGCCGAGCGCGACTCAGTAGATTCATGCGCGCGCATGGATTCCAACACCTCCAGTTTCTCCAAGCCTGGCAGGTCGCCGCCCGACACACCGAATCGAAGGGCCATCTTTGTGGTGTGCTTCACACAACACCCGACCGGGCGACAGATCACACACAGCGTGAGACGTCCGGGGGTGAACAGGCTCGTCAGGCGCGAAATTCCGGCGACGCGAGCAGATCAGCGGCGATAACAGCAGGCAACGTGAGACGGTATAAGCCTATGCAAAACTACGACTACGTCACCTACGAAGAGTTCGGCCGTAGATTCTTCGAGTACGCCGTCACCCCGGAGCGCGTCGCCGCCGCATTGGACGCTTTCGCCGGCACCGAGTTCGCCATGGAGCCGATCGCCCAGGGGCCCGGGGGGATCGCCAAGGTAAGCGCCAACGTCAAGGTCAAGGACCCGCGGGTCACCCGCCGCCTGGGTGACAGCATCACATTCATCATCCACATCCCGTTGTCGATCGATCTGCTGCTCGATTTGCGGCTCGACAAGCAGCGGTTCACCGTCACCGGAGACATCGCGTTGCGGGCAACCGCGCGAGCGGCCATGCCGCTGGTCCTGATCGTCGACGTGGCCAAACCGCGGCCCTCCGACATCACCGTCAACGTGTCCTCGAAATCCATTCGCGGCGAGGTACTGCGCATCCTGGCCGGGGTCGACGGTGAGATCCGCCGATTCATCGCCCACTACGTCGCCGACGAAATCGATTCCCCCAAGTCCCAGGCCGCGCAAGTCATCGACGTCGCCCACCAACTGGACACCGCCTGGGACGGCGAATAGCCGCCAACCGCGGCAATCGCCGGGGTTTCGGGTCATCACACGCGGGTATTAAAGCCAGTCAGCGCGTTTCGTGATTAACCCGGCCAACTGCACACAGAAAAACAGCTAAGACATGGCACGAGTCGACGTTTCGACGTCATCGGACCTGGACCCGGCCTCCGCCTGGAAGCTGGCATCCGACCTGCGTCGATTCGACGAGTGGATGACGATTTTCGGCGGCTGGCGCGGCAAGGTTCCGTCGACGATCGGGGAGGGCACCCGTATCTCGTCGCTGATCAGGGTCAAGGGCTTCCGCAACGTCATTCACTGGACGGTCACCCACTACGACGAGCCGAAATCGATCGAGCTGCAGGGCCGTGGGCGCGGTGGAATTCGCCTCGCGGTGTCCATCGACATCACCGACAACCATCCGGGATCCACCTTTGCGCTGGTGGCCGATTTGAAGGGCGGTCTGCTCGGCGGGCGGATCGGAAAACTGGTTGCCAGAATGCTGCGTTCCGACGTTCGTAAGTCGGTGCACAACCTCGCTGCCCTGCAGTAGCCAAGTACGTCCGGGATCGCGGTTTCCCGAATTTTTACAATGCGGCAAGAAAATCAGTGCAGCTCAACAGGCCAACGGGTCCGCAGCGGTGCGCTAGGGTACGGCCCGGCAGCCGCAGTTTCGCGCGGCCGCAGTGCGCGTGCAGACCGGTAAATCGCGGTCAACCCGCTTCGTCGGGCAAGTCCTCCGCCGCCGCGTCGGCTGCGAATAGCCCCGTCGAGGAAGCGCCGGTCACGCCGCTGGACACCAGCCAATGTGTCGATGTCACCGGAGCGAACGTGGACCTGTTGGCGTCGTCGGACAAAGACGCCGCCCGCAAAGCCGCTGACACCTTGGAGGGTTACAACCCGCCGACGTCGGTCAAGACCGCGATCCGAACACTTAGTGACCACCGGCGGCGCCCACTTCGACGACCCGGACTACACGAAGAACCACAAGATCCGTGACGACTGGGTCAAGAAGGTCTGCCCCACGTGATAATTGGCGGCTAGCGCGGCGCGCGGTGGTTGATCAGCCATTCGCGTTCAGCTTGGCGAACTCGCCTGCGCTCCATGGCAAGCCAGCTCAAGCCGGCCCCGAAGACCAGCAGTCCGAGGCTGACCGCGGCAACGCCGAGACCGACCTGCCCGAGGGCGAAGTTGGTCAGGCCAACGACGAAAACCACGACGGCGGCGGCGATGACGACGAGCCGCGGAATCCGCTCCACGTCATCGATCGGTTTGTCGTCCGAGCTTGGCGCGTCGAAAACGGCTGGTGCGTCCTGTTCGGGACGCGTGGTGCGATGGGTATCGCCGGGGTCGTGCAAGAACTCACCCATGAGCGTCTCCTCGTGTAGAACCCCCTCAAAGAGCTACCCGAAACGCCGTTTGGACAAACGACTCCGAGTACGTTGCCGGTGCCGCCGAGGTCAGCGATAAATCCAGCTCTCACAAGCCAGTTCGCTCAGGTCGGGTCGCGCGGCAGCACTAGTCGTACCGGGCGGGTTTCGATGGCGTTGATCGTCAGCGCCCGACGGCTGATCCGCCAACCCGCGTCGGTCACCTCGTAGTCGTCGTCGTAGCGGATATGCCAGACGGCATCGACGAACTCGCCGTTGCGTTCATTCCAGTGATGCGCGACGCACGCGATGCGACCGCGTGCGGTTGCCGGGTGTGGTCCGTCGTCGTAGACCTCGCCGACGATCGCATGCTCGGTGCGCACGACTTGGGCAACCGCGGCGACCGCCGCGGCGATGGCCTGCCGGCCGCGGTGCGAATGGGCCGGTCGCAGCTCGCCCGGCGGCTCGGGGACGGCCAATTCCGCCGTCTCAGTGAAAAGTACTGCGACAGAGCCGAATTGGCGGTCGTCCACGTGGGCGGCATACCGGTGCACCAAATCGCTCAGGGCGGCGCGGTCAGTCGCTGAAAGAGCCATCAGTGGATTTCAGTTGGTCGCCGGGGCGCTCTGGGCGCGCACGGCCTCGGCCAGCTCGGCTGCTCTGCGATTGGTGAACAGGTCCTCGAGCATCACCACACGGCCGTTCGGACCGGTCAGCGGAACCCGCCAGTTGGGGTACTCGTCGGTGGTGCCCGGCTGATTCTGGGTCCGCCGGTCGCCGACCGCATCGGTCAGCGCCACCCCCAACAGCCGCGACGGTGTCCGGCCCAGGTAGCGGTAGAGGGCCAAAATGACCTGCTCGGGGTCTTCCTTGGAACCGGCTTCGAGCAACCCGACCCGGCGCAACTCGGCCATCCACGCCGCCCGCTCCGCCCGGTCGGACTCGAGCTCAGCCTCGACCGGCCTGGTCAGCAACCCCAAGGACTTGCGCAGCCGCACATGATCGCCGGCCAGGTAGCCCGCCGTCGGCGGCAGATCGTGAGTCGTGACCGACGAGAGGCAATACTCTCGCCAGCGCTCGGCGGGCAGCGGGCCGACACTTCCGCTTGGTCCGTCCCGCTCCAGCTCGAACCACAGGATCGACGTGCCCAGCAGGCCCCTTAGTAATAAGTAGTCACGCACCCACGGTTCGACGGTGCCCAGATCCTCGCCGACGACGACGGCCCCGGCCCGGTGTGCCTCCAGGGCGACGATGCCGACCATCGCGTCGTGGTCGTAGCGCACGTAGGTGCCCTGGGTGGGGGGAGCGCCCTCGGGGATCCACCAGAGCCGGAACAGCCCGATGATGTGATCGATGCGCACCCCGCCGGCGTGCCGCAGCACCGCCCGGATCAGTGCGCGGAAGGGCCGGTACTCCTGGTCCTCCAGCCGGTCCGGCCGCCACGGCGGCTGCGACCAGTCCTGGCCCAGCTGGTTGAACTCGTCGGGCGGGGCGCCCGCCGTGACGCCCAGCGCCAGCACGTCCTGCAGAGCCCAGGCATCCGCGCCGTTCGGGTGCACGCCGACGGCCAGGTCGTGCATGATGCCCAACGCCATTCCGGCCCGGACCGCCTGCGACTGCGCTGCGGCGAGTTGCTCGTCGAGCTGCCACTGCAGCCAGCGGTGGAAGTCGATGGCCTGTGAGTTCTTCTTGACGAAACCCGCGACGCCCTTACCGGCGGGATGCTGCAGCGTCTCCGGCCAGTCGTGCCAGTCGTCGCCGTACTTCTCGGCCAGCACGCACCAGGTGGCGAAGTCGTCGAGGGCACGGCCTTCGCGGTCGCGGAACGCCGCATAGGCGAGTTCGCGGCCCGCCGACCGCGGCACCTTGTGCAGCGCCTCCAGAGCCACGCGCTTGGCCGCCCATGCGCCGTCGCGGTCGATCGCGTCGAGTTTGGCGGCCCGTCGCTGAACTTCGGACCGCAGCCGCCGGACCCGGCCACGCCCGTCCAGGTCGGCGAATTCGGGGATCGCCTCGACGCGAAGGTAAAGCGGGTTGACGAACCGCCGTGATGTCGGCAGATATGGTGACGGCTCTATCGGAGCCGTCAGCGCGGCCGCATGCAGGGGATTGACCAGCAGATAGTCGGCGCCGTGCCGGGAGGCCGACCATACCGCGAGGTCGGCCAGGTCGGTGAGGTCGCCGATACCCCACGACTGGCGCGACCGCACGCTGTAGAGCTGAGCGGCCAAGCCCCAGGCGCGGCGGGCGCCGAGCTGTTCGGGCAGACCGAGCCAATCCGGGGTCACGATGAGCGCGGTACTGGTCTGGAAGTCGCCGGAATGCAGAAACACCCGGTGGTAGCCGAGCGGCAGGTCGGTGGGCAACACGAAGCTGGCTTCGCCGACCCAGCGGCCGCCTAACTCGAACGGTGGGGTGAAGTTCTCGACCTGCTGCACGCTGCCACGTACGGTGCCGTCCTCGAGCTGCAGCCACACGTCGGCGGGATAGCCGTGCGTGACGTGCACCCAGAACCGCGTCTGCGCACCGGTCCGCGCGACGATGGTCGACGGCATCGAGCGCGCCCAATACGACCGGAGATGCGCGACCAGAGCCTCGTTGCGCTCCTGCTCGGTACTGGCGGCAACGCCCAGGGCGGCGAGCACCGCCACCAGCGTGGTCTCGGAGACGAGCACCGGCCGGCCGGTCCAGTCGTCATACCCGGTCGCGATGCCGTACCGCCTGGCAAGTTCGACCAGCGAGGGCGCGAGCTCAGTCATGCCGCCCATCTTGCGTCTAAGACCCGGCCGATGGCGACACGGGTGGTGGCTGCGTGACCTCGTCACCGCGTGACCGCGCCGTTCGACAAGCCGACTTGGCCGCTGGTCGCTACCATTCCCTGTGAAGGCATGCAACATTCAGCGGGGGCACCGGCAAAGTGGCAGCTCAGTGATGCGCGCCGGGCTAGGCACCGTTCGCGAGGATGTCGACAGGAAGGCGACGGAATCGTGAACACCACACGGCGCGCAGATGAGCTGCACACCTCGCCACATGGCGAGGTGTGTGTAGGTGCCTTACGGTTGTCGATGTGATCTGCGCACTGGTCCGAATCCAGGCGCTCTACCAGACCGGATGGTGAATAAACGTGGCTGAAGAGAGTCGCGGGCGGCGAGGGTCGGGATACGGCCTCGGGTTGTCGACGCGCACCCAGGTGACCGGCTACCAGTTCCTGGCGCGCCGCACCGCAATGGCGTTGACCCGGTGGCGGGTCCGCATGGAGATCGAACCCGGCCGGCGCCAGATCTTGGCGGTGGTGGCGTCGGTGTCCGCGGCGCTCGTCATCTGCCTCGGGGCGTTGCTGTGGTCGTTCATCAGCCCATCCGGCCAGCTGAACGAGTCGGCGATCATCGCCGACCGGGATTCCGGCGCGCTGTACGTCCGCGTGGGTGACCGGTTGTACCCGGCGCTGAACCTGGCGTCGGCGCGGCTGATCGCCGGGCGTCCGGAGAACCCGCACCTGGTTCGGGGCAGTCAGATCGCCAGCCAGCCGCACGGCCCGCTGGTGGGGATCCCGGGTGCACCGTCGGAGTTCTCGCCGAAGAGTCCGCCGGCGTCGTCGTGGCTGGTGTGCGACACGGTGGCCACCTCGACCGGTGCCGGGGCACCCCAGGGGGTGACCGTGACAGTGATCGACGGCAGCCCCGAGCTCACCGGCCACCGGCGGGTCTTGAACGGGTCCGACGCGGTGGTGCTGCGCTACAACGAGGACGCGTGGGTCATCCGGCAGGGACGCCGGTCGCGCGTCGACCCGGGCAACCGGGCGGTGTTGCTGCCGCTGGGTTTGACGCCGGAGCAGGTCAGCCAGGCCCGGCCGATGAGCCGCGCGTTGTTCGACGCGTTGCCGGTGGGCCCGGAGTTGGTGGTGCCCGAGGTGCCCAACGCGAACGCCAACGCGACGTTCGCGGGTGCTCCCGGCCCCGTGGGGACGATCCTCGTCACGCCTCAGATCAGTGGTCCGCAACAGTATTCGCTGGTTTTGGCCGACGGCGTGCAGACGCTGCCGCCGCTGGTGGCCCAGATTCTGCAGAACGCCGGTGGCCCTGGAAACGGCAAGCCGGTGACCGTGCAACCCGCCGAATTGGCGAAGATGCCGGTGGTCAACAGGCTGGATCTCTCGTCGTATCCGGACAACCCGCTGGAAGTCGTGGACATCCGGGAGAACCCGGCGACCTGCTGGTGGTGGGAGCGGACCGCCGGCGAGAACCGGGCCCGCGTACAGGTGGTGTCCGGTCCTACCATCCCGATCCCGGCCCGCCACACCGGGAAGGTGGTATCGCTGGTGAAGGCCGACACCACCGGCCGCGAAGCGGACCAGGTCTATTTCGGTGCCAACTACGCGAACTTCGTCGCCGTCACCGGCAACCAGCCGGACTCCCAGACAGCGGAATCGCTGTGGTGGCTGACGAATGCGGGCGCACGGTTCGGAGTCGACGACACTAAAGAAGCCCGCGAGGCATTGGGCTTGACCTTGCAGCCCAGCCTGGCGCCGTGGGTGGCGCTGCGGTTGCTGCCGCAGGGGCCGACGCTGTCCCGAGCCGACGCGCTGGTGGAGCACGACACGCTACCGATGGACATGACACCTCAAGAACTGGTGGTACCGAAGTGAAACGTGGCTTTGCACGGCCGACGCCGGAGAAGCCTCCGGTAATCAAGCCGGAGAACATCGTCCTCCCGACGCCGCTGAGCATTCCTCCGCCGGAGGGCAAGCCCTGGTGGCTGATTGTGGTCGGCGTCGTGGTGATCGGCCTGCTCGGCGGCATGGTCGCGATGACCTTCGCCAGCGGTTCACGCGTGTTCGGCGGCGCGGGCTCTATATTCCCGATCTTCATGGTCGGCGGCATGATGATGATGATGTTCGGCGGCCGGTTCGGTGGCCAGCAGCAGATGAGCAGACCGAAATTGGACGCCATGCGCGCCCAGTTCATGCTGATGCTCGACATGCTGCGCGAGACGGCGCACGAGTCGGCGGACAGCATGGACGCCAACTACCGCTGGTTCCACCCGGCGCCCAGCACCCTGGCGGCTGCCGTGGGTTCGTCGCGGATGTGGGAGCGCAAGCCTGACGGCAAGGACCTCAACTTCGGGGTGGTCCGGGTCGGCGTCGGCATGACGCGGCCCGAGGTGACCTGGGGCGAGCCGCAGAACATGCCGACCGACATCGAGCTGGAGCCGGTGACCGGTAAGGCACTGCAGGAATTCGGCCGCTACCAGAGCGTCGTCTACAACCTGCCGAAGATGATCTCCCTGCTGGTCGAGCCCTGGTATTCGCTGATCGGCGAGCGCGAGCAGGTACTGGGATTGATGCGCGCGATCATCTGCCAGCTGGCCTTCTCGCACGGGCCCGATCACGTGCAGATGATCGTCGTCAGTTCCGATCTGGAGGAATGGGAGTGGGTCAAGTGGCTCCCGCACTTCGGTGACCCCCGGCGTCAGGACGCTGCGGGCAGCGCGCGGATGGTCTACAGCTCGGTGCGGGAGTTTGCCGCCGAGCAAGCCGAACTGTTCGCCGGCCGTGGGTCTTTCACGCCACGGCATGCCAGCTCGTCGATGCAGTGCCCGACGCCTCACCACGTCATCATCGCCGATGTCAATGACCCCCAGTGGGAGTACGTGATCAGCGCCGAGGGTGTCGACGGCGTGACGTTCTTCGACCTGACCGGCTCGTCGATGTGGACTTCAGTCCCCGAGCGGACGTTGAAGTTCGACGACAAGGGTGTCATCGAGGCGCTGCCCCGCGACCGCGACACCTGGATGGTGATCGACGACAACGCCTGGTTCTTCGCGCTCACCGACCACTTCAGCATCGCGGAGTCGGAAGAGTTCTCACAGAAGCTGGCACGCTGGCGTCTGGCCGAGGCCTACGAAGAGATCGGCCAACGGGTGGCCCACATCGGCGCCCGAGACATCTTGTCGTACTACGGAATTGACGACCCTTCGGACATCGACTTCCACACATTGTGGGGCAATCGCACCGACACCATGGGGCGGTCGCGGTTGCGGATTCCGTTCGGTAACCGCTCCGACAACGGCGAGATCCTGTTCTTGGACATGAAGTCGCTGGACGAAGGCGGCGACGGCCCGCACGGTGTCATGTCGGGAACCACCGGTTCCGGGAAGTCGACGCTGGTGCGAACCGTGATCGAGTCGCTGATGCTCGGTCATCCGCCGGAGGAGTTGCAGTTCGTACTGGCCGACCTCAAGGGTGGGTCCGCGGTCAAGCCGTTCGCCGGCGTGCCGCACGTTTCGCGGATCATCACCGACCTCGAAGAAGACCAGGCGCTGATGGAGCGCTTCCTGGACGCGCTGTGGGGCGAAATCGCCCGACGCAAGGCGGTATGCGACGCCGCCGGCGTCGACGACGCCAAGGAGTACAACTCGGTGCGGAGCCGGATGCGGGCCCGCGGCCAGGACATGGCGCCGCTGCCGATGCTGGTGGTGGTCATCGACGAGTTCTACGAGTGGTTCCGCATCATGCCGACCGCGGTCGACGTCCTCGACTCGATCGGCCGGCAGGGCCGCGCCTACTGGATCCACCTGATGATGGCGTCGCAGACGATTGAAAGCCGCGCCGAAAAGCTGATGGAGAACATGGGTTACCGGCTGGTGCTGAAAGCACGTACGGCCGGGGCCGCGCAGGCGGCCGGCGTGCCCAACGCGGTGAACCTGCCGGCGCAGGCGGGTCTGGGCTACTTCCGCAAGAGCCTCGAGGACATCATCCGGTTCCAGGCCGAGTTCCTGTGGCGGGACTACTACTCCCGCGGCATCACCGTCGACGGCGACGAAGCGCCGGTGTTGGTGCACAACATCGATTACGTTCGCCCGCAACTGTTTACGAACAACTTCACCCCGCTCGAGGTGAGTGTCGGCGGCCCCGATATCGAGCCGGTGGCGGTGCACTCCAACGGCGAGATCCTTGAGGTCGAGGACGTCGAGGGAGATGAGGACGACGACGAAGGGATCCGGACGCCGAAGGTCGGCACGGTGATCATCGATCAGCTGCGCAAGATCAACTTCGAGCCCTACCGGCTCTGGCAACCGCCACTGACGGTACCCGTTGCGATCGACGAGTTGGTGAACCGTTTCCTCGGACACCCATGGCAGAAGGATTACGGCTCAGCCCGGAACCTGATTTTCCCGATCGGCATCATCGACCGTCCCTTCAAGCACGACCAGCCGCCGTGGACGGTCGACACCTCGGGTCCGGGCGCCAACGTGCTGATTCTGGGCGCCGGCGGCTCGGGGAAGACCACCGCGCTGCAGACACTGATCTGCTCGGCTGCCTTGACCCACACCCCGGAGCAGGTTCAGTTCTACTGCCTGGCCTACAGCAGCACCGCGCTGACTACGGTGGCCCGGTTGCCGCATGTCGGCGAGGTAGCCGGTCCCACCGATCCCTACGGTGTGCGCCGTACGGTGGCCGAACTGCTGGCATTGGTCCGCGAGCGCAAGCGCACCTTCCTCGAGTACGGAATCGCCTCGATGGAGGTCTTCCGGCGCCGCAAGTTCGGCGGCGAGCCCGGCCCGGTGCCCAACGATGGGTTCGGTGACGTGTACCTGGTGGTGGACAACTACCGGGCGTTGGCCGAGGAAAACGAGGTGCTGATCGAACAGGTGAACGTGATCATCAACCAGGGACCCTCGTTCGGGGTGCACGTGGTGGTCAGCGCCGATCGCGAATCAGAGCTGCGGCCCCCGGTACGCAGCGGCTTCGGTTCCCGGGTCGAGTTGCGACTGGCCGCCGTGGAAGACGCCAAACTGGTGCGTTCCCGGTTCGCCAAAGAAGTTCCGGTCAAGCCGGGACGCGGCATGCTCGCGGTCAACTACGTCCGACTCGACGCCGATCCCCAGGCGGGTCTGCACACGTTGGTGGCCCGGCCGGCTTTGGGCAACACGCCGGACAACATCTTCGAGTCCGACGGCCTCGTCGCAGCGGTGGGCCGGCTCGCGAGCGGGCACGCCCCGCCGGTACGCCGCCTGCCCGCCAAGTTCGGGGTGGAACAAGTCCGCGAGCTGGCCGCGCGGGACACCCGGCAAGGCGTTGGCGCCGGTGGAATCGCTTGGGCGATATCGGAGTTGGACCTGGCACCGGTCTATCTCAACTTTGCCGAGAATGCGCACCTGATGGTGACGGGCCGACGCGAGTGTGGGCGTACCACGACAATGGCCACCATCATGTCCGAGATCGGCCGGGTATACGCGCCGGGCGCCAGCAGCGCACCGCCGCCCCCGGCCGGAAAACCGTCCGCTCAGGTCTGGCTGGTCGACCCGCGCCGTCAGCTGCTGACCACGCTGGGCAACGACTATGTCGAGAAGTTCGCCTACAACCTGGACGGCGTCTCGGCGATGATGAACGACCTGTCTGCGCTGCTGGCCAGCCGTGAACCCCCGCCTGGTCTGTCCGCGGAGGAGCTGTTGTCGCGGTCGTGGTGGAGCGGTCCGGAGATCTTCCTGATCGTCGACGACATCCAGCAGTTGCCGCCGGGGTTCGATTCGCCGCTGCACAAGGCGGCCGCCTGGGTTACCAGGGCCGCGGACGTGGGCCTGCATGTGCTTGTCACCCGCACGTTCGGCGGTTGGTCTTCGGCGGGCAGCGACCCGATGCTGCGGGCCCTGCATCAGGCGAATGCGCCGTTGCTCGTGATGGACGCCGACCCCGACGAGGGCTTCATCCGCGGCAAGATGAAGGGCGGCCCGTTGCCCCGCGGCCGAGGCCTGCTGATGGCCGAGGACACCGGCGTGTTCGTCCAGGTCGCGGCGACGGAGCTGCGTCGCTAGCTTTTGTCAGGCTGATCGGGTCGCGTGGGCGGCCCGATCAGTTCCAGCTCAGTGGCAACGCCCTGAGCGCGAACGACTTTGACGGGAACTTGATTTCCGGCACGTAGTCCGCCGGTGCCGCGAAGTCGGGGATTTGCTTGAGCCATTCGGCGACGATCACGGTCAGCTCTATCCGGGCCAGGTGAGAACCCAGGCAGCGGTGCGGTCCGCCGCCGAACCCCCAGTGCCGGTGCACCTTTCCGTCCATGGCCAGGTCGTCGGTAGACCACGCGTCGCTGCCGTCGCGGTTGATCGCGGCCATGCACAACCGCACCTGCGAGCCCGGCGGTAGTGTCATGCCGCCGACGTTGACGAACTCGGTCACGATGCGGGGCGCCACCGGC
>NZ_DATJYB010000630.1:0-16399 GCF_035499775.1 Mycobacterium sp. | reverse complement strand
TTGTCGATCGCAACCGTGCGGCGGCCCGGGCGTCGTGGCGGCTCCCCCCGCCACGTAGGCGGGGCTGCAGCGACCGGCTGCCACGTGGGCGCTGCCGTGGATACCCGCGGCGTTGGTGTGTCTACCCGCCTGGGCATTGTCGGCGGCGTCGCGTACACGGTGGGCCCAGCGCCAGTGGGCGCCGGTCGCGGGGTCGGCGCTGCGGTTGCGTCGCGGGCAGCATCGGCCAGCTCGATCGTCGTCGCGAACCGCTGGTTGGGGTCTTTGGCCAGGCCCTTCTCGGTGACGCGGTCGAAGCCGACGGAAAGACCCGGGTTGGTGAGCGAGGGCCGCGGTGGCGGGGTCGCGACGTGGCCCGCGTACAGCTGCTCGAGACTGTCGCCGGGGTAGGGAAGCTCCCCGGTCAGGCATTCGTACAGCACGCAGGCCAATGCGTAGACGTCGACCCGCGCGTCGGCGTCTTTGGTGGTGAAGCGCTCGGGCGCCATGTACTGCCAGGAGCCGATGACGCCGCTGGTCCCGGTCAAACCCGTCTCGCCGGCTGCGCGCGCGATCCCGAAATCGATCAGGTACGCATAGTCGTCCTCGTCGACCAAGATGTTTGACGGCTTGACGTCGCGGTGCACCAACCCGGCCTTGTGTGCCGCGTGCAGCGCCCTGGCCACCTGCTCCACGATTCGTACCGCCCGGCGGGGTTCCATCGGGCCGTCGGACAGAACTGCCTGCAGGTCGCGTCCCTCGATGAGCCGCATGTCCACGAACAGCTGCCCGTCGATCTCGCCGTAGAAGTGAATGGGAATCACGTGCGGGTTGGCCAACTTCGCCGCCGCATGGGCTTCGCGCCGGAACCGTTGCTGGAACACGTCGTCTTGGGACAGGTATTTCGGAAGCAACTTCAGCGCGACCACCCGGTGGTGAGCGTGTCAAACGCGCGCCACACCTCACCCATCCCGCCGCGGCCCAGTAACTCGATCAGCCGGTAGCGCCCGAACGGCGTCCCGTCATCGGCTGATGGCTGGTCGGTCACAAGCACCCCCTCGGGCATGGTGTGCGCTAGCCACAAAGCCCAGCTGAGTTGCCACGCATCTGTGCTCCTATCGTTTTAGCCGCATCAAGTCAAGGGGTGACGGCAACATGCGTGATCGGGCTTGAAGGATTCTTGGGGCGGATGCGGGGTGATTGGAGTGACGCAGCAGAGTGCGCCGGCGTGTCGCCGCGCGAACGTCCCTGACATCGAGATATCCGGTCGCTCAAAGCAACTCGTCGGCGACCCGCGGCCGCGCTGACGGGCACAACGTGCCGAGTTACGTAAGAATGGATCAGGTGGACGACTGGGCCGAAACCGACCTGGCATGGGAACTCGCCGAAATAGCCTGCCTGCTGATGCCTGAGCGCGACCGCATCGAGGTGTACACCGCCATCGGCGCCGGCTATTCCTACACCGCAATCGGCACCCTCCTCAGGACGATCGACCGCGCGGACGTAGCGATATCTCCCGCTCTGGAAGCCAGACTCGACGAGTGGCTCAGCGCATACGTCCATCATTGCGACGCGCCCCGACTGCAGAAAATCCTCGACTCGATCAGGTCGACCGGCTGACCCACGTCAGAGCGAACTGGGCAACCCGAACTTCGCGAACAGCCTGTCGTCCAGGAACGCCACCACGTGTGACACGCCGTCGGCCGTCATATCCAGCACGTGCAGCTGAAAGGGCACATGCACCTCGCCCTGGCGCATGTACATGGCCGCGGCGGGCTGACCGTTGGCGACCAACGGGAGCAGGCGCATATCGCCGGCGGACTCGGCGGGGCACTGCTGGTGAATCAGCGTGATGATGTCCCGCGCACCCCGGTACCAGCCGGTGTACGGCGGCATCTCCCAGATCGCCTCGCTGGTGAACAGCTCCACCAACCGGTCGATGTCGTAGGACTCGAACGCTGCGATGTAGCGCCCCAGCCGGTCCTGTGCCTCCGCGGAATCCGGCGCCACCAGCGGGTCGTCGGCGCTGGGCCCGACCGCCTCCAGCTGGGACCGAGCCCGCTGCAGCAGGCTGTTGACGGCGACCGTGGTGGTGCCGATCGCGCTGGCCACCTCGGCGGACTTCCACTGCAGCACCTCACGCAGCAGCAATACCGCCCGCTGTCTGGGTGAAAGATGCTGCAGCGCAGCGACGAACGCCAACCGCACCGACTCCCGTGACCCCACGATGGCCGAGGGGTCATCCGCAAGATCTGGCAACGGCTCGAGCCAGGGCACCTCGGCGCGTTCCACCGGCTCGGCCGTCGGGTCCGAACTGGACGTCCCCAGCCCGGTCGGCAACGGCCGGCGCTGCTGGCCCTCCAGCGCGGTCAGGCAGGTATTGGTGGCGATGCGATGCAGCCAGGTCCGCAGCGACGATTTGCCTTCGAAACGGTCGTACGACTTCCAGGCGCGCAGGAATGTCTCCTGCACCAGGTCCTCAGCGTCGTGCAGCGACCCCGTCATCCGATAGCAGTGCGCCAGCAGTTCGCGACGGTAGGGCTCGGCGTGGGTGGAGAAGTCTGCCCCGGAGAACTCTCGTGGGGCCTCGGAATTTTCTGCGAGCAGGCTCACCCGATCGAGCCTACGCAGAATGTGTGACACACCCGCCCAGGGAGCCATTACGCTGCCCGTAATGACTATCAACCGCGATGAACGGAATTTCGACGGCGTCGGCGGCGTGCGCATCGTCTACGACGTCTGGATGCCCGACACCCCGCCGAAAGCGGTGGTCGTGCTGGCGCACGGTTTCGGCGAGCATGCCCGCCGCTACGACCACGTCGCGCAGCGGTTGGGCGAGGCCGGGCTGGTCACGTACGCGCTGGACCACCGCGGGCACGGGCGTTCCGGCGGCAAGCGGGTCATGGTGCGGGATGTCTCCGAGTTCACCGCCGACTTCGACACTCTGGTGGGGATCGCCAAGCGCGAACACCCCGGCCTCAAGTGCATCGTGCTGGGACACAGCATGGGCGGTGGGATCGTCTTCGCTTACGGGGTCGAACGCCCGGACAACTACGACCTGATGGTGCTCTCGGGGCCCGCTGTGGCGGCCCAGGACATGGTGCACCCGCTGGTGGTGCTCGCGGCCAAGGGCCTCGGCGTCCTCATGCCCGGTCTGCCGGTGCAGGAACTCGACTTCAAGGCCATTTCCCGCGACCCGGAGGTGGTGGCGGCATACGAGAACGATCCGCTGGTCTACCACGGTCGGGTCCCCGCCGGTCTGGGCCGGGCGCTGCTGCAGGTCGGCGAGACCATGCCGCAGCGGGCTCCGGCGCTGACGGCGCCGCTGCTGGTGGTGCACGGCGCCGAGGACCATCTGGTTCCCGCCGAGGGCAGCCGCCGCCTGGTGGAATGCGTCGGATCGACCGATGTCGAGTTGAAGGTCTACCCCGAGCTGTACCACGAGGTGTTCAACGAGCCGGAGCAAGACCAGGTGCTCGACGACGTGGTCGCCTGGATCAACAAGCGACTCTAAAAGAGATGTCTGACCCCTCCCGTAGTTTGGCGTTATGACCGACGACAAGATGCTGGCGCGCATCGCTGCGCTGCTGCGGCAGGCCGAAGGCACCGACAACGCCCACGAAGCCGATGCGTTCATGAGCGCCGCGCAACGCCTGGCGACGGCGGCCTCCATCGACTTGGCGGTGGCCCGGTCGCACGCGGCCAGCCGTTCGCCCGCGCAGGCGCCCACCCAGCGGACCATCACTATCGGGACGGCGGGCACCCGCGGGCTGCGAACCTATGTGCAGCTGTTCGTGCTGATCGCGTCCGCGAACGATGTGCGCTGCGACATCGCGTCGAATTCGACCTTCGTCTATGCCTACGGGTTTACCGAGGACATCGACGCGACGCACGCTTTGTATGCCAGCCTGGTCGTGCAGATGGTGCGGGCGTCGGACAGCTATCTCGCTTCGGGCGCGCACCGGCCCACGCCGACGATCACCGCTCGCCTCAATTTTCAGCTGGCCTTCGGGACCCGGGTGGGGCTGCGGCTGGCCGAGGCCCGCGACCAGGCCCGGCAAGAGGTCTCCAAGGACCGTGGACGCGCGCCGGGCACCGCTATCGCCTTGCGAGACAAGGAGGTCGAGCTGCGCGACCACTACCGCAGTACGTCCCGGGCGCGGGGAAGCTGGCAGGCCAGCAGGGCTACGGCCGGGTATTCGTCGGCGGCGCGACGCGCGGGTGACCGGGCCGGCAAGCGGGCGCGGCTCGGAAACAGCCCCGAGCTGCCCGGGGCGCGGACCGCGCTGGGTCATTGACATTGCCGGATTCGGTACGGGATTCCCAGCGCGCCAAGGTTTATGCGGCCGAGGAATTCATCCGGACGTTGTTCGACCGCGCCGCCGAACACGGCTCACCCGCGATTGACTTCTTCGGCACACAGTTGACGCTGCCGCCGGAGGGGCGGTTCGGATCGGTTACGTCGGTGCAGCGCTACGTCGACGACGTGTTGGCACTACCTGCGGTACGGGAGCACTGGCCGTCGGTGTCACCGCTGCGAGTGCGCGCGCGTCGGGCGGCCACCGCGGCACACTACGAAAACCGCGACGGTGCAGGCATTATCGCGGTGCCCGACCGTGACACCGCGGACTGGGCGATGCGTGAGCTGGTGGTGCTGCACGAAGTGGCGCACCACCTGTGCCAGGCTGGGAATTCCATGCCGCCGCACGGTCCGGAGTTCGTCGCGACGATCTGCACGCTGACCGAGCTGGTGATGGGACCCGAAGTCGGCCACGTGCTGCGCGTCGTCTACGCCAAGGAGGGCGTGCGGTGAGCGAGGCAGACCCCGACGACCGGGCGCGTGAGATCGAAACCCAGCTGACCGACGACGAGCGCTTCTCGCTGCTGGTCGGTGTGATGGGGGCAGGCGAGCTGTGGCCGCTGCGCGACGAGCGTATCCCGCCGGGCATTCCGATGAGCGCCGGCTACGTGCCCGGGATTCCGCGCCTGGGTGTCCCGGCGCTGCTGATGAGCGACGCGGGTCTCGGCGTCACCAACCCCGGCTACCGCCCGGGTGATACCGCCACGGCGCTGCCGGCCGGTCTGTCGCTGGCCGCCAGTTTCAACCCGCACCTCGCCCGTGCCGCGGGCGAGGTGATCGGCTCGGAGGCCCGCAGCCGCGGGTTCAACGTACAACTGGCCGGTGCCATGAACCTGGCGCGCGACCCGCGCAACGGCCGCAACTTCGAATACGTCTCGGAGGACCCGCTTTTGAGCGGCGCGATCGCCGCCGAGCAAGTCAACGGGATACAGCAGCACGGCGTCATCTCGACCGTCAAGCACTACTCACTAAACTGCAACGAGACCAATCGGCATTGGCTGGACGCGATCGTCGACCCCGGCGCGCACCGCGAATCCGACCTGCTGGCCTTTCAGATCGCCATCGAGCGATCCCAGCCCGGCGCGGTCATGGCGGCGTACAACAAGGTCAACGGTGAATACGCGGCGGCCAACGAGGTTTTGATCAACGAGGTGCTGAAAGGTGTCTGGGGATACCGCGGTTGGGTCATGTCGGACTGGGGCGGGACACCGGGCTGGGAGTGCGCGCTGCACGGCCTGGACCAGGAGTGCGGTGCCCAGATCGACGCAGTGTTCTGGCAGTCCGAGGCTTTCACCGACCCGCTGCGGGCCGCCTATGCCGACGGGAGGTTGCCCAAAGAGCGCCTGTCGGACATGGTCCGGCGGATCCTGCGGTCAATGTTCGCGGTCGGCGTCGATCGTTGGGATGCCGCGCCGCAGCCGGATATGCTCGCGCACAACGAGATTGCGTTGCGGATCGCACGGCAGGGAATCGTGTTGCTGACCAACCGCGGCGTGCTGCCCGTGGCGCAGGAGACGTCGGCGCGCATCGCTGTGATCGGTGGCCATGCGCAGTCCGGTGTGCCGATCGGTTGCGGGTCCAGCGCTGTCGTACCCCCGGGCGGCTACGCGCAGGTGATTCCCATCGGCGGGCCCGGCCTGACGGGCGGACTGCGCAACCTCTACCTGCTGCCGTCCAGCCCGCTCGACGAACTGAGAAGGCAATTCCCCAGCGCGCACATCGAATTCGACCCGGGCATCAGCCCGGCCGAGGCGGTGCTGGCGGCGCAGCGGGCAGACGTCGTGATCGTGTTCGCGATCCGGGTCGAAGGGGAGGGCATCGACGGCGCCGACCTGTCGCTGCCCTGGGGCCAGGACGCGGTGATCGCAGCCGTGGCCGCCGCCAACCCGAACACCGTTGTGGTGCTCGAGACCGGCAACCCCGTCGCCATGCCGTGGCGCGATTCGGTGAATGCCGTTGTGCAGGCCTGGTATCCGGGTCAGGCCGGCGGTCGGGCGATCGCGGAAGTCATTGCCGGACAGGTGAATCCGTCGGGACGGCTGCCGATCACCTTCCCTGCCGACCTCGGCCAGACGCCGCGTCCCGAGCTGCCCGATCTGGGCGCGCCGTTCGGCACGTCGACCACCATCCGCTACTCCGAAGGAGCCGAGGTCGGCTATCGCTGGTTCGCCAGACAAGGCCAAGAGCCGATGTTCGCGTTCGGGCACGGCCTGTCCTACACCACGTTTGAGTACCGCGACCTGATCGTGGCCGGTGGTGAGACCGTGACGGCCAGCTTCACCGTCCACAACACGGGCGATCGCACCGGCGCCGACGTCCCGCAACTGTATTTGACGGATGGTCCCGACGGACAACGGTTGCGGTTGCTGGGATTTGAGCGGGTCGAGCTGGAGCCGGGCGAGAACTCGCGGGTGACCATCGAGGCTGATCCGCGCCTGCTCGCCCGGTACGACGGCAGCGTCTCAAGCTGGCGGATCGTGCCGGGCGGGTATGCCGTGGCCGTGGGTGCGTCGGCGGTCGCCCTGAAGCTGGCAGCCGAGGTCGAGTTGGCCGGTCGCGTATTCGGGCGTTGACTCTGCCCTGGCGGCGCCGCCTTCTCGCTTCAATCGCGATCTGTGTGCAGTTTCGGCGGCGTCAGTTCAGTCTCGGCGCCGTGCGGCCTGGGCATGCGGGCGGGCCGGCTCACCGAGACTGTAGTGAGGGTGTGGTTTAGTCGGGCTTGTTTTCGCGCCGTGGACGCAGAGTCAATGCCCGAAGGCCCTACTTGACGGCCACCAGCTCGTCGCCGCAGGTGCACCGGTACGCCTCACTCGAGCCGGAACAGTGGCACTCGACCTCGACGCGAACGCGGCATCCACAGCCCTCGTGGCCGCAGGTCAGCAAGGTTCCGGCTTCGTAATTCGCCATTGGTTTTCATCCTTTTCTGTGGCGGTGACTTCGGTGAAGTCCCAGTGGTCGATTCCGTCTGGGTTTTCTTCCGTTTGGAACCCAGAACAACTCTAGCCTATACCCGGTAAGGGTATTTGGGAAGCTCCTACGGCGTTAAGCCACCCGTTGCGCCGTGGCCGTGTGAACGGATAGGACCGATTCGGGTGCAGCAAGATGTGGCCACAGGTACGGCTAACTGCAGGCTATATTTCTGGCTATATTGGGACTCGTGAAGTCGGTACCTCTGAGTGAAGCCAAGGACAAGCTCTCGTCGCTGGTCGAGGAAGCGGATACCACGCACGAGATCATTCAGATCACCAAACACGGTCGGGCGGCCGCGGTTCTCATGTCCGCCGACGATCTTGAATCGCTGCACGAGACGCTGCACGCGCTGCAGACGCTCGGGCTCGTCGATGAACTCGCCCAGGCCGACGCTGAATATGCCGCTGGCGAGACCGTCAGCGGCGAGGAGCTTCGTCGGCGCTACGGGCTGTCGTGACCGATGATGAACGGCCCTGGACGGTGCGGTTTTCGTCGACTCCAGTCCGAGGATTGAATCGGCTGCCGCACAAGATCACAGCGGCGATTGTCGAATTCAGCACTGTGACACTGCCCGAGGATCCGCATCGGCTTTCCAAGCCGCTGCGGTATGAACTCTCGGGATGGCGGGTCGCTCGCCGAGGCGATTACCGGATTACCTTCCGGATCCTCGACGACGACCGAGTCCTGCTCGTCGGACGTGTCGAGCACCGTGCACACATCTATAAGCCGCGATGATCTGACGACGACGGTGCGTCCTGGCCGGGCGACGACCGCACCGCGCCCTGCCGTGGTTATAGCGTTGGCGTTATGGCCCAAGACCCGACCCCGCAAGAAGTCGACGGATTCTTGGACAGCACCGTGATTGACGACGATCCGGCGTTAGCGGCGGCTCTGCAGGCCAGCAACGCGGCCGGGTTACCGCCGATCGCGGTGTCGGCACAGCAGGGCAAGTTCCTGTGCCTGCTGGCCGGTGCGATGCAGGCCCGCCGCATCCTCGAGCTCGGCACGCTGGGTGGTTTCAGCACCATCTGGCTGGCTCGCGGCGCGGGCCCGCAGGGGCGGGTGGTGACGCTGGAATAGGAGCCCAGGCACGCCGAGGTCGCACGGGCCAATATGGAGCGGGCCGGTGTGGCCGACCGGGTGGACGTGCTGGTCGGTGCCGCGCTGGACACGTTGCCGGCGGTGACCGGCGGCCCCTTCGATCTGGTGTTCATCGACGCCGACAAGGAGAACAACCTGGCGTACCTGGACTGGGCGATCCGGCTGACCCGCCCCGGCTCAGTCATCGTGGTGGACAACGTCATTCGTGACGGCCGGATACTGACGGAGTCGGACGACCCCAGGATCACTGCAACCCGTCAGACCTTGCAGGCGATGGGCGAGCACCCGCGCCTGGACACCGCGGTGCTGCAGACGGTCGGGATCTAGGGCTGGGACGGCTTCGCGATCGCGTCGGTCCACTAGCCCGGGCTGAGGTCCCTGACTGCTTGTTCGGCCGAGGTGACCTCGCCCAGCCGCAAAGCCGTCTCGCCGGCGTACAGCGCCGCCCGGTCGACCCACGAGTCGGGCATCCGGCGTTCCGGGGCCGCCGGCGAGAACATCGGACGGCGCGGAGACTGCAGCCGCAGCACGTCGCCCAGGTCGCGATACAGCGGCGCCGCCAACGGACGGCTCACCGCGTTGAGCGTCGCCGGCATGATCTTGGCCCACCCGTCGTCGCGGCACCAGCGCCGGGTGGCGGCATTGGGTACCACGCGATGCCGTAGCGGCCAGGTGAACCCGAACAGATTGGTTTCGATGGTCCTGTCCGCGTTAATGATTCGCCGCTGATACTCCCGGTTGGCGTTGGCCTCATGGGTCAGCAGAAATCGCGTTCCCGCGACGACGCCGCTGGCGCCCGCGTCCAGGGCGGCGCGGGTATCGGCGCCGTCGGCGATTCCGCCGGCGAGGAACACCGGGCGGTCTCGTGCCGCAGCCAGAGCCAGCGGCAGGAAATCCAAGGCCGGCATGGTTCCGACCAGGTGCCCGCCGGCTTCACGACCCTGAGCGATCAAACCGTCGGCGCCCCAGCCGATGGCGCGGCGTGCCTGCGCACGCGAACCCACCATCACCAACACGAAGATGCCGGCGTCGCGCAGGTGCTCGACCAGCTTTCGAGTCTCGCCGAAGGCCAGCACGACGACGTCAACGCGACTGTCGACGCACATCTCGACGTGGCGGCGACCTACGAAGCGCACCAACAGGTTTACCGCGACCGCACGGCCCGGCGCCTCGGTCCGCACCCGGTCGATCGACGCCCGCAGTTGCCACGGCGTGGCCAGGCCCAGTGTTCCGAGACCGCCCGCCTTGGCGACCGCGCCGGCCAGCGGTGGACCGGCGAGGCCGCCGCCCATCCCGGCCTGAGCCACCGGAACGTCGAGCCGGAGTCGGTCCAGGAGGTCGACAGGCATGACAGGACGCTCGGATTAGCCGCAGACCGCGCCGGTCGCCGCTGAGCCGACGAGCTTGACGTACTTGGCCAGTACGCCGGTCTTGTACCGCGGCGGGGGAGGACTGAAATCCTTTTGCCTGGATGCGAATTCGTCAGGGTCGGCCAGCACGTCCAGGGTGCGGGCGGCGACGTCGAGACGGATCCGGTCGCCGTCGCGCAGGAAGGCGATCGGCCCGGCGTCGACGGCCTCCGGCGCGACGTGGCCCACGCACAGGCCGGTCGTCCCGCCGGAGAACCGGCCGTCGGTCAAGAGCAGCACGTCCTTGCCCAGCCCGGCGCCCTTGATGGCGCCGGTGATCGCCAGCATTTCGCGCATCCCGGGCCCACCCTTGGGACCTTCGTAGCGGATCACCACCGCGTCGCCGTTGGTGATGGTGCCGTCCTCCAAGGCGTCCAACGCGGCCCGTTCGCCGTCGAAAACCCTTGCGGTGCCTTCGAACACGTCGGAATCGAAACCGGCCGTCTTGACCACCGCGCCCTCTGGTGCCAGCGATCCGCGCAAAATAGTGATCCCGCCGGTGGCGTGGATCGGTTTGTCCAGCGCGCGCAGCACCTTGCCGTCCGGGTCTGGTGGGGCTATCTCGGCCAGGTTCTCGGCGACCGTCTTGCCGGTCACCGTCAGGCACTCGCCGTGCAGAAGGCCCGCGTCCAGCAGTGCCTTCATCACCACCGGCACGCCACCGACGTGGTCGACGTGCGACATCACGTGCCGCCCGAACGGCTTGACGTCGGCCAGGTGCGGCACCTTCGACCCGATCCGGCTGAAGTCGTCGAGCGACAGTTCCACGTCGGCCTCGTGCGCGATGGCCAGCAGGTGCAGCACCGCGTTGGTGGAGCCGCCGAACGCCATCACCACCGCGATCGCGTTCTCGAACGCCTCCCTGGTGAGGATGTCGCGAGCGGTGATGCCGCGGCGCAGCAGCTCGATGACGGCTTGGCCGCTGCGGCGGGCGAACCCGTCGCGGCGGCGGTCCGTCGCCGGCGGCGCCGCGCTGCCCGGCAACGACATGCCCAGTGCCTCGGCGGCGCTGGCCATGGTGTTGGCGGTGTACATGCCGCCGCAGGCGCCTTCGCCGGGGCAGATCGCCCGCTCGATGGCGTCGACGTCTTCGCGCGGCATCAATCCGCGCGCGCAGGCGCCGACGGCCTCGAACGCGTCGATGATGGTGACCTCGCGCTCGCTGCCGTCGGAGAGCTTGGCCACTCCCGGCAGAATCGAGCCCGCGTAGAGGAACACCGCCGCCAGGTCCAGGCGGGCGGCGGCCATCAGCATCCCGGGCAGTGATTTGTCGCATCCCGCCAGCAGCACCGACCCGTCGAGCCGCTCGGCCTGCATCACGGTCTCGACGCTGTCGGCGATCACCTCGCGGGACACCAGCGAGAAGTGCATGCCCTCATGGCCCATCGAGATGCCGTCGGAAACCGAGATCGTCCCGAACTCGAGCGGGTAGCCGCCGGCTGCGAACACGCCCTCTTTCACGGCTTTGGCCAGCCGGTCCAGCGAGAGATTGCACGGGGTGATTTCGTTCCAGGACGACGCGACCCCGATCTGGGCCTTGGAGAAGTCTTCGTCACCCATGCCTACCGCGCGCAGCATGCCACGGGCGGCGGCCTTCTCCAGGCCGTCGGTCACGTCACGACTACGGGGTTTGATGTCAGGGGTCATTGTTCAAGTATGCGGGGCGCGACCTGCCCATAATCCGCGGGTAATACCCCGCTAGGGTATATGGGGTATGGTGGTTGTGTGACGACGACACCTGCACACGGATATACGCAGCAGAAGGACGACTACGCCAAGCGGCTGCGGCGCATCGAGGGTCAGGTTCGTGGCATCGCGCGGATGATCGAGGAGGACAAGTACTGCATCGACGTCCTCACCCAGATCAGCGCCGCCAACAGTGCGTTGCGGTCGGTGGCCCTCAACCTGCTCGACGAGCACCTGAGCCACTGCGTCACCCGCGCGGTGGCCGAGGGCGGCACAGAGGCCGACGATAAACTTGCCGAAGCCTCGGCCGCCATCGCACGCCTGGTCCGTTCCTGACTCGTCGGGTGTGTTGAAACGCATAGATGGTTAAAACCCGTCATCGCAGGCCGTACGGTTAGGGGCTAGCGTGATCGGGCCGGGGGTGCACCAACGCCGCCCGGGCGATACCGCCCCTTGAGACGCATCAGCCATGACCGAAACCGGAACCGCCGCCGCCCCCGCACGAACGTGGACGCCACGGATCGCCGCGCAACTTGCGGTGCTGGCTGCCGCGGCCTTCATCTACGTCACCGCTGAGTTGCTGCCGGTGGGCGCGCTGTCGGCTATCGCGCGCGACCTCAAGGTCAGCCTGGTCGTGGTTGGCACCCTGTTGTCGTGGTACGCCCTGGTCGCGGCCCTGACGACGGTTCCGCTGGTGCGCTGGACGGCCCATTGGCCGCGGCGCCGGGCGCTGCTGCTCAGCCTGACCTGCCTGACCGTCTCACAGCTTGTCTCCGCGCTGGCGCCCAACTTCGCAGTGCTGGCCGCGGGACGGGTGCTGTGTGCGATCACCCACGGCCTGCTGTGGTCGGTCATCGCGCCGATCGCGACCCGACTGGTGCCGGCCACCCACGCCGGGCGCGCCACGACGTCGATCTACGTCGGAACCAGCCTGGCGCTGGTGGTCGGGAGCCCGCTCACCGCCGCCATGAGCCTGATGTGGGGCTGGCGGCTGGCTGTGGTGTGCATCACCGTCGCGGCTACCGTCGTCACCCTGGCCGCGCTGCTGGTGCTGCCGCAGATGGTGCTCACCGAGGGTCAGCTGATGCACGTGGGCCCGCGGTCGCGGCATCACCGCAATCGGCGGTTGATCACGGTGAGCCTGCTCACGATGATCGCCGTCAGCGGCCACTTCGTCTCCTACACGTTCATCGTGGTGGTCATCCGCGACGTCGTCGGGGTGCGCGGGCCGAATCTGGCCTGGTTGCTGGCGGCCTACGGGTTCGCCGGTCTGCTGGCCGTGCCCCTGGTGGCGCGGCCGCTGGACCATCGGCCCCGGGGCGCCGTACTGGTATGCATGGGTGCGCTGACGACGGCGTTCGTCGTGTTGACCGCACTGGCGTTCGGCAGCCAACGCACCGTGGTGACGGCCCTGATCGGCACCGGCGCGATCGTGCTGTGGGGCGCCATGGCGACCGGCGTGTCGCCGATACTGCAGTCCTCGGCGATGCGCAGCGGCGCCGACGATCCCGACGGAGCGTCCGGCTTGTACGTGACGGCGTTCCAGGTGGGCATCATGGCCGGCTCGTTGGCCGGCGGGCTGTTGTACGAGCGCAGCGTGGCGATGATGCTGACCGCTTCCGCGGGTCTGATGGGTATCGCGTTGATCGGCATGGCCGCTAACCGGCAGCTGTTGGACGATGCCGTGCCGACTTCACCGGACGAGTGAAACGCAGCAGGTCAGCAGCGGTTATTGGGCCGCAGATTTGGTAACTGATTTGCGCGTTGTGCGACACTGGGTCAGACCTGAGAGGGAGGATCGCATATGTCGCGCTGGACGAGGGGAGCTTTCCTCGCCGTTCTGGGCGTGCTCGTGTTGGTGCTGACTGCGGGCACCGCTCTGGGCGACCCCGACCCGCCGCCGCCCCCCGAACCGGGGCCGGTTGCCGCACCCGCCGACCCGCCGGGACCACCGCCGCCGTGGGAGGCACAGCCGCCGCCCGCGCCTATCCCTGCGGAAGGCGTGCTGCCGCCGGCGGCTCCTCCAGCTCCTATCCCTGCCGAAGGCGTGCTGCCGCCGCCCGGTGATCCGCTGCAGCCACAGCCGGCGGGGGCGACGGGCCCGGTCGCCGGGCAGAATGCGACGCCGTTCACCGGCGCGCCGCCGTTCCGGCCGCCGACGTTCAATCCGCTCAACGGTTCGATGGTCGGGGTGGCCAAGCCGATCATCATCGACTTCGCCGTGCCGATCGCCGATCGGCCGATGGCCGAAAACGCCATCCACATTTCGTCGATCCCGCCGGTGCCGGGCAAGTTCTACTGGATGACTCCCTCCCAGGTGCGCTGGCGCCCGCTTTCGTTCTGGCCGCCGAACACGGCGGTGAACATCGATGCGGCCGGCACCAAGTCGAGCTTCCGGACCGGTGACTCGCTGGTGGCGTTGGCCGACGATTCGACGCATCAGATGACGATCACCCGCAACGGGAAAGTGGTTCAGACCTTCCCGATGTCGATGGGGATGTCGGCGGGCGGCCACCAGACCGCGAACGGCACGTACTACGTGCTCGAGAAGATGGCGTCGGTGGTGATGGATTCCTCCACCTATGGCGTCCCGGTCGGCTCGGCCAACGGCTACAAGGTGACCGTCACCGACGCTGTCCGGTTCGACAACAGCGGTAACTTCGTACACAGCGCCCCGTGGTCGGTCGGCGATCAGGGCAAGCGCGACGTCAGCCACGGCTGCATCAACCTCAGCCCGTCTAACGCCAAATGGTTTTTCGACAACTTCGGCAGCGGGGATCCGATCGTGGTGAAGAACTCGGTCGGTACGTATTCGAAGAACGACGGCTCTAACGATTGGCAGCTGTAGGGGCTGCTAACGCGATTCATAGCCGAGCAGGTCAGCGGCATGATTTCGGCGCTGTACGGCCCACCGCCGGCCGCTGACGAGGCCGCTGGTCCGCGGGCTGTGCCAAACTATTTCGAGAACGCGACGGAGGGATGTATATGTCGGGCTGGACGAAGGGAAGCATCTTCGGAGCTCTGAAGGCAGCCGGAATGGCCTCGGTATTGGGCTGGGTGCTGGTGCTGGGCGCGGGTACTGCGCTGGCAGATCCGGATCCCGCTCCCGTTGATCCAGGGGCTGTCGTACCGGCCCCGCCCGGCCCCCCGGCGCCACCGCCACTGGCCCTACCTCCCCCTCTGACCCCTCCGATGTTCGCGGGCCCCGTCGACGGACAGGACCCGACGCCCTTCATGGGCACGCCGCCGTTCGGGCCGCCGAGGATTGCCCCTGCCAATGGCTCGACGGTGGGCGTGGCCGAGCCGATCATGGTCAACTTCCCAGGGCCGGTCGAGGACGCGGGCGCCGCGATCGCCGCCGTTCACGTTTCGTCGGTCCCGCCGGTGCCGGGCAAGTTCTACTGGATGACCCCGACTCAGCTTCGCTGGCGCCCGTTGAGCTTCTGGCCCGCCCATACCACGGTGACGATCGACGCGGGCGGCACCGTGTCGAGCTTCCGGACCGGGGATACGCTGCTGGCGACCGCCGACGACAGCACGCACACATTGACCGTTACCCGCAATGGCGTCGTCGAGAAGTCCTTCCCGATGTCGATGGGTATGTCAGCCGGCAACCACCAGACCGCGAACGGCACCTACTACGTGCAGGAGAAGATGCCGTCAGTGGTGATGGATTCCTCGACCTACGGGGTCCCGGTGAACTCGACCTACGGCTACAAGGTGACGGTCGAGCTGGCCGTCCGCTTCGACAACAGTGGCAACTTCGTGCACAGCGCGCCGTGGTCGGTGGACGACCAGGGCAAGCGTGACGTCAGCCACGGCTGCATCAACATCAGCCCCACCAACGCGAAGTGGTTCTTCGACAACTTCGGTCCGGGTGATCCCATCGTCGTGAAGAACTCCGTGGGCACCTATTCGAAGAACGACGGCTCCAACGACTGGCAAACCTAAGAGTCGATCCTGCAGACACCGCCGAGGTAGCCTTCCGCGCGCCCAGGATTATGTATAGCATCATACATAGGCCGGGTCCGGATGGGAGCGCCGATGGCAAGTCCACGCGAGCGGATGGTGGTGTCTGCTGCGCTGTTGATCAGGGAACGGGGTGCGCACGCCACCGCGATCTCGGACGTGCTCGAGCACAGCGGCGCGCCGCGCGGATCGGCCTATCACTACTTTCCGGGTGGACGTACCCAACTGCTCTGTGAGGCGGTCGACTACGCCGGCGATCACGTCGCCAACATCATCACCCAGGCAGGTCCGAGCGAGCAGCTGTTGGACACGCTGATCGACAAGTACCGACAGCAGCTGCTGGGCAGTGACTTCCGCGCCGGCTGCCCGATCGCGGCGGTGTCCGTCGAAGCGGGCGAACAGGCCGAGCGGGAGCGGATGGCGCCGGTCGTCGAGCGGGCGGCCGCGGTGTTCGACCGCTGGTCGGACCTGCTCGCGCAGCGCTTCATCGCCGACGGTGTTTCGGCGGAGCGAGCAGGCGAATTGGCGGTGCTGGCTGTCTCGGCGGTCGAAGGCGCGCTGCTGCTGGCCCGGGTGCGGCACGACCTGACGCCACTCGATCTTGTTCGTCGCCAGCTACGCGACCTGCTGTTGGCCGAGCTCCCGGAGAGGAACCCGCAATGACCACCACCGACTGGCAGCCCACGGCGTGCATCCTCTGCGAGTGCAATTGCGGCATCGTCGTCCAGGTCGAAGACCGCAAGCTGGCCCGCATCCGTGGCGACAAGGCGCATCCGGCGTCGCAGGGCTACACCTGCAACAAGGCGCTGCGGCTGGACCACTACCAGAACAGCCGCGGTCGCCTGACCTCCCCGCTGCGCCGCCGTCCCGACGGAACCTATGAGGAAATCGACTGGGACACCGCGATTGTCGAGATCGCCGAGGG
>NZ_DATJYB010000629.1:0-5626 GCF_035499775.1 Mycobacterium sp. | reverse complement strand
CAGCGACCGCTTTGACTTTCGGTTGCTGGGATAGCGGCAATGCTCGAAGAGATGGCCTAGCTGATCGTGGACCGGAGCCAAACGCTGCAGGTGATGCGCCGACTCGAAGCGGCGCATCATCTGCTCGCGGGTTTTCCGACTGGTCGTTCAGTGCGGAAAATATCTTGCGGTGCGGCGCAGGATGATCCTCGTCGGCGTATGCGGACGCTCACGATTCACGAAAACGCTGATCCGCGTTTTTTCCTTCCACGCCTCGCGCACCAGACATTCCAGGTCCTGTTCGCGGCTGTGGAAGCGCCTTTCATGGCTCGTTTCCGTCTCCAGCAAGAATCCTTCGAAATCACCGAAGTGATCGTAGACGACGCCGCTCACCTTGCCGGTGAACTCCAATTCGCCGGTCAGCACAGGCGGGCTGCCATGGAGCGGCCCGGGTTTTCCGCTGGTCCCCCAGGGTGATGGCGCAATGTGCGATGGATTCCCGCCCAGGCCTTTCACGCGACCTTCCACGATCGCCAGATAGCGCGATAGCACCGGGCGCCACCGATCGGTCCGGTGCGTGCGCCTGAAGCGTCACTTCAGGATGGACAGCAGGTTTTCCTCCGCGGGGAGAATCACGGCGTCCTCGCGCACCGGGATCGTCATCTGGAACGTGCCCACTACATAGCGCCAGTTCGGGACTCGATTCACGCTTGCGTCACTGGCGCGAGCGTGGTCGATGTCGTCCGACGGCCGTCTCGACGTAATGCGCCGCACGATGACCTGGAATTCGTCGCGCACCCGGATGCCTGAGGGCAGTTCGAGCGTGAGGAGGCCCGCAAAGTTCGTTCCCTTGCCCGTGGGAATCGGCACGTAGCCCACGTCGCCCTCGACAGGGATGCGAATGGTGTACGCATCGGCTGCCTCGAGCAGATGCGTCGAATAGTATTTCGCCGCGAGTGCCAGCACCTGGCTCGCCTCGACCTGCGGCCAATAAAGGTTCATGACGCTGCCGACGGGAACGTCGCCAAAATCGATCATCAGCTCGTCGGGGCGGTCGGTCAGATACCCCGATGGGTTGTTCACCGTCGAAGGGCTCGGCCGCAGATCGAACGTTTGTGGAATGCGATGGCTCAACGGGAAGCCCGGGTTGCCGGAGGGTGTGACCTGCAGATTGCGTTGCGCGAGTTTGTCGCAATTTTCCGGGTTCTCAACGACATTCAGCGAGTTCTGGATCGGGGCACCGGTGTCGGCGATCTGCGCGACAAGACAGTGATGGCTCCCGCTCTTCAGCCAGTACTGCGGGTCCTCGCCGCCGTAGACATTGTTCGTGTCATAGACGTTGAGGAAGCAACCGAAGAAGGCCCATGTCGTATCGCCACCGCTCGCGGCGGGCACCGAGAAGCTCTGGTTGTTGACGCCGCCCGAATCATAGTCGGTCGGGTTGTCGACGTAGTTAGTGGTGGCAAAAAACGGCAGAGTGCAGCCGTTGATGTTTCCGCTCGCATCGGTCCCCGGCAGCGGGCTTTGCGGGTCGCCAGGGGATCCGGCGGGCGAACTCGGGAAAGTGATGAACGGGTCCGCCAGCGACACGGCCGAGGCGGTGTTGACGTAGTCCGTGTCGTTGGTTTGCGTGCTGAAGAGACGGAAGAACACCTTGACGTTGCTGGCCGACGTGGCACTCGCCGGGCCCTTCAGGCGCACGCGTGCAATGGCGAAATTGTAGTTGCTGTAGCTCGAAGAGCCGGACTTCGTGGTCGGCGTCACCGATGAATCGCCGCTGAGGGCGCTCGCCTGACCGCTGATATAGGTGTCGAGCGGATCAGGGGCTGGCGGCGACGGTGGCACATAGATCGGGTTGCCATAGCCGATCTGTCCGTTGAGATAGTTAACGACGGCCTGAATATAGTTATATGCGCCTGTCACACTGTCATCGGCCGGACCGAACGGCGGTGCGCCCGGACCGGTGACCGGCGGCGAACCGCCAGGCAGACTTGGCGTGGCTGTGAACACACGCAGGTCCTGGCTCAGCCAGAAGACATTGTTTTGCGTTGGATTGATGTTGGAGAAGTAGGGATCCGCACCCGCTACGAGTTCGAACACCGTGGATGCGGTGAAGGGTGTCGGGTTGCCTGGAATCGTGATCGAGGCCGACAACAGATACGCTTGTTCGCCCGAACTCGGGAACGGAACGCCCGCCGGGAACGTGATCGTGTAGGGAAAGCGAATGCGCTGGGGCGTGAAGTAGTTGTCTGGCAGTTCGAGAACGGGTGCTCCGGAAAGCGCGATGTTGCCGCTTCCGAGCAGCGTGACAAAAGACCCCGACAGAACCGGAGCGAGCGTTCCTGACGGATTCGAGGCCGAGATGCCGAGCACGTTCGGCGTGAATCCCTCGAGCACCAGCCAGAAGGCGTCGGCATACGTCGGCGTGTCCTTCACTTCGTCCGCACCGAACGTGCTGTCGTCGACCCAGAACTGCATGTCCTGTGTGAACAGGCTTTGCACGATGCCGTTCAGAAGCTTGATGCCGTCGAGGCTACCCCAACCCGTGCAGGCGTCCCAGCCGGGGCCTGCGGAGTAGTACGTCGAGAGTGGCGTATCGGCGGAATCGTTGTTGCCGAAAGTCACGTCGTTGGTGACCGACGTGCCGAGCGGATAGAGGATATTGTTGAGAAAGCCCGTGCGCCTGCCAATAGCGCTGTTGATGACGGCGATCAGGCCGCAATATAGCGGCGCGACGCAGCTGGTTCCCATGTAATTCGGATAGAGACCTCCGTTGATGTAGAACCCGGAATACGCCACCATCCCTGCAACATCAGGCGTGCCGCGCCTCACCAGGCCGTCATTGTTCGATTTCTGTGCGACGCCTGCGGCGGTCTGATACGCCGGGACCTTGAAGTTGTCGCTGACGCCGCCGCCGGTCGCGCCGCTATCACTCCCGAACTGGAATGGCGAGGCGGCATTGTGCGCATCGCTCCAGACATACTCCTTGAATGTAGGCGGGTTTCCGGACGGCGCCCCGACGATGGTGCCGCCAACACACGTCACGTATGGATCGCTGGCGGGATACTTGACGTGACACTTGCCGTCGGCCTGGCCGTCGTCAGAGCCCCAATCGCCCGCGGCAATGAACAAGGTGATGCCTTGCACGCCCACTTCCTGAAAGAGTCCGGACAGCGTATTGGCCGTGGTTCCGGTCTGGTAAGCATCGCCGATTGTGCCTGTGTCATCGCCGCCATTGGTGAAAAACCAGCTGGAGGTCACGACACCAGGCTGCGTTTCCGATCCCGGGACCAGCAGGCGCTTCAGGAACGCGACCCAGCCCGGCTCGGTGTCGTCCATGAAATAGACATTGACCGTCGCGCCTTGCGCGATAGTCGACGACGTCGATATGTCCTGGGTGAGTTCCTGGTCGGCATTGGTCCAGTTGCCGCTCGAAATGACGGACGGGTTATTCGAAAACGTCACGCTCGAGCCACTTTCGATATAGGTGAGGTCCACTTCGACGAGCGTCGGCGGCGTCTGGTAACCCGCAGGCAGACTCGGAAAATAATGCTGCGTGAAATCCGACGACAGATAATTGCCCCCGCCGGAGAGCACCCCGATCGTCTGGTCGGCAGCACCGGTATTGGGAAAGTTGTAGAGCTGAGCCAGAACGGGAACTGACAGGAAACTCGCGCCTGCGGGATCTCCGCTTCCACCCACGGCTCCGACACGCCGATTGTCGAGCCCGACGATTGCCGTCACGACCTCCGCCAAAGCTTTCGGCAAGTAAGCGGGTCCGTCGAAACCGCGATGAACCTGCGTCTTCACCGCAGCCTCTTTCGTCGTCCCGCCGCTGCGGCGCGGGAACCCAGCGACCGGCGACTCATAGCGATTGAGTTCGACACCAAATGCCGCGTTGACTTGCGCCGCCGTCCCTCGCGCAATGACGTTACGTCGTCCAGCGTGAGATTCCACCAGCGTCAGGCCCTGGCCGACAATGAAAGCTTCGATGGCCTGCATATCGGCTTCACTCGCGCCGTAGGTCTTGACGTACTCCTCAACCGACAAGAACTTGCGCTCGCCCGGCGGCGTCCTTTCCCAGTCGGAATAGTCCGGGAGCGGCGGACTCCCGGCGCGCGGACGGATCAGCAGGGTGACGGATACGATGTCGCCTGGCTCGAGCGCTCCGACGAGCTTCGACTCCTTCGGCCGGGGCCGCTTGCTTCCGGGTAACGGGACAAGATCGATCGGACCTGCGGGTGTTCCTGGATGCGACGCCATGGCGCTCTCCCAAACCTGTCATCCCATTCTTCACGGGCGAAGCTTCGCCCTGTGACAATCCACGTTATTGCGGAAACAGCAGAGCCTGCGGATACATACGCTGATGAGGGATGGACGATCAGCGCACGACAACGTCGCAACAACCTGGAGGCGCGACCCTGGTGTAGATAGCTGGTTTGATAAATTCACTTCCAACTCGATATGGATACCTTATTAATTATCTTTTAGCTTCGAAGTCCGCGCCTTGAAACGTCCCGGTCGAACGCTTCGCGAGGTCGGGCGCACCTTGAAAAGGTCGAGCGGCAAGCGGCGCGTGATGCCCCGGCGGCTCCGGCATTTTCTTCTAGACGATCAGGCCCGGCGATTTTCAAAAAGTCCGCTGATAGACCTGCTCTCAGCCTCGCAAGAGGGTCAGCATCCGCCTCGTCCGCCGCTTTTCACTTTAGCGTCAGCGGGACTGGCCGAGGTGTTCACCGCGCTATTTCAGCTGTTCGAATCTGCGGCAATGGCGCCCGCGAACTTTGATCGCAGCGCGTCGACGTACTCCTGCAGAACGTAGAGGGGAATGACCGATGTGCTCTGGATGCTGTTGGGTGGGCGACCGTGTCTCTCGACTCGTTTTCAGAGAGGCTCTTACCCTCAGCCAGCGTTAGCATGCCGTTTGCAGGTCGATCTGCGAGGTCGATCTAGACAGGGCGCGCAGCATCGCATTCCGCGGCATCATAGAGTTCGGTCTGTGCTGCAAAACCCTTTAGGTCGTACTTCGCTCCCTTGTCGCTAATGGCGTTCTCACATCGGTCCCGTACTGCTCCCGTGACCAAAATCTGCCCGCCTTGCGCGACAGACTGTGCACGGGCGGCGGTGTTCACGATCGTACCAATCACTGTCAAATCGCGATGCGACTGACCGAACTCACCGAAACTGACGTTGCCGCTGGCAATACCGATGCCAATACACAGGGCTCCTTCATCCAGGTCGAACTCCTTTGCAAGTCCATCTCGGCGGACACCCCAGCGGCGCTGCAATTGTCGCGCGGCGCGCAATGCTTGCGCTGCATGATCGTCCTGTCGGATGGGAAAATTGAACACCGCCATGACGGCGTCGCCAATTGTCTTGTTTAGCAGTCCGTCATACTCCCAGATCGCCTCGGCACACTCATCATAGAAGGCGTCCAGGGTTGTCCTCATTTGATCGGGATCCAGGTATTGGGACGCGCTCGTGTAGCCTCTCAGATCAGCGAAGAGTACGGTTGCATCAATCGTGATATTTCGGGCTTTCATGATACGGGTGAAGGCCAACTCGCAGAACGTGCAAGTGTTTGGATTCATCCGGCTCGGCCGCAGACCAACCATTCGAAACGGAATGGAGAACGGACCGCGCAACG
>NZ_DATJYB010000628.1:0-6836 GCF_035499775.1 Mycobacterium sp. | reverse complement strand
GAGTGGTCACACTACTGTTCACGCCCGAAGTCGCGGGCAAGCCATTGCCGGGGTCGGGACCGTCGGTGGAAAGTGAGCAGGAAGCTCGCGAACTGGCCGGCGAGGCGGCGTGATACTGGGTGCCGTGAGATCGCGGATCATTTCGCTGATTGGGGTGATGCTGGCCTACACCGCGGACCCCAGGATGGAGAACCCGCTGCCTGGCATCCACATTCAGCCGCGCGACGTCGGCGACAGGGCGCAGGCTGCGCTGGAAGAACTCCTTACCCAGGGACGGATAAAGCCCTTCATCGGCAAGGTGGTCGACTTCGAGGAGCTGCCGGCAGCGCTCGACGAGATGGATCGGCGGCTGACGATGGGCCGGACGGTGGTCAAAGCCTGAGCCCCCGTCCGACCGCTACGCCACTTCCTCACCGGTTCAGCTGCTCGTCGAGCCAGTCGTAGATCCGCCCAAAGGCCAGCCGCTGGGCACCGGTGTGGCAGTGCGCGCCGGCACCTTCGGCGTCGGTGAATTCGAAATATGCCTTCTCACAAGTGAGATGGTCGAACAGCAGCTTGGGCTGACCGTCGAAGAAGAGGTCGTCTTCGGCATCGCATACCAAGGTCGGGCAGGTGATCTGTTCGGCGATTCCGCCGGCCACCGTGTAGTCCAGGTACGAGGCGAGAAACTCTCTGGGACTGCTGCACCCCATGACGTACTGACCGTGGGTGGTCGCCCACCGGATCACCGGATTGGTCGCCACCACCTGTTCCAGTGCCGCGTCGAGTTCGGGTGCGGATTCCGCACGCAACATCGCCTCCGCCTCGACGCGCGGGCCCGGGATGTTGTTCGTCGCGGTAAGCCCCATGTCGTAGACCCCGTCCAGCGCCACACACGCGGCCAGCCGCTGCTCGAAGGCTGCGGCCCGGGGCGCCAGCAGCCCACCCATCGAGACACCCACGAGGCCGATCCGCGCGGGATCGACCCCCGGCCGTTGCAGCAACCAGTCGAGCACCGGCGTGACGACGTTCTCCCAGTCAGGACGGAACACGAGACCGTGCAGGCGGCGCGCCGCGGGCTGGCCGGGACCGTCGAACGTCAGGACGTGATAACCCCGCTCCTGTCCGGCGGCGGCGCCGATCCAGTGCATCTCCTCGCAGGTGCCGTCGAAGCCGCTGTGCAGGATCATCGTCGGGCGTGGGTCGGCTCCGCTCCCGGCGGCGCGATAGAAGTAGCCGTGCAATACGGTTCCCTCATAAGGGATTTCGACGGGTTCGATCGGAGGATCGAACAGCGCTGCGGCCGCAGCGAAGCACTCCCGCGAGCGCCGGTAGGCGTGGTCGATACGGGGGTCGCTGGGGTTGCCGTGCAGGAAGAACTCGGCGGCGCGGTAGTAGTTGTTGGCCCGCATCAACCCGTCGCGGGCACTGATCCGATGTCCGGCGGCAAGCATCTTCTCGGCCTCGGCGCTGACCCAGTCGGCAGTGGCCAGCCATTCGTCGTGCCAGCTGTCGTAGTCGCCTTCGGTGATGGCCGCGGAGGTGGTCAGGACCTCGCCGATGTCGGCTCCCCCGTAGGCGGTGTGGCCCAGGGTCCGCAATGTTTCGAACCAGAAGGACGGTTCATTGGCGAACAGCACCGGCTTCATCGTGAGGCTCCTTAAGTCATTTTGAGTTGCTTTAGTGACTGTAGCCCTAGTGGATGGCTAAAGCAACTAGAAATGCGTTAGTGTTGCGTCATGGTTGAGGTTCAGCGCCGTCCCGGCGGCCGCAGCGCGCGGGTGGTGGCGGCCGTGCATGCCGCCGTCAATGAGCTGGTGGCAGACGGAAACCCCAACGGCGTCACGGTCAGCGAGATCGCCGAACGGGCGGGAGTGAATCCGACGAGCATCTACCGCCGATGGGGCACGGTGGAGGCGCTGATCCTCGATGTCGAGGAGGCGCGGGTCGAGGTCGTTTCGCCGATTCCGGACACCGGATCGCTGCGTAGCGATCTGCTCGCCTACGCCAGGCAGGCGGCCCGCGAAATCGCCCGGCCCGGCGGGATGGCGTTCCTGCGTGCGGTGCTGGCGGTACGTCAGGACGGGGACCCGCGCCACAGCGAGCCGTTACGCAAACGGGCCGGCCAGCTCCAGGCGATGCTCGACCGCGCCGGCGACCGTGGTGAGGCCGCCCCGCACCTGACCGACGTCCTGGACTGCATCCTGGCGCCGATCTACCTGCGGACGATCTTCGGTGTCGGAGGGCTCGACGAAGAGGACCTTGTCCCGTTCGTGGATCGCGCGCTGGCTGCCGCGTAGAGCAGTTCAGCAGATGTCGTCGGTCTGGGCACGCCCGGCCCGCCCGCGACGAGGGTGGGCTGGCTGCGGGGGTTGCACCCATTCGGCTCCGCTGGCTTCCATCAACCGGCTGATCTCATCGATGTGCATGTCGGCAAGGTCCCACACGTCGGGTACCAGGTCGCGGTCGACGATGAAGCCGAAGTCGAGTCGGTCGAGGTAACTGACCACTGTGATGTTGAGTCCCTGTCCGTCGGTGACGATCGACACCGGAAACTGGTGGCACAGTTGGGCACCCGCGAAGTACAGCGGCTGGCGGGGTCCGGGCACGTTGGAAATCACCAGGTTGAACGGCTGCGCGAAGCGGTCGGCCAGCCGCAGCCGCGACGCGAGTCGCACCGCCGAGGTCGCCAGTACCGGCGCGGAGAACTGGGTGAGGTCGACGAGCTCGTCGGCCGGCACCATGTCGAGGGTGCGCTTGGCGTTCCGCATCGCCTCGCTGCATCGGGCGACGCGTTCCAGTGGGTCCGCGCAATCGGTAGGCAACTCCGCCACCAGACCCGACACCCGGTTGGTCCACGGGTCGTCCTCCTCGCCGGTACGGATCGACACCGGCACCATGGCCCGCAGCGGACGATCCGGCAGCGCGTCATGAGACAGCAGGTACTGACGAAGCCCGCCCGCGCAGATGGCCATCACGATGTCGTTCACCGTGCCGCCGGTGGCGTTCTTCAGTGCCTTGACATTCTCCAAAGATGTTGTCCGCATGGCGAATCGGCGATGGCCCGTGATCGACTTGTTCCACGGGGTCGGCGGCGCCTGCGTCGTCGGCAGACTGATGCGCGGCCCGTCGGAGCGGCCCAGTCGGGCGATGGCCTTGACCGCCGCCCCGGTCTGGCTGGCCGCGCTGCCGACGCTGTTGATACCGGCCGTGTCGGCGATGCTGCGGACCAGTCGCGCTTGAACCCGCAATGCCCTGACGGGATTCAGTGCCAGCCGAGTCGCCGTGCGCCGCAACAGGTCCACCGTGCTCGGCAGAGGCTCGGCATCCCATGGGAGGCTCTCGCCCGGCGGCGGGGCGTCGGGGTCGGGATCAGTCATGATCTGCAGCATGAGCTGCCCGGCGGCGCCGTCGATAGTGGCGTGGTGGTACTTGGTCAGCAGCGCCCAGCGCCCGCTGTGCAGGCCGTCAATGACGTAGACCTCCCACAGCGGTCGGGTCCGATCCATCGGGCGACCGACGATGCGGCAAACCTGGTCGGCCAGTTGATCGACCATGCCCGGCTTGGCCAAATGGATCTCCCGGATATGGAAGTCGAGATCCAGGTTGGGGTCGGCCACCCAATAGGGATGGTCGAGCCCCAAAGGCACCTCGACGAGGCGGCGGCGCAACGGTTCGAGCTCGCCGACCATGGAGGCGAACTTGGCATAGACGGCGGCAAACGGGTCGTAGTCCGCGCTGGGCCGCTCGAAGATCATCAGGCCCGTGACGTGCCCGAAGGTCGTCGGCGTCTCCATGTAGAGGAAGGTCGCATCCAGGCCGGAAAGTTGCTTCACGAATAGCTCCTCAGGTGGTCAGCATTCCGCCTTCAACGGACAGCGTTATTCCGGTGACGTTACTGCTGGCGCCGCCGGCGTCAATGGTCCGATCGCGGTCCGCGACCGCGTCGTCACCAATTATGCAACATCTGACTATATGTTGCATAGATGCGACTCTTAGGAGTTGGATCACACGCCATGCGCCGGCGCCGAGCGGCCGACCGAATTATCTTCGGACGCCGAAGTTGCTGTAATCACCTCTTAAATTGCGTCTTTCAGATTCTAAAGTCGTCGTCGAGCTGGTTGGATCGCCGGATCAGAGAGGCGGCACTGTGCAACATTTGCTAATCTGCTGCACACGGCTTGAAGTGTTCTGACGGACAGGAGGTGCACGATCAGCGCAACACCCCTATCCCGCTTGTTGGCGGAGGAGCGCAAGCCCGACGCGCTGGATGCGTTCCGGGTCGCCCGGAGATGGTTCATGGCCGGACGGCGTATCGAGATGCGGGAACTGGCTGCCGAACTCGGCGTGAATCGCGCGACGCTGTTTCGGTGGGTCGGCAGCCGCGACGAACTGCTCGGGGAGGTTCTGTGGTCGCTCGCAGAGCCGACCCTCACCGCGGCGGTTCAGGCCTCCGTCGGCAACGGCGCACAGCGCATCACCGGAGCGGTCGGTCGGTTCGCAACCCTGCTCGACCGTGCCGACTACCTTCGGGAGTTCTTACGGCGCGAGCCGGAACGTGCGCTGAGGATTCTGACCACACGCGCCGGCACCGTCCAAGCACGTCTGGTGTCCGCCATCGACGCCCTGCTCAACGACGAAGTGTCAGCGGGCAACCTTCGCTTACCACTTCCGCCGCGTGAAATGGCCTATCTCATCGTCCGGATCGTGGAGTCTTTCCTCTACGCCGAGTTCATCACCGGCGAAGAACCCGACATCGTCATGGCGGAGTTGGCAATTGGGGTACTGCTCGGGCGCGAGAACCCTGACGACAATGAAGGCGGCGCCGGTCAGCACAGTTCGTGATGCTGAAACCGGTTGCCCCCCAGCCGTTTAGCCTGATACATCGCGGCATCGGAGGCTGTGACCAGCTCCTCGAGAAGTGACTGGTGGTCGCCGTCGGTGGTGCCATCGAGGCGGGCACAAGCCGTGCCGATGCTGGCGGTAACCCCTGCGGTCGAGGTTTCGATGGCGTGGCACATCTGCGCGGCCAAAGGTTCGGCGTTGCACGTTGCCGAAGTGCCGGCCAGGAGGAATTCCTCGCCGCCACTGCGTGCCACCACCGCCTGGTCATCGGCGGCACCCAGTAGCGCCTGAGCGACTTGGACCAGGGCATGATCGCCGGCAGCGTGGCCGCGATTGTCGTTGAGCGCTTTGAAGTTATCGAGGTCGATGACCAGCACCACGAGGTGTGCGTCGATGCCCCGGCGGCCCAGAATCATCCCCAGCGCATTGTGCTGAAACGCTCGGCGGTTGAGCAGGCCCGTCAGCGGGTCGCGGTCGGCGCGCAGCAGATCGCCCGCCAACGCCCGGACCAGGACTCGGATGGCCAACGGTAGGGCGATGTTGACCTCAACCACCAGCCACAAGTCGACGCCCGCCAGGCTGGGGTGTCCGGATGTCACTAGCCGCATGGCCTCGAAGATGCCGACAGCCGCGGCCACCGCAAAGTTGTAGAGCACGAATCCGGTCGTGTGGAAGAACGCGATATAGGCGCCGAAGGTCGCAAAGGCGATACACCCGATCAGCGCCGCGAGTGGGTTTGGGTGTGCCAGACACGCCAAGGCGACGGCGGCGTTGCACGTCACGGCGAAGGCCACCGACTGCGCGCGAGTCGGCCAGCGCCACGTCCACAGCAAGACCCCCGCTACCCCACCGGCGACGGCAACCCAGGTCATCGCGACCGGCACCGCGCCGCGGGGGCCGTCTGAACCGGAAAGCAATGCGACAAGACACAACACCATCGACGCCGCGATGGCCGCCATCAAGGCCCGGGTGGCACCGCCGATACCCCGCGCCGCCAGGTAACCCGACAGCCAGTCGTACTGATCGGCCCGCCACCAACGGCTAAAGATCTTCGCCATTGTTGACTCCCAATCGCTACCACCGATATCCACGTCGCGGCGCTCGTTGCATCTCACGGCTCTGTCGAAGCCGACCATGCAGATTACCGCGAGGGTGCCCTCACAGATTGGCGCATTCGCGCACATCCTTCAGTGAGCCATGACATGACCGCGCCCTGGTCCGAGCCTGTCGGACCAGGGCGTGACAGTGGATCAGGCGATCGGCCGTCGCTGTCGGCGTACCGCAGGGATTAGCTGAGCTGGCTCGGCCGTCCTTGCGACCCGACAGACAGACCCGTCCACATTCCCCGCTCGAGTTCTTCCTGCGGGCTGCCGGCTGGAGTCGACTCGCCGCTGCCGCTCATGAAGTGAACGGGTTCGAATCGGTGCCGACGGGGTTCCGGTCGCTGCTGGTCGGTGCCACTCCCGCGACACCAGCAGCGAAGACGAGAGCGACGCTGACCATTACGTTCGTGATTGCTTGGCGGTACCGATGCGGCGATGCAAGAGCTGACTGTTCTGCGTGTGCGATCGACATCGTCGTCTCCTTCCTGGCATCGCGATGTACTTCCAACGTGACCGTGTGGCTGACATTAGAGACCGGCAATCGATGCGTCTAATACCTTAGGATGGCATTATTCATTCATGAATGAATGGATAAGCCTGGACCAGGCCAGGTCGCAGCTGCAAGATTCTCGGCTGTGTCCGACGTAACACTCGTTCAATCAATGGCCCCCAAGCTGGCGCTGCTGCACGCGGTGGCCGAGGAGGGCAATCTCACCAGGGCCGCGGCCGCGGTTGGCCTGCCGCAGCCGACCGCGAGTCGATGGCTGACTGCGCTGTCCGCCGAGTTGGGCACGCCGATCGTGGTGCCCGACGGACGAGGGATCCGGCTCAGCCGTGCCGGCGCCAGCCTCGCCGAGGCGGCACGCCGAGCGCTGTCCGAGTTGGCCGCCGGGGTGCGTCAGGCCGCCG
>NZ_DATJYB010000627.1:0-3249 GCF_035499775.1 Mycobacterium sp. | reverse complement strand
GCCGCGCCGCGGTTCGTGCGCGAGACCGCCGAGTCGGTGCGGCGGATCCGACCGCGGCGGGGGATCTGCTCAAGGGCTGTTCGGGGGCATTCAGGTTGAGTACCAGGGGGTAGCGATCGGGCGTTGAGGATGAGCAGCTGGTCGGCCGGTCGTGGCTGGTTTGGTGCTTGCGGTGCCGGGGCGGCACGGTGATCACGTCGTTGTAGGCGACGGCCCTCCCGGTGTCTCTGGCAGAGTCTTGCGGGAGGGCCGTCTGTGCGCGCTGGGAGGCGCAGTGGTCACGGTAGAGGCGGATGTCGATCGAGTCGAGCGCAGGTTGGCGGCGGGCGAGCTGAGCTGCCCGGCATGTAGTGGGGTGTTGGCGGGCTGGGGGCGGGCCAGACCGCGAGAGCTTCGAGGTACGGACGGGCCGGTGCGGTTGTGTCCTCGCCGGTCGCGGTGCGCAGGCTGTGGGGCCACGCATGTGTTGTTGCCCGTGACGGCGCTGCTGCGCCGCGCCGACGCGGCGGCGGTGATCGTGTCCGCGTTGGTGGCCAAGGCGGTGCGCCGGGTGGGGTTTCGCCGGGTCGCCGCTGAGTTGGCCCGTCCGGCGGAGACGGTGCGGGGCTGGCTGCGCCGCTTCGGCGAGCGGGTCGAGGCGGTGCGGTCGGTGTTCACGGTGTGGCTGCGTGCGGTGGATGCCGATCCGGCGATGCCGGATGCGGCCTGCTGCGGGTTCGTCGACGCGGTGACGGCGATCGCCGCGCTCGCGGCGGCCATCGGGCGCCGGTTCGTGCTGTCCACGGTGTCGCTGGCCGAGACCGCGGTGGCGGTGTCGGGTGGGCGGTTGTTGGCGTCGGGCTGGCCCGACCCGGCAGCGCAACACGAACCGACCCTGCCGGTGAGGCCGATCACGCCGTAAACCTGTGCGCTGTCAGGTGTTTGACAGACAGCAAGGGAGGTTGCCGGTGGTCGGCGATGATGAGGTGAAGGTGCGGTCCGAGCGGGCCCGGGCGATCGGGCTGTTCCGGTACCAGTTGATCCGGGAGGCCGCCGATGCGGCGCACTCCACCAAGGAACGCGGCAAGATGGTGCGCGAGTTGGCCTCGCGCGAGCACACCGACCCGTTCGGGCGGCGGGTGCGGGTCAGCCGCCAGAGCATTGATCGCTGGATCAGGGACTGGCGCGCCGGCGGGTTCGACGCGCTGGTACCCCACGCGCGTCAATGCACGCCGCGCACCCCGGAGGAGGTGTTGGAGTTGGCGGTGGCGCTGCGGCGGGAGAACCCGCAGCGCACCGCTGCGGCGATCCGCCGGATCCTGCGGACCCAGCTGGGCTGGGCTCCCGACGAACGCACGCTGCAACGTAACTTTCACCGGCTCGGCCTCATCCATGCGGCCGCGGGGTCGACGCCGGTGTTCGGGCGGTTCGAGGCCGAGCACCCCAATGACCTGTGGACGGGGGATGCGTTGCACGGCATACGCATTCAACTCCGTAAGACGTACTTGTTCGCGTTTTTGGACGATCATTCCCGGCTGTTGCCGGGCTATCGGTGGGGCTATGCCGAGGACACCGTGCGGCTAGCCGCCGCGTTGCGGCCGGCGCTGGCCTCCCGCGGTGTCCCCAAGGCGATCTACGTTGACCGCGGCTCGGCGTTCGTCGATGAATGGCTGCTGCGGGCCTGCGCGAAACTCGGTGTGCGCCTGGTGCATTCGACACCATACCGGCCGGAAGGCCGCGGAAAGGTAGAAAGATTCTTCAGGACCGTGCGTGATCAGTTCCTGGTCGAGATCACCGGCGAGCCCGACACCATCGGCCGCCACTATGTCACCGACCTGGACGAGTTGAATCGGCACTTCGCGGCCTGGACCGAAACGGTCTACCACCGCACGATCCATTCCGAAACCGGGCAAACCCCGCTGCAGCGCTGGTCAGCCCCTGGGCCGGTCGCGCTGCCCGCACCCGAAGTGCTCACCGAGGCGTTCCTGTGGGAGGCGCATCGCCGGGTGACCAAGACCGCCACCGTGTCGCTACACGGCAATTCCTACGAGGTCGACCCGGCATTGGTCGGACGCAAGGTCGAGTTGGTGTTCGATCCGTTCGACCTGACCCGCATCGAGGTTCGCCTGGCCGGCGTGCCGATGGGGCCGGCGATCCCGCACCACATCAGCCGCCACTCCCATCCCAAGGCCAAACCCGAAACCCCGAACACGCCACCGCAACCGTCCGGTATCGACTACGCGCAGCTGATCGAGACCGCGCACGCGGCCGAACTGGCCCGCGGCGTCAACTATGCCGCCCTCACCGGGGCCAGCGACCCAATCCCCGGCCAGCTCGACCTGCTCACCGGACAGGAGGTCGCACCCCGATGATGGAATTGATCTCGTACTTCGGTTTTTCCCGGATGCCGTTCGGCCGCGATCTGGCCCCTTCCATGCTGCACCGCCATGCCGCGCACAACGAAGCGGTCGCCCGCATCGGCTGGTGCATCGCCGAACGGCGCATCGGCGTGATCACCGGCGAAGTCGGTGCTGGCAAGACCGTGGCCGTGCGTGCCGCGCTGGCCGCCCTGGACCGCAGCCGCCACAGCATCATCTACCTGCCCGACCCCACCGTCGGGGTCCGCGGCATCCACCACCGCATCGTCGCCTCCCTCGGCGGCCAACCCCTCACCCACCACGCCACCCTGGCACCCCAGACCGCCGACGCGCTGGCCGCCGAACACGCCGAGCGTGGACGAACAGCAACCGTCGTGGTTGAGGAGGCCCACCTCTTGGGTCACGACCAATTGGAGGCCATCCGCCTACTCACCAACCATGATCTCGATTCGTCGAGCCCGTTCGCCTGCCTGCTCGTCGGGCAACCCACCCTGCGGCGGCGGATGAAACTCGGCGTGCTGGCCGCACTCGACCAACGCATCGGGCTGCGCTACACGATGGCGCCCATGACCGACAAAGAAACCACCAGCTACCTACGCCACCACCTGGCGCTGGCCGGGCGCGACGACACGTTGTTCTCCGACGACGCCGTCCGATTGATCCACCAAACCAGCCGCGGCTACCCCCGTGCGGTCAACAACCTCGCACTACAAGCCCTCGTCGCCGCGTTCGCCGCCAACAAGGCCATCGTCGACGAATCCTCCACCCGCACAGCCATCGCCGAAGTCACGGCAGACTGAACACCACCCCGACACCCTGAGCACCACCGACCCCGCCGGAATCAACCGGCGGGGTCATTTCATACCCACACATCCTCACCGCCAATGCCGCC
>NZ_DATJYB010000626.1:0-11739 GCF_035499775.1 Mycobacterium sp. | reverse complement strand
CGACAGGCCCAGCTGGTGCAGCTTGACCTTCACCTCGTCGATGGACTTCTGACCGAAGTTGCGGATGTCCAGCAGGTCGGACTCGGTGCGCGACACCAACTCTCCGACGGTGTGCACACCCTCGCGCTTGAGGCAGTTGTATGAGCGGACAGTCAGATCCAGGTCATCTATGGGCAGCGCAAACGAGGCGATGTGGTCGGCCTCGGCCGGCGACGGCCCGATCTCGATGCCCTCGGCTTCGACGTTGAGTTCGCGTGCCAGACCGAACAACTCGACCAACGTCTTACCCGCGGAAGCCAGCGCGTCGCGGGGGGTGATCGAACTCTTGGTCTCCACGTCCAGGATCAGCTTGTCGAAGTCGGTGCGCTGCTCGACACGGGTGGCGTCCACCTTGTAGGTGACCTTGAGCACCGGGGAGTAGATGGAATCGACTGGGATGCGGCCGATTTCGGCACCCGAAGCCCGGTTCTGCACGGCCGGGACGTAACCGCGGCCACGCTCGACGACCAGCTCGACTTCCAGTTTGCCCTTGTCGTTCAGCGTCGCGATGTGCATGCCGGGGTTGTGCACGGTCACGCCGGCCGGCGGAACGATGTCACCCGCGGTGACCTCACCCGGGCCCTGCTTGCGCAGGTACATCGTGACCGGCTCGTCCTCTTCCGAGGACACGACCAAGCCCTTGAGGTTCAAGATGATGTCGGTGACATCTTCTTTGACGCCGGGCACGGTGGTGAACTCGTGCAGCACGCCGTCGATGCGAATGCTGGTGACCGCCGCGCCGGGAATCGACGACAGCAGGGTGCGGCGCAGCGAATTGCCCAGGGTGTAACCGAATCCCGGCTCCAGCGGTTCGATGACGAACTGCGACCGGTTGTCGGTGAGGATTTCCTCGGCCAGTGTGGGGCGCTGTGAGATCAGCATTGGTGTTTCATTTCTCCTTCTCGGCACCCGCTATTTGATGCCGCTTCATTCTTCCGCGGCGACCCGCTGCGCCCGGCTCCGCCGCGCTTGCGATCACCGCGTTCCTGCGCCGGCGGCGCAGGAAACTTTACTTCGAGTAGTACTCGACGATCAGCTGCTCGGTGAGCGGCACGTCGATCTGTGTCCGCTCGGGCAGCTGGTGGATCAGGATGCGCTGACGCTCCCCGACCACCTGCAACCAGCTCGGAAGCGGGCGGTCACCCGCCGTCTCCCGCGCGATCTGGAACGGCACGGTGTTCAGCGACGTGTCCCGCACGTCGATGATGTCGTACTGCGACACCCGGTAGCTCGGGACGTTGACGTGCACGCCGTTGACACTGAAGTGCCCGTGGCTGACGAGCTGGCGCGCCATCCGGCGGGTACGCGCCAGGCCGGCGCGGTACACGACGTTGTCCAGCCGGCTTTCCAGGATCTTCAGCAGTTCCTCACCCGTCTTGCCGGGCTGCCGAACGGCCTCTTCGTAGTAGCGACGGAACTGCTTTTCCATCACGCCGTAGGTGAAGCGGGCCTTCTGCTTCTCCTGCAGCTGCAGGAGATATTCGCTTTCCTTGATCCGGGCGCGGCCGTGCTGGCCGGGCGGGTAGGGACGCTTCTCGAAGGCCTGGTCGCCACCGACGAGGTCGGTGCGTAGCCGGCGCGATTTGCGGGTAACGGGTCCGGTGTAACGAGCCATTGGTAAGTCCTCCTAGCCCCTTCTAGACCCTGCGTCGCTTGGGCGGGCGGACGCCGTTGTGCGGCTGGGGTGTGACGTCGGAGATCGCGCCGACCTCCAGGCCGGCGGCCTGCAGCGACCGGATCGCGGTCTCCCGGCCAGAACCCGGGCCCTTCACGAACACGTCGACCTTGCGCACCCCGTGCTCCTGGGCCTTGCGCGCAGCGTTCTCGGCGGCAAGCTGGGCGGCGAACGGGGTCGATTTCCGGGATCCCTTGAAGCCGACGTGGCCCGACGACGCCCAGGCGATGACGTTGCCCTGCGGGTCGGTGATCGTCACGATCGTGTTGTTGAAGGTGCTCTTGATATGGGCAGCACCGTGCGGGACGTTCTTCTTTTCCCGCCGCCGGGTCTTCTGTCCCTTTTTGGCGGCTGCGGCTTTCTTTGCGGGTGGCATCCGGTTACCTGGCCTTCTTCTTGCCTGCGATGGTGCGCTTGGGGCCTTTACGGGTCCGCGCGTTGGTCTTGGTCCGCTGGCCGCGGACCGGCAGGCCGCGGCGGTGCCGCAGGCCCTGGTAGCAACCGATCTCGATCTTGCGACGAATGTCGGCCTGCACCTCGCGGCGCAGGTCACCCTCCACCTTCAGGTTGGCTTCGATGTAGTCACGCAGATGGGTCAGCTGGTCATCCGTGAGATCCCTGGTGCGCAGATCCTTGTCGATACCAGTGGCCGCCAGGATCTCGTTCGAGCGGGTACGGCCGATGCCGAAGATGTAAGTCAGCGCGATCTCCATCCGCTTGTCGCGCGGCAGATCGACGCCTACTAGTCGAGCCATAGGTGGCGTTTCCTCTTTCTCAGCGGAGGTCTTTTCCCAGTCCGTTCCCGACTAGCTGCGGGGCCCGGCCTCCGTCCGGGCGTGGATGAGCCGGCCCATCTCTCAAGATGCCAGCCGCTCATTGGTGCTGGGAGGTCTGCATTCAGTTGTGTAGGGCAGGGCGGAAGCCCTGACTAGCCTTGATTGTCCGACTCCTCCTCGAGCCGCTTCGCGGCCCGTATCGTCGCCGAACTAGCCTTGCCTCTGCTTGTGGCGCGGGTCGGAGCAGATCACCATGACCCGCCCATGCCGACGGATCACCCTGCACTTGTCACAGATCGGCTTGACGCTCGGGTTCACCTTCACGGCAGTCTCGGTCCTGTTCTTATGGGTGTTCTAGTTACTTGTACCGGTACACGATGCGGCCCCGGGACAGGTCGTAGGGAGACAACTCCACCACCACCCGGTCCTCGGGCAGGATGCGGATGTAGTGCTGCCGCATCTTGCCGCTGATATGGGCGAGAACCTTGTGGCCGTTCTCCAGCTCAATGCGGAACATCGCATTGGGCAGAGGCTCGACCACGCGACCCTCGACCTCGATGGCACCGTCCTTCTTGGCCATTACTTTCCGGCGACCTTCTCTTCCTTCGTCAATACACCTGGTCGGACGCAGCACGCGTCCCGACTACAAAACGTGAGCCGGTGGAGGAAATTCCCGGGAAGAAATTTCAGAACTGGGCACGCCGAGAGTCGGCACGAGACGCCGCACCGTTGTCCCACCTTACTCGCATCGCCGTAGTCGGCGCAAAAATGTGCCGCAGGCTGGGGCTCTGCAGCGTGACCCCTACTTTTGCCGCAGCGCCACGATCTTGTTGTTCTGGCCGGCGACGTAAACCGTGCCGTCGCCGTCGACCGCCAAGCCCCACGGATAGTCCAACCCGGTGAAGGGCAACTCGACTTGTTGAGTCGAGCCGGCGGGAAGTTTCAGCACCTTATTGTTCGAGCTGGTGACGTACACCGCGCCCTCGCTGTCCAGCGTCACACCGCCCGGGTCGCTGAGGCCGACGAAGGGCAACGCGGTTTGACTTGAGCCCGGGGGCAATGACAGCACCCGATGGTTGCCGCCGTCGGCGACATAGAACGTTCCACTGTTGGCCAGCGTCAAACCGGTTGGCGCGCTGAGGCCGGTGAAGGGTATTTCGTACTGCCTGTTGGTGCCCGCCTCCAGGGCAACCACCCGATTCTTGGCGGTGTCGGTGACGTAGACGGTGTGGGCACTGTCCACCGTCAGCCCGGTCGGGTTGCCCAGATCGGTGAAGGCCAGTTGGTTCTGCGTTTTGGCGCCGGCGGGAATGACCACCACCCGCTTGTTGCCGGCGTCGTTGACGTAGACGGCACCGGTGTTGTCTGTGGTCACACCGGTCGGGAAGCTCAGGCCGTCGAACGGGAGCACAGTCGGGGTGGTCGAGCCCGGGGGCAACGACAAGATCTTGTTGTGCAGGGTGTCGGCGACGTACACCGTGCCGCCCTTATCCACCGTCAGCCCTTGCGGCCCATGCAGCCCGGTGAAGGGCAGCGTCGTCTGTCGGGAATCTTCGTGTTTCGGACGGTGATCGCCGAGGACGGCCATGGTCGTAACCACAACGGCGGCGACGGTCAGCAGGGCCGTGCCCGAGATGACGACGCTCTTGCGGCGCCACCACGGCGGAACGGGTCGCTGCCGGGTGGGAGACGACGGCGGCGGTCGGGGCGCAACGGGTGGGCAGTCAGCCAGAGGCTCCCGGCGGGGAGGAACGGCTGGAGGCTCGCGCCGGGTGACGACGTCGGGTTCTTGCCGGGGAACGGCCGGGGGAGGTTCTCGCCGCTGCGCCAAGTCCGCTTTGAACAGCCGCTGCTGGACGGTGTCTGCAGTGGAGGCGTTCTTCGGTGGTGCGTTCTGCGGGGGCGCCGTAACCGGTGGCGGGGGCGGTGGCTGCGGGGGTGGGGGCTGCGGTGGCGCGGCCTGCCTACGGCCGTAGTTCGCAACCCGCGCCGGCGGCATGTGATACGGGCCCGTGGGCTTGCGCGCCTGTTGCGTCGACGGGGGTGTGCTGAGCGCTTCGCGGGCGGCCCGCGCCAACTCCACGGCGCTCTCGAAGCGGTCGGTGGGCTTTTTGGCCATGCCCCTGCCGATGACCGCGTCGAAGCCTCGTGGCAGCGCAGGGTTGATCTTCGACGGCCGCGGCGGCGGACTGACGAGGTGGTTGCCGATCTGCTGCTCCAGGCTGTCGCCGGGGTATGCGTGCTCGGCTGTCAAGCACTCGTAGAGCACACACGCCAACGCGTAGATATCCGAGCGGGCGTCGATCGGAGGGGCGCCGGGCTCCTGGGTTTTGAACCGTTCCGGGGCCATGTAATGGAAGGTCCCGATGACGTCGCCGGCGGTGGTCAATCCGCGCTCGCCCGCCGGGAGGGCGATTCCGAAATCGATCAGGTAGGCGTAGTCGTCCTCGTCGATCAACACGTTGGACGGCTTGACATCCCGGTGCAACAGCCCGACCTTGTGTGCGGACTGCAGAGCCTTGGCGATCTGCTCGACGATGCGCACCGCGCGCGGCGGCGGCAGCGGGCCGGAGTCGAGCATGGACTGTAGGTTTCGGCCCTCGACCAGCCGCATATCCACGAACAGCCGTCCGTCGATTTCCCCGTGGGTGTGAATCGGCACGATGTGCGGACTGTTCAATCGTGCAGCCGCATGTGCTTCGCGACGAAACCGCTGCTGGAACACCTCGTCGCGGGAAATCTCGGCAGGCAGTATCTTGATCGCCACGACCCGGTCGATCACGGTGTCGTGCGCCCGCCACACCTCGCCCATGCCACCGCGACCCAACAACTCGATCAGCTGGTAGGTTCCGAACGAATCTCCCTGCAACGAGCCCTCCCACGGCAACTGCTCAGCACCATAACGCGCCAACAACAATGGTGGCAGGTCTTTACCCGCTGCGGTGAGTCGCCCTGATGCCCGCAACTCGGCTCCATACCGCACGGCCGGCTTATCCGGGCGCTCCGAATTCGCTAATTCACTTGTTGGTCTCACTGAAGTAAGCGCCAATTATTCGGCCGTCCGACAAATCAGGAATAGGGCACGTCAGCCCACAGGTTGGAGCTTTCATGACCGATGCTCACGCCAGCAAGCCCAATCTAGGCCGGTTCGGATCGTTCGGACGCGGCGTAACACCCCAGCAAGCCAAAGAAATCGAGGCCCTCGGCTACGGCGCCGTCTGGGTGGGCGGCTCACCGCCCGCCGAACTGGCCTGGGTGGAGCCCATTCTCGAGGCGACGATGACGTTGCAGGTGGCCACCGGGATCGTGAACATCTGGTCGGCGGCCGCCAAGCCGGTCGCCGAGTCGTTCCACCGGATCGACAACGCATACCCGGGCCGCTTTCTGCTGGGTATCGGCGTCGGCCATCCCGAGGCAACCACCGAATACCGCAAGCCCTATGACGCGCTGACGGAATACCTCGACCAGCTCGACGACTACGGCGTGCCCGCCAACCGCCGCGTGGTCGCGGCGCTGGGTCCGCGGGTCCTCAAACTCTCCGCGCAGCGCAGCGCCGGGGCGCACCCGTACCTGACCACTCCGGAGCACACCGCACAGGCCCGCGAGCTGATCGGCCCGTCGGCGTTTCTGGCGCCCGAACACAAAGTGGTGCTGACCACGGACGCCGACCAGGCCCGGGCCGTCGGACGCAAGGCTCTCGACATCTATCTCAACCTCGCCAACTACCTGAACAGCTGGAAACGCCTGGGCTTCACCGACGACGATGTCGCCCGGCCGGGCAGTGACCGTCTGGTCGACGCGGTGGTCGCCTACGGCACACACGACGCGATCGCGGCCCGGCTCAAAGAGCACCTCGATGCCGGCGCAGACCATGTCGCGGTCCAGGTCCTGACCAAGAATGAGGACCTGGTCCCCGCACTGGCCGAGTTGGCGGGACCACTCGGTCTGAATTCGTGAGCAACGGGTATACCGGTCCGGTGACTGAGTCAGTTTCACTCAAACCCGACTTGGGGCGATTCGGTGTATGGCTGGGCGCGATCACTCCCGAACTGGCGGCGCAGATCGAATCACTGGGCTACGGCGCGGCATGGATCGGGATGTCACCGGCCGCGGAGCTGGCTTGGGCGGAGCCGGCGTTCGCGCAGACCACGTCGTTGCAACTGGCGACCGGGATCGTCAACGTCTGGTCGGCGCCCGCAGCGGCCGTCGCGGAGTCCTATCACCGCATCGAAAGTGCTTACCCGGGAAGGTTTCTGCTCGGTGTCGGGGTGGGTCACGCCGAGCACACCCAGCAGTACCGAAAGCCCTACGAGGCGTTGGTCGGCTACCTCGACGAACTCGACGCCGCGATGGTCCCGACCAGCCGTCGGGTGCTTGCGGCGCTGGGCCCCAAGGTGTTGCGGCTGTCCGCGGAACGCAGCGCCGGCGCTCATCCGTACCTCACCACGCCCGAGCACACGGCCAAGGCGCGCGAGCTGGTGGGGAACTCGGTGTACTTGGCGCCGGAGCACAAGGTGGTGCTCACCACCGACCGCGACGAAGCCCGCGCCGCCGGACGCCAGCTCGTCGACTTCTATCTGGGCCTGAGCAACTACGTGAACAACTGGCTGCGGCTGGGGTTCACCGAGGACGACGTACGCAAGCCGGGCAGCGACAGGCTGATCGACGCGGTGGTGGCCTACGGCACCCCAGCGGCCATCGCCGAACGCCTGGGCGAGCATCTGGACGCCGGCGCCGACCACGTGGCGATCCAGGTGCTGGGCGGCTCGGACCAGGACAACCTGGTGTCGGTGCTGAAGGAACTGGCGGGCCCGTTGTTCGGTTAGGGCTCGGCTAGGGTCTTGACCATGCGGCTGCTGGTCACTGGCGGCGCCGGTTTCATCGGCGCCAATTTCGTGCACAGCACCGTACGGGAGCACCCCGGCGTGGCGGTGACGGTGCTCGACGCGATGACGTACGCCGGCAGGCGCGAGTCGCTGGCCGACGTCGACGACGCCATCCGGCTGGTCGAGGGCGATATCACCGACCTCGAGCTGGTTGACCGGCTGATCGCCGAGTCCGACGCGGTCGTACATTTCGCCGCCGAAAGCCACGTGGACAACGCGCTGGACAACCCCGAGCCGTTCCTGCACACCAACGTGGTCGGGACCTTCACCATCCTGGAGGCGGTACGACGCCACGGCGTGCGGCTACACCACATCTCCACCGACGAGGTCTACGGCGACCTCGAGCTCGATGACCCGCAACGGTTCACCGAATCCACGCCCTACAACCCGTCGAGTCCGTACTCGGCGACCAAAGCGGCCGCCGACATGCTGGTCCGGGCCTGGGTGCGGTCGTACGGGGTCCGCGCGACGATCTCCAACTGCTCCAACAACTACGGCCCCTACCAACACGTCGAGAAGTTCATCCCGCGCCAGATCACCAACGTGCTCACCGGCCGGCGGCCCAAGCTGTACGGCAGCGGCGCCAACGTGCGCGACTGGATCCACGTCGACGACCACAGCAGCGCGGTCTGGCGGATCCTCGACAAGGGCCAGATCGGCCGGACCTACCTCGTCAGCACCGAGGGCGAACGCGACAATCTGACCGTACTGCGGACCCTGCTGAAGATGATGGACCGGGATGCCGACGACTTCGACCACGTCACCGACCGGGTCGGCCACGATCTGCGCTACGCCATCGATCCGACCACACTCTACGACGAATTATGCTGGGCCCCAAAGCATACTGACTTCGACGAGGGTTTGCGCGCGACCATCGACTGGTATCGCGGCAACGAATCCTGGTGGCGTCCGTTGAAGGACGCGGCGGAGGCACGCTACGAAGAACGCGGCCAGTAGATGGAGGTTCGCGAACTCGGCATCGAGGGCGCCTGGGAGATCACCCCCGCCATCCACGGCGATTCCCGCGGGCTCTTCTTCGAATGGCTCACCGACCGCGAATTCAGCGCATTCGCCGGTCACCGACTGGACGTCCGACAAGCAAACTGCTCGGTGTCAGCGGCGGGGGTGCTGCGTGGCCTGCACTTCGCACAACTGCCGCCCAGCCAGGCGAAGTACGTGACCTGCGTGTCCGGCTCGGTGTTCGACGTTGTCGTCGACATCCGGTTGGGTTCACCGACGTTCGGCCGCTGGGCCTCGGTGCTGCTCGATGCCACCGACCGCAAGACGATCTACATCTCCGAAGGCCTGGCGCATGGATTCCTTGCGCTGCAAGATAATTCGACGGTGATGTACCTGTGCTCGTCGGAGTACAACCCGCAGCGCGAGCACACCATCTGCGCCACGGATCCGGCCCTGGCAATCGAGTGGCCACTGGTCGACGGTGCCGGCCCCAGCATGTCAGACCGCGACGCCGCCGCTCCTTCGCTTGAGCAGGTGCGCTCCGCGGGCTTGTTGCCGGACTGGCAGCAGACCCAGGCGTTCATCGACACGTTGCGTCGTACCTGACGGCGCCAGCAGCTTTCATCCACTCGTCGGCACACGGCATCGTCGCGCGTTAAGCCGGGACGATCGTTGGTTGTACGTCGCGGCTGCTGGTCGTGACGCTGATGGCCATGGCGGCACCAAAGCCGTCGTCGACACTCCGTCGTGGGCACTGTCGACGCGGGCGCGCATCCGGCCGCGCTTTCGCTCAGTCCCAGAGGGGACTTGTTGTATATGACGGACTCTCGCGATAGGACAATGACTGTCATTCCGACGGCAGCGATCGACCGCTGAGCCCGCTGATTTTCATGATTCCCGCTGGCGCCAAACAACTCTGGGTGCTAACGCTGACGATTTTCGACACGGCCAGCCGATGCTTGACGGTGTTAGCCGTTACACAGCAGGAGGGCGTGCGTGATGAGAAATAGCTTGGCTGGGCTTTCTGTCGGCATTGCCGCTGCCCTGACCTCCGCGATGCTGATCGCGCCGGCGGTACCGTCTGCGGATTCAGGCGGAGGTCCGGCTACGCGGGGGGTCGCGGCGGTGGCCGTTTTCGGCAACCCCTCTAACCGCGCGGGGGCCCGCTGACCGCGCTGAGCCCGGTATTCGGCTTTAAAGCGATCGACCTGTGCAATGGTGCGGATCCGGTGTGCTCCAGTGGCGGTGACGTCGCGGCGCACCGCGTTTACGTTGAATCTGGAATGGCTACGCAGGCAGCCGAATTCGTCGCCCGCCGGCTGAAGGGCTGAATATGACTCAGCGTCCGGCACGAACGCGATCGAGACAGCGGGAGAGTGACGGCGCAGTAGTCGCGACGTCGCACTGCTCGCCGTCGCCAGCGAACTGCATCCGGCGCAGTAGCTGCTTGACGGGGATGATTCTCGGCGGTTGCCGAGCGGCTCGGCGCCTGCAGTCACGATGCTCTTTCTCGCGCCCCCGGTACGTCTGCTGGCGGCCTACCGTCATGGGTGACGGCTAGACAGCGGATACCGGTGCCGCCCGACGTTGTCGCGCGACTGCGTCCCGGTTCCCGCCTGCGCGGTATGGTTCCTCCAGCAGCAACCTGGGAGGACAAGGCGTTGACGACGGAAACAAGCACCGCCGAGTCAGGCACGGCGCCGGCCCCGCTGCGAGCGGTGGTGGCCGACGACGAAACCCTATTGCGCGAAGGTTTGGCCAGCCTGCTGGACCGCTCCGGCTTCACCGTGGTCGGCCAGGTCGGCAATGCTGTCGAGCTACTGGCGTTGGTGCGCGAAACCAATCCCGATGTGGTGGTGGTGGATATCCGGATGCCGCCCACCCACACCACCGAGGGCCTAGAGGCCGCCCGGGTGATCCGCCAGGAACGGCCGGACACCGGGATTCTGGTGCTCTCTGCGTATGTCGACGTCGAGCATGCGATGGAGCTGTTGGCCAGCGGCGGCGGTATCGGGTACCTACTCAAGAGCCGGGTCACCGATGTCGCAGATTTTGTCGACACCCTGCAGCGGGTAGCAAAAGGCGCGTCGGTGGTCGACCCCGCGGTGGTGCAGGAGCTGGTGTCCGGACGGCGCCGTAACGATCCGCTGGCAGTACTGTCGCCGCGCGAGCTGGAGGTGCTGGGGTTGATGGCCGAGGGCCGCTCCAATGCCGGCATCGCGCGGAGGCTCTGGGTGACTGAGGGCACGGTCGAAAAGCACGTCCGCAGCATTCTCACCAAGCTCGGCCTATCGGAGACCGACGACGATCATCGGCGCGTGCGCGCGGTCATCACCTTTCTCGACTCCCGGTGACCCGCAGGCGAGCGCTGTCAGTGGCGACGACGACTCTGCACACACACCTCACGCCGTCTGTGCCAACTTCTCTGGGATGTGATAGCCCTGGCTCCGAGATGCCTCGGTCAGCAGACGGCGAAGGTGGCGCCGCCCGCGGTGCAGGCGCGACACCACGGTTCCAATAGGCGTTTCCATTACTGCGGCGATTTCCCTGCACGGGAGCCCATGGACGTCCGCGTAGTACACCGTGATGCGGAACTGCTCCGGCAGCGCGCGCATCGCGGCGATAACATCTTGGTCACCAAAGCTTTTCAGCGCTTGATCTTCCGCCGACGGCATTCGCGTGGCCGCATAGGGGGCACCGGTTACCAGTTGTAGATCCGTGATTTCCGCGGCCAGGTGTTGCACTGGGCGCCGCTGATTTTTGCGGCAATTGCTTATGTGAGTGTTGACCAGTATTCGGTGCAGCCAGGCGTGGATGTTGCTGTCTGGCCGGAAGGAGTCAAAGCCGGCAAACGCTTTCGCCAGTGTGTCCTGGACGAGATCTTCGGCGTCGGCGTGATGCCGCGTCATCCGCATCGCCTGCCGGTGCAAGTCGCCGATTAGCGGTGCGACTCGGCGTTCGAACCCGGCTGTTGGGTCCGCGTCGGCAGTTAATTCCACTGGCAGGGTCATGATGCACCTCTCGACGTATCGCGCTGACGGTGCCTGTCTGGCTCCATGGCTTACGATTGCGGCTGGACTGGCCCACGTCTGCACCGCTAACAACCGTCGAAGGTTCCCGTCAGCACCAGTCCGGGCTTTCCAGTTAGCGGTTAGCTGTCAGCAAACGAGCAGCTCAGACCGGCAGTCCGCCTCCCGGCGGGATATTCGACGCCGGCCGAACCTTCCCGACTCGGCAAGTTTTCCTGCTAGCCTGCATGCCATCGGTCCACCGCTACCCCACACTTAACTGGTGAGAGCTGAGCGGACCCGTTGCGTGATTGTCGACGACAATCGCGATTTCCTCGATGCGGCGTCGCAGTTGCTCGAGCATCAGGGCATTCACGTGGTAGCGGTCGCAACTT
>NZ_DATJYB010000625.1:0-2332 GCF_035499775.1 Mycobacterium sp. | reverse complement strand
GCGATCGGGGTGGTGTTCACCTGGGCGACGATCTTCCTGTGCCAGCTGCGGTTGCGGCAGCTGTCCAACAAGGGGGTGGTGCCGCCGAGTTCGTTCCAGGCGCCCGGCTATCCGTGGACCAGTTATGTCGGGTTGGCGTTTTTGGTGCTGGTGCTGGTGGGCATGGCGGTCTCGGGGTGGCAGTCCTCGCCGTACTTCTGGCACAAGACCGACTTCATCGTCGTCGTGATCGGGATCCCGGTGCTGGTGGTGCTGCTCGAGGTGGGCTGGCTGCTGGTCAAATCGCGGGTCATCGAGCACACCGGCGGGCGGATCGGCAGCATCTGGACCGACACCGGACCCCGCTACCCCGACGCATCCACCAGCTCGACCGGAGAGGGCAACTGAGATGGCGCGCACCCTGGCCCTGCGGATCCTGGCCGCCGCGATCGGGATCGCCACCACCGCCACCCTGGCGGCCTGCTCGTCGGGCGGCGGCGGCAGCGCCCCCACCAACAGCGCCACCGGCACCGGCAAGCTGACCATCGGCATCGCCGACGACGAACCGGGGGTGTCCGCCAAGGCCGGCACCGGCTATCAGGGGTTCGACATCGACACCGCCGCCTACATCGCCGGCAAGCTCGACGTCCCGACCGAGAACATCACCTGGAAACCGCTGGACCCCGGTGAGCGCATCGCGGCCCTGGAGAACGGCCAGGTGGACCTCGTGGTCGCCACGTTCTCGATCACCCCGGAACGCGAACAACAGATCAGCTTCTCCAAACCGTACTTCGTGGCGCACCAGGACCTGCTGATCCGCCGCAACGACGACTCGATCACCGGCCCGGAAACCCTGGACGGCAAAACCCTGTGCGCCGCCTCGGGCACCACCTCCGCGGACTACGTCAAGGCGCACTACAAGGGCAAGATCACCCTGCGCGAGGTGCCCACCTTCTCCGAATGCGTGCGCGACCTCGCCAACGGCGACGTCGACGCCGTCTCCACCGACGACCTGATCCTGGCCGGGTTCGCCGCCCAACCCGAATACAAGGGTCTGCTCAAAGTGGTCGGCAAGGGCTTCACCGACGAAACCTACGGCGTCGGCATCAAAAAAGGCGACACCGAAATGGTCGACAAGGTCAACGCCGCCCTGGCCGACTACATCTCCTCCGGCGCCTGGAAGAAATCCCTCGACACCTGGGTCGCACCCTCCGGATACCACGTCCCCAGCCCACCCGCCGTTGGCTGACTCGACACCGCACCGCTGACCCAGCGCACACGGTGCGTAGCGGGTTCTCCGCCGGCTTCACGTCGACCACGTGACCGGCGGAGAAGCCCGCATCGTCGCTCAACGGAAACTCAGGATCTCGTCCCCCCACGCCACCCTGATCTCACGGTCCAGGTCGTCGACCAGGTCATCGTGGCGGTCGATCCGCAGCGTTGCACGATCCCCCGCCGCGTAGCGCCGCCACGGCTCGCCCGCCGGACCGGCGGGCTCGGCGCCGCGCGCGAAGTTCGTCCAGCGGGCGCGCATCCGCCCCGACAGGGCCTCGCCCTGCTTCAACCCGCCGAGCTTGAAGGTGATGTCCCGCGGTCCCATCACCAGGTTGCCCCACACATAGGGCAGCTCGGTCGCGTGCGCCGCCCCCAACCGCAGCAGCCGCAGCATGGGCGTGGTCCAGTCGAACCGGTACAGGTACACCGGCGCCACCGCGGCGTGCCCTTCGGCGAACCACACCGTGGGCATCCGGAAGCCGACGTCGCGGGCGACGTGCAGGCCGCGCACCCGCGTCCGGATGCCGGAGTACGCCGAACCGATCTGGGCCTCCGACGGGATCTGCAGCTCGGGCTGCTCGGCGGCGATCTCCTCGAACATGGCGCGGATGGTCTTGGGCGCGATGGGCATCAGCGGCGATTTCATCCACCGGAACAGCGCGGCCTCGTCGCGGTTGGTGCCGATGATCAGCGGCACCGGATGCGACCGGCCCGCGCGGGCCAGCTTGACCGGATAGTCCGGCACCAGGTCGCCGTCGACGCTCGGCGCGAACGCCAGGGTGCCCGGCGTGGTGTTCGGCACGTGGTCGAAGACGTGCGCGCCCGCCTCGACCAGCGCCTCCACCGGCACGTCGCGGGCCTTCTCGATCCCCACGCCCAGCGTCTGCAGCACCAGCGCGGCGACGGTGCGGCCGCGGGCGAGGTCGTAGATCGAGGTGGCCGGCGAACTCTGGGCAATGGCCCGGTGGAACAACCCCGCCGCGGCAGGCACCGTCAGCAAGGCCGTCACGATCCCTGCGCCCGCGGACTCACCGAACAGCGTCACCTGCTGTGGGTCGCCGCCGAACGCGGCGATGTT
>NZ_DATJYB010000624.1:0-11290 GCF_035499775.1 Mycobacterium sp. | reverse complement strand
ACGTCGCGGGGCTCGACGCCGTCCTCGATCGCCTGGGCGGCGGTACGGCCGCCGAAGTCGCTCAACACATGGTCGACCAGCACCGATGCGCCGTAAACCGTGCCGAATCGTAGAACGACCCGCTCGTTGAACTCCGTCAGCCGCACGCCAGCCAACATACCGAGCGCATCACCCGGCCAGCGCGAGCGCTTCGCGGCACACCCGCACCGGATCAGCGACCCCGGTGTTGCTGGCGGCGGCCTGCTGCGCGGCCTGGCGATAGCCCGGCGTCGACAACACGTCGCCCACCGCGGCCAGCAGCGCGTCGGCGGTCAGCGGCCGGATCAGCCGCGCACTCCCCTGCCGCACCACTCGATTGGCCATCTCCCATTGATCGCCGCCACCGGGCACCACCACCAACGGCACCCCGGCCAGCAGAGTCTTGGTCACCATCCCGTGGCCCCCGCCGCAGATCACCAGGTCGGCGTGCGCCAACAGGTCGGCCTGGCGTCCCAACCCAACCGCCGCCCAGGGCGGCACCGTCAGATCCGCTCCACCCAGCCGCGACACCACCAGGCGTGATCCCGGCGGCAGCGTGTCGCCCGGCGTCAGGCAATGCAGCGCGAGTTCGGCCAACCCGGTGGTGCCGGTCAAAGCGGTCGACGGCGCAACCACCACCACCGGTCCGGAGCCTGCGGGGATCTCTAGCACCCGATCCGTCGGCTCGAAGTGCAGCGGACCCACCACGACCGCCTCAGCCGGCCAGTCCGGACGCGGAACCTCCAGCGCGGGCAACGTGGCGATCAGCCGTCGCAGCGGCCCGGGGTCCCGGGCCGGCAGTCCGATCTCGGCACGCACCGCCGCCCGTTGGCGCAGGCCAGCGCGCCAGGATCGTGCCGTCAGCGCCCGCATGGTGGTATCGCGCACGCGGCCGCGGATACCAGTGCCCGGCGCCAGCCCGCTGCCGATCGGCGGCAGGCCCTTCGACGGTAGGTACAGCGGATGCGGGTTGAGCTCGATCCACGGGATGCCCAGCAGCTCGGCGGCCATGCCACCGCCCGCGGTGATCACGTCAGACACCACCAGATCAGGCGCCAGGTCGCGCAAAACCGGCACGTTGAGCATCGCCATCCGGGCGGCGCGCCGGTGGATCCTGGCCCCGGCATCCAGATCCTCGTCGGTCGCTACCAGCCCGTCCAGCTCGACCGCGTCAATACCGGCGCCACGGGCCGCGTCCAGCCATTCCACCCCGGTGAGCAACGTGGGCGTATCGCCGGCCGCCAGGAACCGTTGGCACAGCGCGATTGCCGGAAACGAGTGCCCGGGGTCCGGTCCGGCGACCACTGCGACGCGCATCCGCCCTACCCTGCCACAGCCGCACTCGAATACGCTGGCCACCATGACCGAGCTGACACAGACAACAGCCGTAAACACCCGCACGGTCGAGTCTTTCCTGAACGCCCTGCAAGAGGGGGACTTCGAGACCATCGAGGCCCTGTTCGACGACGACCTCGTCTACGAGAACGTCGGACTGTCGCGGATCCGGGGCGGGCGGCGAACGGCGAAGCTGCTTTCCAGGATGTAAGGCCGCATCGGATTCGAGGTGAAGATCCACCGCATTGCCGCCGACGGCTCCGCCGTCCTCACCGAACGGACCGACGCGCTCATCTTCGGGCCACTGCGCATTCAGTTCTGGGCGTGCGGGATCTTCGAGGTCCGCAACGGGCGGATCACCCTGTGGCGGGACTACGTCGACATCTACGACATGCTCAAGGCGACCCTCCGCGGTCTGGTCGCGCTGGTGGTGCCGCCGCTCAAGGCGACGCTGTAAGCATGAGCGGCGATAGCGTCCGCACCAAGCCGAACATCCTTCAGTACATCCGTTACTGCTGCGGGGCGCGGCTGCCCGATTCGATGCGGGACTGGGTGCGCAACGACCTGGCCGGCAAGGGCGCCGCCCAACGGATGATGATTCGGGTGGCCGTTCCGGCCGTGCTGGTGCTCGCGCCGTTCTGGTTGATCCCGACGACGCTGGAAGTCCATCTGGGCATGACGCTGCCGATTTTGATTCCGTTCGTCTACTTTTCGCATGCGCTCAACAAGATTTGGCGCCAGCACATGCTGCGCGTACACGACCTGGACCCCGAGCTGGTCAACGAACGCGCCCGCGAGCGCGATGCCCACATCCACCAGGCCTACATCGACCGCTACGGCCCGCGGCCCGAGTCTGAGCCGCCGCAGAGCGAAAATACCGGCCACTAACGCCGCGGCAATCCGCCGAGTTCGTCGAACGCCTGCGCCCAACCGAGTAGACGATCGGTCGCGTCGACCAGTTCCTCGCGGTATTGCTGCTGGGTGAATGCCACCGGCCCAGCACCGGCCTGGCCGTTCGCCGACGAGACCAATTGCGCTGCGGCGGTGACCATTACGTTGTACTGGCGGACGCCTTCGCTCAACTGCGCGGTGAACGCGTTGATGGTGGGGACCAGATGCGAGCGCGACGATTCGGAGTAGTGCGCTGCCCGCTCCATCGACACCACCTGCGCGGCGGTGGCCGCCATGGCCGCCGAGGTCTGGTTGGCCGCGGCCGTCAGGTCGCGGATTTCGTCGACCGGCAACATCGCGCCCCGCTCCATCACGCCCAGCAGCGAGAAGAATCCGCGTTCGGAGGCACCCAACGCGAACATCGCGGATCGCGCCGCCGAACCGGGCGGGGGCAACCGGCGGACGTTGGCCGGCCGTGGCGAAGGCAGCGGCTCCTTGCGCAGCCAGCGGTAGCGAAGCAGTAAAAGCGTCGCCGGAATAGCCTCGCCCGCCGCGATCAGCATGGGGATCAGCAACGCCCAAAACGGCGTCCGCCAGGTAGCCAGCAACATGGTCACCAGTGCCCAGAACACCACCCCGACGGTGAAGATCAGGCCCCAGCGCAGTGCACGGCGCCGACGGCGCAGCCCCCGCGTGCGCGGATCGGTCGCGACGCTGATCTTCTGCGCAACCAGGTCCGACAGGTCATTGAAGGTGTCGAAACCTCGCCAGAGCACCTCGCGCCATTGCCCGTCCTGCCTTGTTCTCACCGCCATCTGAGACCCTCCCGGTGACTACTGACCAAACGGCTTCTCGGCGATCGGCCCGCGGGTCGGGTCGGCGGTGGCGGGAGTGGCCGGGGCGCCGGGCGCAGACCCTGCCCCGCCCGTCGGCAGCGCTTCCCCGCGCATCGAGGCGCGGATCTGCTCCAACCTGGAGTGCCCGGCCATCTCCACGCCCGCCTGCTGAACCTCGAGCATCCGGCCCTGAACGGAGCTTTGTGCGAGTTCGGCGCTCCCGAGCGCGTTGGCGTAACGGCGTTCGATCTTGTCGCGCACCTCGTCGAGGCTCGGGGTGTTGCCCGGCGCAGCGATCTCACTCATCGACCGCAGCGACTTACTGACCTGCTCCTGCATCTTGGCCTGCTCGAGCTGGCTGAGCAGCTTGGTGCGCTCGGCGATCTTCTGCTGCAGCACCATCGCGTTCTGCTCGACCGCCTTCTTGGCCTGTTTCGCCGCGCCAAGCGCCTGGTCATGCAACGTCTTAAGGTCTTCGACGCTCTGCTCGGAGGTCACCAGCTGAGCGGCGAACGCCTCGGCGGCGTTGGTGTACTCGGTGGCCTTGGCGGCGTCTCCGGACGCGGTGGCCTGGTCGGCCAACGTCAACGCCTGACGGACGTTGACCTGCAGCTTTTCGATGTCGGCCAGCTGTCGGTTGAGCCGCATCTCCAGTTGCCGCTGGTTGCCGATCACCTGCGCTGCCTGCTGGGTCAGCGCCTGGTGGGTGCGTTGCGCTTCCTCGATGGCCTGCTGAATCTGGACTTTGGGGTCGGCGTGCTCGTCAATCTTGGCGTTGAACAGCGCCATGAGGTACTTCCACGCTTTGACGAACGGATTGGCCATGAGTTAGCTCCGCCTTCGCTTTTTGTGTGCCTTGTGGGCTGCTTACCCTGCCGCTCAATTTAATGCGTCAGCGGCGATCTCCCCACCCTAGATGCGCTTCTGCTTGCCATGCGTTGCATCGTTGGAAACTCAGGCCACCGCCAGGGAGGCGACGGGCGGAATGACCACCTTGGTGCTGGCGTCGATGGTAGGAGCGCTTCCCGGCCGGACACCAGCCGCGTCTTCCTGGCGCGCCATCTGCTCACCGGCATCAATGAGCACCGCCGACAGCGGCAGCTGCAAAGCGTCGCAAATGGCGTTGAGCAGCTCGCTTGAGGGCTCTTTACGGCCGCGCTCGACCTCCGACAGATATCCGAGGCTCACCCGTGCTGAATCGGACACCTCGCGCAGCGTCCGCCCCTGGGAAATCCGGGCCTGGCGCAGCACGTCGCCAATGACCTCGCGCACCAATGGCCCCATCGAGCCCTCCTTTTGTCGCATCGCGCCAGCAGGCACAACAAGCAATAGTTATGAGGTGAACGCGGGCAGCCTTGGTGTTGGTTCCCCGAATCAGCGGGGTGTCTGCCGAACTTCTTTGATCGCCGAGGCCATGTAGTCGATGCCGGTGACGATGGTGAGCACGATCGCAATGCCCATCACCACCGCTGCCGACACGTGCAGCCAGCCCGACAGCGGCAGGATGAACAAGCCGATCGCCACCGCCTGAGTCAGGGTCTTGAGTTTGCCGCCCCAGCTCGCGGGAATGACGCCGCGGCGAATTACCGACAACCGCAACACGGTCACCCCGAGCTCGCGGGTGAGGATGACTATCGTGACCCACCAGGGCAAGTCGTGGAGCATGGACAGCCCGACCAGCGCCGAGCCGATCAGGGCCTTGTCGGCGATCGGATCGACAAACGCGCCGAATTCGGTTGCCATGCCGTAGTTGCGGGCCAGTTGGCCGTCCAGTCGATCGGTGAAGCAGGCCAGGGCAAATATCGCCCACGCCACGATGCGGGCCGACGTAACGTGGCCGCCCCCGTAGAACAGCGCAACCAGGAAAATCGGGACCATCACCAGCCGCAAGCCGGTCAGGACGTTGGCGAGGTTCGCGATACGGGCGCGGCCCCGTATCGAACCCGTTTCAGGCTGCCCCGACACCGCAACAGAATAGCGGTCGGCCCGCTGCCCCGTCGCTGATGTCGATACTGTTACCCGTGACCGAAAGCCCACGGCAGTACCGGCCGCTGGTCCGGCGTGCGCGAACATCCGACGTTCCGGCGATCAAACAACTTGTCGACACGTACGCGGGGAGAATCCTGCTGGAAAAGAACCTCGTGACGCTCTACGAAGCCGTGCAGGAGTTCTGGGTGGCCGAAAACCCCGACGACGGCAAAGTCGTGGGTTGTGGCGCGCTGCATGTGCTGTGGTCCGATCTCGGCGAAATCCGCACCGTCGCGGTCGACCCCGCCCTGACCGGCCACGGTATCGGCCACGCGATCGTCAACCGGCTGCTCGAGGTGGCGCGCGAGGTGCAGTTGCAGCGGCTGTTCGTGTTGACCTTCGAGACCGAGTTCTTCGGCCGGCACGGCTTCACCGAGATCGAGGGCACGCCCGTCACCGCCGAGGTGTTCGAGGAGATGTGCCGCTCCTACGACATCGGCGTGGCCGAATTCCTGGATCTCAGCTACATCAAGCCCAACATCCTGGGCAACTCCCGGATGCTGCTGGTGCTTTAGCCCCGCGAGCGTGCGGCCAGCCGCACAGTCGCGGCCGAACGTGCGGCTGGCCGCACACTCGGCGGCCGGCCGGCGCGCTACTTGGCGAGGAGCAGCACTTCATCGACCGACCATTGGTCGTGCGCGTGCAGGCCGTACTTACACGCGCGGATTACGCCCTCCGGGCCGATCAGGAAGTCGGCCGGTTTGCCGAGGTGGTCTTCTCTCGGGGCCAGGGCACCCCTGAGCGATGGGTTGTGGCGTATGCCGCGGAGCGCGGCGCGGCGGCGTCGGCATAGAACAGCGAGCGCAGCAAAGACTCGACGCCAAACTCCCAGTAGAGCTTGCGCTCCGGGTCGGCCACCACGGCGAATGGAAGGTCCGCCTGGTATTTGCGGAGCCGGTCGGCCGCGGAGTGAAAGACGACGACCTCGACAATCCGGCATTCTCGATCTCGGGATTCCGGCGTGCCACCTCTCGAACGTGCAGATTGCAGATCGGGCATCCGGCAAATCGCCGAAACTGCAGATGCACCGTGCGATCGGGTGCAGGAATGGAAACCTGTGACCCGTCGATAGTGGTCACCGTCCGAGCATCGATCGTGTCGCCCGTGGAGTACGTAACGCCCCTCTGTGTGAGGAGTCTCACTCTACGCGCGGCGACGCGCCGCGCGAACGTGCGGCCAGCCGCACAGTCGCGGCCGAACGTGCGACTGGCCGCACACTCGGCCGGCCGGTTACTCGGCGTCGTCCCCGCTTTCCGAACCGCCCCGGATCAGCGCCAGCGTTCCGGCCAGTTCGTCGGGCTTGACCAGGACCTCGCGAGCCTTGGACCCCTCGGACGGCCCGACGATCCCGCGGGTCTCCATCAGGTCCATCAGCCGGCCGGCCTTGGCGAAACCCACCCGCAGCTTGCGCTGCAGCATCGAGGTAGACCCGAACTGGCTGGACACCACCAGCTCCACAGCCTGCAGGAACACGTCCATGTCGTCGCCGATGTCCGGATCCACGTCGGTGCGCTCGCCGGTCGGCTTGGCCGTGGTGACGCCCTCCGTGTACTCGGGTTCGGCCTGCTCTTTGCAGGCGCCGACGACGGCGTGGATCTCCTCGTCGGTGATGTAGGCGCCCTGCATGCGGACGGTCTTGTTGGCGCCCATCGGCAGGAACAGGGCGTCACCCATGCCGATCAGCTTCTCCGCGCCGGCCTGGTCCAGGATCACCCGGCTGTCGATCAGCGACGACGTGGCAAACGCCAGCCGGGACGGCACGTTGGTCTTGATCAGCCCGGTGACCACGTCCACCGACGGACGCTGGGTGGCCAGCACCAGATGAATGCCGGCTGCCCGCGCCTTCTGTGTGATCCGCACGATGGCGTCTTCCACGTCGCGCGGCGCCGTCATCATCAGGTCGGCCAGCTCGTCGACGATCGCGACGACGTAGGGGTACGGCCGATATTCGCGCTGGCTGCCCAGTGGCGCCGTGATGGCACCCGATCGCACCTTGACGTTGAAGTCGTCGATGTGGCGCACCCGGGACGCCTGCATGTCCTGGTAGCGCTGCTCCATCTCCTCGACCAGCCACGCCAGCGCGGCCGCCGCCTTCTTCGGCTGGGTGATGATCGGCGTGATCAGATGCGGAATGCCTTCGTAAGGCGTCAGTTCCACCATCTTCGGGTCGATCAGGATCATCCTGACCTCTTCCGGGGTGGCCCGGGTCAGCAGCGACACCAACATGGAGTTGACGAAGCTGGACTTACCGGAGCCGGTCGAGCCGGCCACCAACAGGTGCGGCATCTTGGCCAGGTTGGCGCAGATGAAGTCGCCTTCGATGTCCTTGCCCAGCCCGATCACCAGTGGGTGGTCGTCGCGGCGGCTGGACGGCGCGGTGAGCACGTCGGCCAGGCGCACCATCTCCCGATCGGTGTTGGGTACCTCGATGCCGACGGCGGACTTGCCGGGGATCGGTGCCAGCATCCGCACGCTCTCGGTGGCCACCGCGTAGGCGATGTTCTTCTGCAGCGCGGTGATCTTCTCGACCTTGACGCCCGGCCCCAGCGAGACCTCGTAGCGGGTCACGGTGGGTCCGCGGGTGCACCCGGTAACGGCGGCGTCAACCTTGAACTGGGTGAGCACGTCGCCGATGGCGCCGGCCATGTGGTTGTTGGCGGCGCTGCGCTTCTTGGGCGGGTCGCCGGCCACCAACAGGTCCAGCGACGGCAGCGTGTAGAGGCCGGAGATATCCGCGGGCCGGTTGTCCCGCTTCTTGGTGCGCCGGCGGGCCGGCGCGACGACGGGTTCGGGGACGGTAGGGGCGTCGTCCTCGGCTTCGGAGATGTCGAGCATGTTGGCCGACGGCCACGCCTGCGGCTCGTCGTCGAAGGACTGGTCGTAGTAGCCGTCGGAGAAGTCCTCGCGCGGCGTGTCCTGCGCTTCCGCCTCGTCCTCGTCGGGCTCGTAGTCGTCCTCGTCGTCACGCTGGAACAACCGCGTGCCGAACATGGCGCGCAGCGCATCCGGCACCTCGCGGATGGTGGTCCCGGTCAGCAGCAGCACGCCGAACAGCGTGCCGATGAACAACAGCGGCGCGGCGATCCAGGCGGTCAACCCATCCGACAGCGGGCCGCCGATGGCGAAACCGATAAACCCCGCCGCCCGCTGCCGGGAGGCCGGATCTTCCGGCGATCCCGCCCACAGGTGGCACAGGCCCAGCAGGGAAAGCGCGATCAGGCTGGAACCCAGGATGAGCCGGGGCCGTGCCTCGGGGTTGGGCTGGGTCCGCATCAGCACCACTGCCGTTCCGGCCGCGACCAGCGGTAGGAAGACGACGGCCGAGCCGATGAACATCCGCAACACCGTGTCCACCCACGCGCCGACCGGCCGGGCGGCGTCGAACCACGAGCTCGCGGCGACGACGACGGCAACGCCCAACAGAACGAGCGCGATTCCGTCACGGCGATGTCCCGGTTCGATGTCGCGGGCGCGGCCGATCGAGCGCGCCGCGGTCCCGGTCCCCTTGGCCGCCATCAGCCAGGTCGCGCGGATGGCCCGGCCGCACGTCAGCCCGGCCGAAACCAGCACGGACCGATTCCGGCGTTTGGCAGGCCTGCTCGGCCTTTTGCGCGGTGTCGCCGGTCGCGCAGATCGGGCAGAACCCCGCGACTTGGTCCTCGAAGTGGCCCCTGACCTGCTCGTTCGAGTTCCGGACCGGGCGACGGTCTTGCTAGCCATGCAGGCAAGCCTAGTCGCAGTTGCCTCATATGCACCACCCGCCACACTGGTAACGGGCGCCCGCTCGCGATGCGCCCGTCCCCCCGTCTGGAGGCGTGAGTAGGGTGGCGAACGGCGACAAAAGTGCTGCCGCCAAGTTCCCCGCCGTAGGAGGCCCGTATGCCCGTCGTCGTCGTTGCCACCATGACCGTCAAACCCGAGTCGGTCGACACCGTCCGCGACATCCTCACCACGGCGGTCGGCGAGGTGCACGACGAACCTGGCTGCCAGCTTTACTCGCTGCACCAAACGGGCGAGACGTTCGTCTTCGTCGAGCAATGGGCCGACCCGGAAGCGCTCAAGGCGCACAGCAGCGCGCCGGCAATCACCAAGATGTTCACCTCCGTGGGCGAGCACCTGGCCGGGCCACCGGACATCAAGATGCTGCAACCGGTTCCGGCGGGCGACTCGAGCAAGGGCCAACTCCGCGCCTGATGGCCCGACCACTGGAAGGCCAGGTCGCCTTCATCACCGGGGCCGCGCGGGGTCAGGGACGCGCGTTTGCGGTTCGCCTGGCATCGGACGGCGCGGACGTGATCGCCGTCGACTTGTGCCAGCAGATCGCCAGCGTGCCCTATCCCCTGGGCACACCGGAGGATCTCGCGGCCACCGTCAAGCTGGTCGAGGACACCGGCGCCCGCATCGTGGCCAAGCAGGCGGACGTCCGCGACCGCGCGTCGCTGGCCGCCGCTCTGCAGGCGGGGCTCGACGAGTTCGGCCGGCTCGATATCGTCGTCGCCAACGCCGGTATCGCGCCCATGCAGTCCGCCGACGCGTGGCACGACGTCATCGACGTCAACCTCACCGGCGCCTATCACACCCTGGACGTGGCGGTGCCGACCATGATCGAGCAGGCGAAAGCCGGATCAAAAGGCGGATCGATCGTGCTGATCAGTTCGGCCGCGGGGCTGGCCGGCGTCGGCAGCGCCGACGCCGGCTCCATCGGCTACACCGCCGCCAAGCACGGGATGGTCGGGTTGATGCGCTTGTACGCCAATCTGCTTGCCGAACACAACATCCGGGTCAACTCGGTGCATCCGTCCGGTGTGGACACGCCGATGATCAACAACGAGTTCACCCGGCAATGGCTGGCCGACCTGGTCGCCAAGTCGGGCCGGGCGCCGGGCATGGGCAACGCGCTGCCGGTCCAGATCCTGCAGGCCGACGACATCGCCAACGCGGTGGCCTGGCTGGCGTCCGACCAGGCCCGCTACATCACCGGCGTCACGTTGCCTGTCGATGCGGGCTCAGTGAACAAGCGGTAGGCAGCGCTCGATAATGGCTCAAAACCCCGCCGCAAACACCGCCTTCGGCCCGATGGTGTTGACCGCCGTCGAACAAAACCAGCCGCCGGGCCAGCGACTGGTGGACGACGACCTCGCCGAGCTGTTCCTGCCCATCCCGATGCGCCTACTCGTCGCCACCACCCGGTGGGCTGCGGTGCGCCGCACGCTCATCCGTGCATCCGAATGGACCGGCCGCGGCCTGTGGGCGAGTCTGGCCTGCCGCAAGCGCTTCATCGGCGACAAGCTCAAGGAAGCACTCGGTGATACCCCAGACATCGACGCGGTCGTCATCCTCGGCTCCGGGTTGGATACCCGCCCCTACCGGTTGACGCGGCAGGTCCGCATCCCGGTGTTCGAAGTCGACCTGCCGGTCAACATCGCCTTGAAGGCCAAGACCGTGCGTCGGGTGCTGGGCGAGCTTCCACTGTCGGTTCGGCTGGTGGCGTTGGACTTCGAAAGCGACGACCTGCTCACCGCGTTGGCCGAGCACGGCTACCACACCGATTATCGGGCCTTCTTCATTTGCGAAGGCGTGACCCAGTACCTCACCGAAGACGCAGTCCGGCGGATCCTGGAGGGACTACGCGCGGCGGCACCGGGCAGCCGCATGGTGTTCACCTACGTCCGCCGGGACTTCATCGACGGGACGAACCGGTACGGCACCCGGACGCTGTACCGCAACGTGCGCGAGCGAAAGCAACTGTGGCACTTCGGGATACAGCCCGACGAGGTCGCCGGGTTCATCGGCGAATACGGCTGGCAGCTGGTCGAGCAGGCCGGGCCCGACGAGCTGGTGCAGCGCTACATCGAGCCCACCGGCCGCAAACTCAAGGCATCGCAATTGGAATGGTCGGCTTACGCCGAGAAGATCTAAACCGAAGTTCCCCCCGGTAGCGCGGGTTTGAATCCACTTTGCCCTTGATGAGCAGGTGTTCTTTATCCTTGGGCCGCCGATATGTAATCATGTATATAGAGAAGTAATGCGGCGTGTCTCTCTTCGATATACCGGCATTGCACCATCTAATGTGCTAGAAAGTAAGCATGTACGTGACGCGGGTGCCGAACCGAGGGTCACCGCCGGCGATCCTGCTGCGCGAAAGCTACCGCGACCAGGGCAAGGTCAAGACCCGCACCCTG
>NZ_DATJYB010000623.1:0-2008 GCF_035499775.1 Mycobacterium sp. | reverse complement strand
CGATGGCCTCCGCCGAACGCGAAAAAAGCAGCGCCACAACGTCGCTCGGGCCCACGCCGTGGCCGGCCAGCCGGTGCGCCAACCGGTCGGCGGCCTGGTCGAGCTCGCGGTACGTCATCGAGCGGCCGTCGCAGGTCACTGCGTCCGCGTCGGGGGTACGTGCCACCTGCGCAGTCCACAGCGTCGTAATCGACGACTCGGTGACCGGGGCCTCCCCGGCTAATACCGTCCGGTTGCCCCACCCGTCCAACCGGGCGTGCTCGGCGGGATCGAGCAGGTCGATCGACGACGTGCGCCGCCCCGGATCTGCCGTGACTGCCTCCAAGACCTTCTGCAACCGCCCGATCAGCGCCTCGACGGTGGCCGTGTCATACACGTCGGTGCGGAACTCGACCGTCCCGCCGATCCCGGCGGGCCCACCCGTGTCGGTGAAGCGTTCGGCCAGAAAAAACGACAGGTCCATGCGGGCGGTGTGGGTGTCGAGGGCCACGGGCGTGGCCTGCAGATCGCCCAGCGCCAACCCGGCGGCGGGGTCGTCGTATCGCCAGGTGAAGTTCTGCCAGGCCAATGTCACCTGGATCAGCGGGTGGTGGGTCCGGGATCGGGGCGGGTTGAGCCGCTCGACGAGCGCCTCGAAGGGCACGTCCTGGTGCTCGTAGGCGGCCAGGCTGCGCTCTCGCACCTGGGCGAGCAACTCGGTGAAACTGGGATCCCCAGCAAGGTCGACGCGCAAGATCAGGGTGTTGACGAAGAAGCCGATCAGCCCGTCAAGCGCCGGATCCCCGCGACCGGCGATTGGGAATCCCACCGCCACATCGGTGGCCGCGCTCAGCCGGGACAACAGCGCGGCCAGCGCCGCCTGGACCACCATGAAACTGGTCGAATTGTGTTCGCGGGCAAGACTTCCCACCCGCTGCTGCAGCTCCGCCGGCCATTCCACCGCAACGCTCGCGCCGCGGTGGTCGGCAACCAGCGGATACGGCCGATCGGTGGGCAACTGCAGGCGCTCGGGAATCCCGGCCAGCACCTCTTCCCAGTACCCGACCTGAGCGGCGAGAGGACTGTTGCGGTCCGCCGCATCACCGAGATTCTGCCGCTGCCACAGCGCGTAATCGACGTACTGCACCGGCAATTCAGCCCAACCCGGGAGCCGGCCCGCGCAGCGGCTCAGATAAGCCTCCCCGAGGTCGGCGGCCAACACGCCGATCGACCAGCCGTCCCCGGCGATATGGTGCACCGTGATCAGCAGCACGTGCTCCTGGTCGGTGACGCGGAAAAGCCGTGTGCGAAACGGGATGTCGATGCCCAGGTCAAAGCTGTAGCGCGCCGCCTCCTCGATCGCCTCGGCCAGCCGGTCCGGAGGCCACCCGGTGGAATCGACTACTCCCCAACCGAAGTCGGCCCGCTCGGCCGAAATGATCAGCTGCTGGGGTATCCCGTCGACCGCGGAGAAAACCGTGCGCAGGCTTTCATGGCGGCCCACCAGATCGACCAGCGCCGCCGTCAGCGCCTCGACGTCCAGCTGCCCACGCAGGCGCAACGCCACGGACCTGTTGTAGACCGGCGACGGCCCCTGCAACTGGGCGATGAACCACAACCGGCTCTGCGCAAACGACAGCGGGACCACCGCGGGCCGCTCTCGGGCCACCAACGGCTTGAGCCCGCCGGCGTTGCCGTTGATGCGCGCCGCCAGCTGGGCAATCGTCGGCGCGTTGAACACCGCGCTCACCTTGAGATCGACGTCCAGGGCCGCGTTGATCGCGGTGACCGCCCGCATGGCCGACAGCGAATCCCCACCCAGCTCGAAAAACGAATCGGCGACGCCGACGTGCTCCACCCCGAGCAGACGAGTGAAGACGTCGTGCAGCGCCTGCCTGATCTTGGGGTCGACGAATGTTTCCGGTGCCGGCAGGGCACGGGTGTCGATGTCGCCGTTGACCGTTAACGGCAACGTCTCCAGGACCACCACCTCGGCGGGCACCAGGTACGACGGCAGCCGCTCTGTCAA
>NZ_DATJYB010000622.1:0-3203 GCF_035499775.1 Mycobacterium sp. | reverse complement strand
GCAGGTGGTGGCGGATGTAGCCGGCGGTTTCGGTGCTGGTCATGCCGGTCATGGTGCGGCGCACGGTGATGCGTTGTTCGAGCGCGGCCAGGATGCCCAGGGCCATCTTGGCGGCGAGGGTGGGTTGGCCCAGAAGGATTGTGGCGAAGGGTGATTCGGTGTCGAGGCGGTGGTTAGTCAACAGCCGCAACGCTTCCAGGGCATCGTGGGTCAGTAGGTGACCCTCGTCGATACACAAGATCGGGACTCTGCCGCGTTCGGCGTGTTCGGCGGCCAGTGCGTCACGGGCTTGGGGCACCAGGGCGGCGTTGTGGAAGCTGGGCCGCCCGCCCAGGGCGGACACGATGTGGTGGTAGATGCCGCGGGCGCCGACAGTGGGGTCGGGAATGTAGATCAGGTGGTGGCGGGCCGGTTCGGCGCGGTCGATGGCGGCGCGGGCGGCCACGGTCTTGCCGACGCCGACCTCACCGGTGATCACGGTGATGCCGCGGGTGGTGATGCCGTAGCCGATACGGGCGACGGCCTGGGCGTGATCGGCGCTGCGGAACAGCTGGCCCGGGGCCAGGCCCCGGCTGAAGGGCATGGCCGAAAAGCCGAAGTAGGATTGGATTTTGTCCAGCATGTCGGGGGTCTGCTTCCGGTCTCGGAGATGGATGATGATGTGGCTCAACCGTTTTCGGTATGCTGTTCGCCGTCGCCGGAGTCGGCTTGCGGGTTGGTGTCGCCGGTGAGCGCGGGGTAGTTGATCGCCTGGCCCACCTGCTTTTGGTGCGCGTCGTCGAGCAGCCGCAGGTAGTCGATGCCGGTGGCATCGACCGGGGGGACGGCGCCGGGCTTGATCCCGGGGTGAACGTGGCGGTCAATGCGGTGCGGGGCGGCGCGGCCCATCGCCTTGCCTTGGTATTCGACCTCGATGACGGTCAAATCGAACGGGGTGAACAGCAGGTCGACGGTGCGCCCGATGAGCGCCGGGTCGACCTCGTAGCGGTTTCCGTGTAGCGACACGGTCCCAAACGTGCTGACCCGGCGCTGCTCGCGCCACAGAAACGCGCGCCGCAGCAGTGCGGGGTCCGGCCGCGGTGCGAGGGCCCGGCCATCGGCGTGGTAGCGCTGCGCGGGGGTGGCGCCGGTCTCGGTATGCACACACCGGTGATACTGCTGATGACACCACGCGGTGAACAACCGGTTCAACTCGGCCAACGAGGCGATGCCGGCATCGCCGCCGAGGTCGATCTCGACCAGAAACTGCTCACGCACGGTGCGATTCCAGCGCTCGATTTTGCCCCTGCCTTGAGGTTTTCCCGGCCGGCTGTGCACCAGCGCGATGTCGAGTACCGCCGACGACCACGCCAACTGGTGGGAGGCATACGCGGAGCCGTTGTCGCAGTAGAGTTTTCGCGGGCAGCCGTGGGTCTTGACCGCGTCGTGCAGCACCGCCTGCAAGCCCAGGGTGTCCTCACCATGGCCCCAGCGGTGCCCGACCACGTAGCGCGAGTAGTCGTCGAGCAGCGCGAACAACACCGCGCGGCGGCCCTCGACGATCGGGCCGTGCAGCCCGTCGCTGACCCACAGCTGGTCGGGTTCGCCGGCCTCGAACCGACCGAACGCCTTCGGCGGCATGCCGTCCGGTCGGGTGTTCAACTCCAGGCGGGCGAAGTGGCGTTGCAGGGTGCGCGCCGAGGGCGCCCAGCCCTGCTCGGCCTCAAGGATGCGGACGATGTGCGCGGCGGTGCGCGCCGGCCGCTCGCGTTTGAGCCGGGCAGCCAGCTCCAGCACCTCGGCGTCGGTGCGCGGGGTGACTTGGCGTTCGGCCGGGATCAGCGCGTCGAACCCACCGGCCCGCCACGCCCGGATCCAGCGGTCCAAACTCGCCCGCGACACCGTCACCGACTGCCCGGACGGGCCCAGGTGCACCTGGGTGGCCAGCTCGCGCACCAGCGCCCCGCGCTCACTCGGCGACAGGCCCGGATCGGCCAGCGGCCGGATCAACGAATACCGGTACAGCGCGATATCGCGCGCCCGATCCGCCCCCGACTTCTTCTTCGGCTTCGACATCCGTGGCACCTCAACGCTTTCGGTGATCGACGACAGTGACGCCGTTGACCCTGACGCGCCGCGGCGATCGATCACAGACGCGGGCCCGTGTTGATCGGCACCGCCGCGACCGCCGGCGGCCGCGACCCCAGCAGCCAGCCGCCCGAACACGCCGCCACCATCTGCGCCACCGACACCTCGAACACCACCGGACCCGCCGCGCGACGCAGCGCCGCGCACCCGGCACCGACCTGGACGACCGCGTCGGAAAACCGGGTCCCGGTCGGGGTCAGCCGATCCATGTCCGCGCCGCGATCGACGTGGTGTTCCAACCGCGCGAACCCGATCCGGATCGACTCGGCGTGCGCGGAAAACCGCGCCACCCAGCCGCGCACCGTCGAGGCCGGGCGACCCGCCATCGCGGCGATCCGTCGCCAGCCCAAGCCCTCGGCCCGCGCCACCAGCGCCGCCCAGATCACCGAAACGACATCGACCCGCCGACCCAGGCAAAACCGGGGCAGCAGCACATGCGAGCGGCCGCACCCGCCCGCCCTTGAGCAGATCCCCCGCCGCGGTCGGATCCGCCGCACCGACTCGGCGGTCTCGCGCACGAACCGCGGCGCGGCATGCCCCCACGGCGCCAACCGCCCGCCGCAATACGGGCAGGCCAGCTCGCCGGACATCAACTGCATTTCGACACGGACAGGATCAGGACCTACGCTGACCAACGGACCGCCTCCAGGCGCGTTCGAACGGCCCTTCCCGACAGCCGTCCAAGCGAACGGGAAGGGCCGTTGGCTTTCAAGATCACGCCGAGCCTAGCCAGCCGTCCTCACCTTGACGCGACCATCCAGCCAAGTCTCTGGTCCCAGTCCCCGGCCTCACCGTCAGCGACCGAAAGACTCTCCGCACTCGCCACTACGAGAGACGCTCAACAGCAGAGCAATCGCGGGATCGCGCCAGTGAAACGGCCGGTGACCGTGAAGGCCAGGTCCGCGTCGACGAGGCGGCCCAGGTCAGCTCCCAGTGCGGGAGACAACACTGAGGCACCCAGGCGGCGTCGGCTGATCAGAATTAGCCGCATGCTCGGCGGACCGTACCGCACGACCGACCCGATCACCTCCCACGCCGGCGCCGATCCGTGCAGTCGCTCCAGATCGTCCAGAACA
>NZ_DATJYB010000621.1:0-3508 GCF_035499775.1 Mycobacterium sp. | reverse complement strand
TGTCGACGCTCAGCATCCCGGTGCACGGCCGCAGCGGAAGGACGACGATGCTGAGCGCAACAGCCCCCAGCATCACCGCGGAGCCAAGCAACGCGACGTGGAGTCCCGCCCGCGTGGCGACGGCACCCCAGACGTAGGAGCCGATTGCCTGAGCTCCCGTCGCGGCCAGCAGGTAGGCCGACAACCCACGGGCACGCACCCACCGCGGCAACGAGAGTTGCGCTGCGGCGTTCAACGTCGTCAACGTGATCAGCCACGACATCCCCGACAACACCAAGATAGGCATCGCCGCAGCGAATGGCAGCCAGGCCATCGCCAGCGGCGCAAAACCGTACACAGCGGCAGACCCCGTGAGCAACACGTTGTCGGACACCCTCTGGTGCAACGCTGCGGCAAACACGACGGAGAGGACGGCACCAAAACCGATAGCCGCCAGCGCGACACCATAGCCGCTGGCCTCCAGGTGCCAATGGCGGGCGGCGGCCACCGGCAGCAGCGCCAGCACGGCCGACGCCGGAAACAGGAAAAGGACTGCGCGCAAAAGGATCCGGCGAAAGATGGGACTGTTATTAACGTAGAGCAGTCCCGTGAGGATGGCGTGGCCGAATTGCTCTCTCTCGATCGCCGCGAATTGCTTGGGTCGTTTCCATGAAACCAGGGCAAATATTACTCCCGCAAACGACACTGCATTGATCGCGAACGCCGCCGCCGGTCCGGATAATGCGACCACAACACCGCCGATTGCCGGCCCAATCGCTCGGGCGGCATTCCCCGCGACGCTGCCCAAAGTCGAGGCAGCCGGTATCTGCTCACGCGGGACAACCTCGGGCTGGATCGCCTGCCAGGCCGGACCCGTCAGTGCAGCCGAGCAACCGATGGCCACGGTAAACCACAACAGCGACGTCGGACTGAGCCGGCCGAGGTATGTCAGCACGGCCAGAGCCAGCGCCACCAGCACCGCATATGACTGAAGAACAATCAGCAATCGCCGTCGGTCAAACAGATCGGCGAGCACGCCGGCGAATAAGGCCAAAATCAGCGTCGGCCCAAGAGTCGCCGTCTGAACCAGCGCCACGATGACATCGCTGCTGTGCTTCTCCACCAGAAACCATTGGGCCGCTACCGTTTGCATCCACGTGCCGATATTGGAGGCCAACTGCGCGATAAACAGGGCGCGGTACACGCGGCTGCGCAACGGCGCCCAGGCTGACTGTTCCCCGGCGTCGCCACGCTCCTGACCTTGACTCACCAATGAACCGATAATCGGTAGGCAATCCGCCCGGCCGGGGCGCAACGACGAAGCCGACCGACGCCCTCCGTTGCCGCAACAAACCGGAATGGCCGGGCGGGCACCAAAGGCGAACGGAGTTCAATCTCTGGCCCGCGGGCAGGGCCTTCCGCGCAGGGATTAAAAAGGCTAAACCCGCTCGCCCGACCACGGACCACGGGTACTCGCCTACGCAAAGCCCTTGTCCCCCCACGGTTTACCGAACCCCACTCATAGCCAATTGCGGCGGAGGCCGGCCATGCAAGGAAGCGGCGCAGCCGCTGACTCACGATCTCGTCAGCCGTCTCGCTGGCGGAGCAGAGCGACCCAGTTGTGTGGCACCCGTCCGCGGGGGCCGGGGGCCGTCTGATCCGCCGGGCGGCATTCCGGTGGGGCGAGAGCGGGACCCTCGTAGTAGTCATTGGATTCGTAGTCCCAGAACCAATCGTCGCCCGGCTCGAACGACCGGATTATTGGGTGACCACTGTGCCGCCAATGCTCTGTCGCATGTCTGGCGAGCGAATCATCGCAGCAACCGATGTGGCCGCAGGCAGCACACCGCCGCAAGTGCACCCACCAGCCGCCGACGGCATCACACTCGGCACAGCCCGTACCGCTCGGTGGCACCGATGGGTCGACGGCCGCAGTCATCGCGATTCTCTCCTTCCTCGCTGATGGCATAGGCCAAAGCAGCTGCCTGGAGATGCCATTAGCGCCTCACACCTTCTGGATTATGCCCGCGTGCGTGCATCGAAGATATCCGCGAGCGGTCTTTGGTCGAGCACGGTGGGTTCCAGGCTGCGTGGCGGATCGCGACAGTGCTGATACGGCTTAGCTGCGCAGGGCGTGGTCGAAAGGATCGTTCGCCCGCACTCCGCGATACATGCCCCACCGGACTACCCACGGCATGACCACCCGGTCGACCGACCATCGCGGGAAACGGAACGAATGGCCCGAGGGCAGGAAGACTTCGAGACCGTCGGTCTGGGCGCCGAGCAGCCAACCCCACCGCCGCGCGGGCGCCTTGTACGAGTGCATCGGACGGCCGGCGAACTCGGCGCGGACGTTACGGGCGACCAGCACAGGGATTACTGCCCGAGGCGGCCGACTTCGTATCCCGTCGCGATGGAGGAACTGTGTCCTGGCACAGCTCTAGCCATGTGGGCCGACCTGCCCAGACGGCTCAGCGGTGTCACGGACAGCTGAAGTAAGGAAATTCGGCCGTGATCCGCGCCGGGTCGGGCGCGACACCGGCGCCCAGCGGGGAGTTGGTCAACACCGACAGCACGTTGTCCAACACGTTGTCCATCAGCCCGCGCCCGTTCATTCCGGTGTAGTCGAAGGATGCGGGCGTGCCCAGCTCGTAGGGTAGGGTCATCGATCCGAACAGGTCGGCCACGCGGCGCGCATAGGCGGCAGGATCAGCGGAAGTGCCGGCGAGTGTGACGTATTTGGTGACGGTGTCGATGGTGCGCGCGACGAACCGCGAATTGTCCCCGGACGGGGCGGTCGAGTTGAACGCCTCGCTCAACTCGTCGTCGTTGAGGTGGAGGTGGGTGAACATCGGCAGGCCCCAGCGGGCGACCTGCTGCTCAGGCGCGTGGCCGCACAGCGACACCGTGGCCCAGGCCTGCACCCTGGTCGTGCTGCTGATCAACTCGTTGGGCGCCTCGACGACGATGCCGGCGACGGTCCGATCTCGGAAGACGTTGACCTGGTTGGTGAAAGCCTCGGGTTTGTAGACGCCGGCCGCGAAGGCATCCCTGAAGTCATTGAGGCCCGCATTAGCGCCGAATACATCATGCACCACTCCGGCGAAGACGCGCACCCCGCTCTCGCCGGCGACTGTGACGCCGGTCGTTCCCGACGCGATCACCTCGCCAGATCCACCCTGAGCTGCGTCGCCACCGGTGGCGAGGCGCAGCTCGAAGGTCTGTGCGTGTCCGCCCGCGGCGGCCGCGCTGTGCACCACCTCAGCGAACTTGAGTTTGAAGGACACCTCCTCGTGGGCGTCACCGTCTGTGTCGAAGCGAAACACGTAGAGAGCCTCCTCGCGAAAGAGAGCACACGTCTCCACGGTGGCCGCCGGGTTGACCGTCATCGCCATCACGGTCTTTCCGGGGTCGCCGGCGAAAAGATAGAAATCGCAGAGATTCAGACGGGGGTCTTCGCGACCCGTCGGGGTGTCGAAGTGATGGGACATCGGTCTCGGCTCTCCTGAATCCGTCAGCGACAGGCATG
>NZ_DATJYB010000620.1:0-15470 GCF_035499775.1 Mycobacterium sp. | reverse complement strand
GCTGATCTGCGCCAGCCAACCCACCGACTCCGCGGTCGGGGTCCGCTGCGTACACAGCTGCTCCAGCCACTCGAACCCATCACCACCCCCCGCCTGCGGGTCCGGCTCCGGCTCAGATGTTTCTTCGAACATACATTCGATTATGCCACGGGTGTCCGACACCCACGCGGGCTAGGCGTTTCGAGAGTGCGGTCGACGAGGGGGACTTAAGCTGCGGGGGTGGCGACGGAGGGAACCCCTTTTGGGCGCTATCGGCTGATCGAGGTGCTGGGCCGCGGTGGCATGGGCGAGGTGTGGCGGGCCTACGACACGGTGATCGAACGACCGGTGGCGTTGAAGGTGTTGCCGGCCAGCTATGCCGATGACCCCGTCGCTCGCGAGCGTTTCGAGCGTGAGGCCCGCAAGGCTGCGGGTTTGAATCAGCGCAATGTGATCGCCGTCCACGATGTTGGTGAGGTGGACGGGCGGTTGTTCGTCACCATGCCGATCGTCGCGGGCCGGGATCTGCAGAGTGTGCTGCAGAACGGGCCGCTGCCGGCATCGCGTGCGGTGGCCATTATCGAGCAGATTGCCGCCGCGTTAGATGCCGCCCATGCCCGGGGCTTGGTACATCGCGATGTCAAGCCGTCGAACATATTGCTGGAACCGGATGACTTTGCCTATTTGATTGATTTCGGGATTGCCCGCGCGGCGGGGGAGACGGGCCTCACCAACAGCGGGGCCACGGTTGGTACCTGGGCTTATATGGCGCCGGAGCGGTTCCGCACCGGTGCGATCGGGCCGGCTTGTGACACCTATGCATTGACGTGTGTGTTGTATCAGTGCTTGACGGGACGGCTGCCGTTTCCCGGTGAGGTTCTCGAACAGATCGCGGTGGCGCACATGATGGAACCGCCACCGCGACCGTCTGAGCACGATCCGAGGATTCCGGCGGCGATGGATGCGGTGATCGCGACCGGGATGGCCAAAGATCCCGCCGGGCGTTACCCGAGCGCCACGGAGCTGGCAGCCGCTGCTCGCGCCGCGCTGGCCGACCCCACGCCGGTGGCCCCCGAGCCCACGCCGGCGGCACCGGAGCCCGAGCCCACGCCGGCCCCCGAACCCATTACCACGGCGGTCACCCAGCAGGCCACGCCCCTGCCCGCGGTGTCCGCGGGCATCGAGCCTGGGCGTCCGCCACGACGTCGGCGACGTGCACTGATCCTGACCGCGCTGGGGGTGGCAGTCGTGGCGGTGATCGCGACCGTCGCCGCCGTAATGACCCATCACCCCGCCCCGTCCGGCACGCAGAACCGACCCACCTCGTCCGCTGCGCCGCCGCCACCTTTCCGGCCCGTGCTGCCGTTCACCGGCCTCAACGGTGCCGGCGGTATCGCGGTGGATGGCGCCGGCACCGTCTATGTCACCGACTACAAGAACGATCGGGTGTTGCGGCTGGCCGCGGGGGCGGACGCCGCGACCGAGCTGGGCTTCACCAACCTGAAGTTCCCTACGTCCGTGGCGGTGGATCGCGCCGGAGCCGTCTACGTCACCGACTCGGGCAATAATCGGGTGCTGCGGTTGGCGCCGGGAGCTGCCGACGCGACGCAGCTGGCGTTCACCAACCTCAATGGCCCCTCGGGTGTGGCGGTGGATAGCGCCGGCACCGTGTACGTGTCCGACTGGGGCTATCACCGGGTGCTGCGGTTGGCCCCGGGAGCTCCCGCGGCGACGCAGGTCGCGTTGCCTGACCTCGAGGACGTCCCAGGTGTCGCAGTGGATCGTGCCGGAGCCGTCTACGTCACCGACTGGCACAATAACCGCGTGCTGCGGTTGGCAGCGGGAGCTGCCGGCCCGACGGAGCTGGCGTTCACCGGCCTGAACCACCCCTGGGGTGTGGCCGTAGCTGCCGACGGTGCCGTGTACGTCACCGACAACGTCAATAGCCGAGCGTTGCGGTTGGCCCCGGGAGCCAACGCCGCGACCGAACTGGCGTTTACCGGTTTGGCCGGCCCGGAGGGGGTGGCGGTGGACACCGCCGGCACCGTCTACGTCGTCGACTCAGGCAACAATCGGGTGGTCGCGCTGCGACAGCAGTGACGCCTGTGACAGCAACCCCCGGACTCCCGGGTTTTGTGGATTTTCGGTGCGGCAACGGCCCCCGTACCCTCGGTATGCTGGGCAGACACAGATCGAGGAGGGGCATCATGTTTGTTACCGCAAATCCAGGGTCCATAGCGGCAGCGTCAGCAGGCGCCCAGGCGATCGGGTCGGAAATTGCGGCCGGCAACGCCGCAGCCGCTGAGCCGACCAGCGGCGTGCTGCCGCCCGGACTCGACGAGGTGTCGGCGCTGGCGGCAGTGTTTTTCAACACTCACGCCATGATGTACCAGGCCTTTGGCGCGATGCACACCGCGTTCCACGAAATGTTTGCGGCGACGCTGGGTGTCAGCTCCGGCAGCTACGCGGCCACCGAGGTGGCCAACGCCATCGCAGCTACCTGAGGCACGGGCAGCGTGGTTTTTCCGACCTTCGTGCGCCCGCCTGAGATCAACTCGGGGATGATGTGGGGCGGTCCCGGTTCCGGCGCGCTGGCGGCGTCGGCCGCTGCCTGGCAAGAGGTGGCCGCGACGCTGGGTTCCTCTGCCGCTGCATTTTCGGCGGCGCTCGGGGCGTTGACCGCCGGGTCGTGGATGGGCCCCTCGTCGATGACGATGGCGCTCTCGGCCGCACCCTATGTCGTGTGGATGCTCGCGACGGCCGCGCAGTGCGAAGAGGCCGCGGCCGCCGCGGCGCAGGCCGCGATGGTCTTCGAGGCCGCACACGCCGGGGTGGTGCCGCCGCCGGAGATCGCGGAGAACCGCGTGCGGTTGGCGGCGCTGGTGGCCAGCAACGTCTTCAATGTCAACGCTGGACCGATCGCGGCCACCGAGGCGGACTACCAGCGCATGTTCGGCCAGGATGTCACCGCGATGTCGACGTACTCCGTGGCCATGTCCGGATTGACGGCAGCGGTGCCTCCCTTCACGCCGCCGCTGCCCACCACCAACCCGGCGGGGCTGGCCGCCCAAGCGGCCTCGGTGGGCCAGGCCAGCGGGACCAGCGCGGGCAACACCGTGCAGAACATTTCGGGGGCGGCTTCGCAGACGATGCCCGCCGGCATGGACTCAATGTTGAGCATGGGTCCACAGCTGATGGGCGCGATTCCCAGTGTGCTGCAAGGGCTTGCGCAGCCCCTCAGCGGCGGAGGGCTGACCTCGCCGCTGCAGAGTCTGGGCGGGTTCCAGTCGTTGCTGTCGCCGTTCATGAGCGCGTTCGGCAATCCGGGCATGTTCGGTGCGAGCGCGGGCGCGGCCGGGGCGATCCCGGCTGCCATCGGCCCGGCGGCCGGATCGGGCTTGGGCGGTGTCGGCGGCCTGGGCGGTGGCGCGGTGTCGGCCGCGGTCGGCCGCGCGGGCAGCCTCGGTGGCTTGTCGGTGCCCGCAACGTGGGCGGCCAGCTCGCAAACCGGCGGCGCTACCGGCGAGCCCGTGGTGGTCGGCGCGTCGGCGGCGGCGCCCGAGACGGCGGCGCCCAGCACCACCGGAGCGGGCATGGGTGGCGCGGCGCCGATGGCGGCGATGGGCGGCCACCAGGGCGGTGCCGCCAATGGACCGCGGTACGGGACCCCGATTCGGGTCTTGCCGCGCCCGCGTTAACCGCCATAAACCTGGCCACGCCGAAGTGAATTTCGATGGCCGTTGCTCAAGCGGTATCTCCAAATAAAACTCAGAAATGCGGCGCAGCAAATGGTTTGGGCGCCTCGTTTAGTCACTAAGGAGAACCAGGAGAAACCATGACATCACACTTTATGACCGACCCGCATCAAATGCGGGATATGGCTGGGCGATTCCAAGGGCACGCCCAAACCGTGGAGGACGAGGCGCGTCGAATGTGGGCGTCCTCGCAGAACATCGCGGGTGCGGGCTGGAGCGGCACCGCTCAGACGACGTCCCACGACACGATGGAACAGATGAATCAGGCGTTTCGCAACATCGTGAACATGCTGCACGGGGTGCGCGACGGGCTGATCCGCGACGCGAACAACTACGAGCAGCAAGAGCAGGCCTCCCAGCACATCCTCAGCAGCTAACCGCCCGCAGACCTTCGGATTAGGAGCAACATGTCCATCAACTACCACTTCGGCGACGTCGACGCCCACGGCGCCACCATCCGCGCCCAGGCCGCCTCGCTAGAGGCCGAGCATCAGGCCATCGTCCGCGATGTCCTTGCGGCCGGGGACTTTTGGGGCGGCGCCGGCTCGACGGCGTGCCAGGAGTTCATTACCCAGTTGGGCCGCAACTTCCAGGTGATCTACGAGCAGGCAAACGCCCACGGCTCCAAGGTGCAAACCGCGGGCTCCAACATGGCCCAAACCGACAACGCGGTCGGCGGTTCCTGGGTTTAACCTGCCTCTACGGCGGCGGCACCTGCTAGGCGGTGCCGCCGCCGGTGCATCTGATTGGAGGATCCATCGATGAGCATCGACTCGCCGACCCTGGGCGACGTCACGGTCAATCTGGACGGACTGTGGTTGTTGCAGGCGCTGCTGGGGATCCCCAACCTGGCGCCGGAACTCAACGCCGTGCCCTACGGGGCGGGCCCCGACGACTCCTGGCTGGACCAGCACCCCGGGTTGGAGGTGCTGCGCACCGAGGGATTGGTCGATACCGATCGGCAGGTCGCGCCGGCGCTGGCCCAGCGGATGCAGGTGCTGGCGACGCCCGATGTGGAAGTGGCGATGAGGGTCTCGCGCGGCCCGATGGACTGGACGCCGCTGGTCGACCTGGACGACCCGGCGACATGGCTGGCGATCCCCGAGGAACAGTTACGCGTGGTCTTGGCCCGCCGGGACGGCCGATGGGTTTCCGCGGTGCGTGGCGGCGACCAGGTGACGATCAACGACGTCGCCGTCGAGGACGGCGGCGCGGAGTGGCTGCGGTCGGTGGCGCTGGGGATACTCGACGGGCTGCACCCCTGCGAGCCGGCGATCATGACGCCGTTGACGCTGCCGCTGGAGGACATCGCGAAAGCCGCGGCCGAACGCGCAGAGCTGCCTGAGGGCGCGCCGCGCGACGCGCCGCTGCGGGCGATCGGGCTCTCGGGTGCGACGTTGGCGCAGCTGGCCGTCCTGCTGGAGGATCCGCTGATGGACGCGGTGATCTACGCGCGTGCCTACGACGACACCAGGGTCGACTACAGCGCCGCGATGCTGAACCTGCGTGACACCGAGGCGGGCCGGGTGGTCGCGCATCGGATGACCGCGGTGCGCGGGTCGACCCAGGATTGGATGTCGTTCGCGCCGGCCACCGGCCCGGCCGTCGAACAGGCGATCCGGACGGTACTGACCAGCCTGCCCATCGCCCGGTGGGAGTCGCACCGGCGCATGTGATCACAGCGCGCGCGAAATGACTGACTAACTATTTCCTGGGAGTCCTGGATCGCCGTAGTTTAGCGGTAATTGGGGCCTCTAGGATTATCTGACAAGAAGCCTTTCTAAGGCCGACTCGAGGCCGAGACCAGGGAAGATTAATGGACTCAGAATTTATGGCCCGCTATCTGCATGAGCCGCAGCAGGTCAGCGAGCGCGAATCGGGGCAGGGACGCGCTGACAGCGAGCCGGTGGCAGAACCGCAAGCACCGGTACCGCCGGCCCTCGACGAACCCGGCGAGCCGAGCGACGTCATCGAGCCCGACGACGGCAAGACCAAAGAGCTGTCCACGCGCAATCTCGTGTTGCCCGCGCACCAGCCGGGCGCGCCCGGCCCCGCGAACCGTCCGCTGTGGGCGGGCGAGTCCGGACCGCGCACGGCACCGCCGCCTCCGCAGCTGGGCCCCCCGCCGGCCCCGCAGCATCCGGTGGCCCCGCCGCCCGTCGCACCGCCACCGCGTGAGGAGCTGCGGCCCGCGCCCGAGCCGCTGCGGCCGGCACCTGAGCCGCGGCGGCCGAGTTCGGGGCAGCAGCCGCCGCCCCCGAATCACCGGCCCGTCCCGCCGGCACCTGCCGACCGGCCGCGCTGGTCGATGACACCCGAGCGCGCCGCGCCCCCGCCCGGGACCTCGCCGTGGGCGCAGACCGCCGACCCCGAGCGGGCGGCGCACTGGTCGGGCGGCACCAGCCAGCATCTGCGCGTCGACGAGCTGGTCAAGTCCCGTAAGTTGCCGCCGGAAATGGGTTGGCGCAAAACGGTTTACGGGCTGAGCGGGCACACGGTGAACTTGGGTGCCGGGCCGGCCGAGCGCCGCCTGCGCGACCAGATCGCGGCCATCGGCACCAACATCCCGGGCAACTACCAGATCGGGGTGGTGTCGGTCACCGGTGGAATCGGCAAGACCCGCACCACCGCCGGTATCGGCACCGTTTTCGGGCTGTATCGCACCGAGCCGGTGCTGGCGATCGACGCCAACCCCACCTACGGCAACCTGGGGCGACTGATCGACCCCGGCGCCACCGCCTCGATCCGCGATTTTATGGCGGACAGCGATATGACTGCCTACCCGAAGGCGCGCAGCTACACCGGCAAGAACCCGCAGGGTCTCGAGGTGCTGTCCGGCAACCAGAACATGGCCAATCCACTCGCCTTGTCGGCGTCGATGTTCACCGACACGCTCGCGCGGACCCGGCGGTTCTATCAGCTGTCGGTGATCGACTGCGGTCCCGACATCGAACATCCGGTGATGGAGGGCGTGTTCTCGTCGGTGGACGCGCTGGTGATCGTGGGATCGATGAACTACGACGGCGCGATGGCCGCCGAGCAGACCATCGACTGGCTGGCCACCCGCAACGCCCACGAGCTGTTGCGCCGGTCGATGGTGTTGCTCAACGACGTATATCGTTGCGCGAACCCGAAATTCGTTACCGCTGTGCGTAATTCGCTGGGTCCGCGGGTGGGCGATGTCAAGACCGTGCCGTGGGATGCCCACCTGCGCGACGGGGCAGTGCTCGACTTCGACGCGTTGCGCCGGCCTACCCAGCTGGCGTATATCGACGCGGCGGCATGGCTGGCGCAGGGCTTCGCGACCGCGGGGGCGACCGCGCGGTGACCTCCGTCCAGCGTCGCGCCCAGCCAACCACCCAGGCCGAACCGACCGGCCGGCAACTCCGCCGCGTGCTGGTGGGCCTGATCGTCGGCGACACCCAGATCGGGGTGGTCGTCGACGCGGTGGTTCCGGTGGCCATGCAGCTCGCGGCGCTGGTGGATCTGGTCAACACCCGGCTGGGCGAGATCGGGCTGCCGCGGCTGGAGTCTGGCGAGCGCGGCCGCTGGGCGCTGTGCTGGGTGGACGGCACCCCGCTCCGCCCCGGCCGGTCGCTGGCCGAGCAGGGCGTGGTGGACGGCGCGCGGCTGTGGCTGCGGTTCGTCGACGACACCGAGGCGCGCGCACCGGTCATCGAACACGTGACCACCGCGGTGAGCGCGGAGCTGAAGCGGCACTGGCCGGGGGTGGACGCGCTGTGGGCGGCGCGGGTCGGCGCCGCGATGGTCGCCACCGCGACGATGGTGGTGCTGGCCGTGCTGGCTCATTGGCGCTACGACCACGTGGGTTGGCTGACCACCGGGGTCGCCGGCGGGTTGGCCGCCGTGCTGCTGATCGCGGCTCTGCTGGTGGCGCTGAGGTCCCGGCCGGGCTATCCGGCCGACTTGTTGGTCTTGTGCGGGGCCCTGGCGACGGCGCTGGCCGCCGCGGCGGCGGTCCCCGGGCGGGTCGGCGCTCCGCAGCTGGGGATGGGCAGTGCGGTGGTGGTGGCCGCCGCGGTGCTGGTCATCCGCTTCACCGGCCGCCATGTGGCGCTGTGTACGGCCGCGATCGTGCTGGCCACGGCGGCATTGGTCGCAGGGGTGGCCCGCATGCTATTGGTGACCTCGGCAGTGACGTTGTTGACGTGCCTGCTGCTGGTCGCCGTGCTGGGTGTGGACCGCACCCCGGTGCTGGCCCGGTGGGCGGCCGGGATCCGGCTACCGGTGTTCCCGTCGGCGTCCGGGCGCTGGATCTTCGAGACGCGTCCCGATCTGCCCAGCGCGGTCGTCGTCGCCGGCGGCGAGAACCCGGTGATGGAGGGGCCCGAGTCGGTGCGCGACGTGGTGGTGGCCACCGACCGTGCACACAGTTATCTCACCGGGCTGCTGACCGGGTTCTGCGGGCTGCTGGTGATCAGCTGCGTCGGGTTGTGCGATCCGCACGCTGACCGGCGCTGCCTGCCGCTGGTGCTGTCCGGGGTGGTCGCGGCGGCGGTGCTGCTGCAAGGCCGCTCCTACACCGACCGCTGGCAGGCCACCGTGTTGGCGGTCACCTCGGTGACCATCGTCGTCGGAGTGTCGCTGCGCTACGTGATCGGTTTGTGGAGCACCCCGGCGCTGCTGATCGGCTGCGCGGTGATCCTGGCGGTGCCGGCCGCCGGACTGATCGCGGCGGTGGTGGTGCCCCAGCACATCTACACTCCGGTGTTCCGTCAGCTCGTCGAGTGGCTTGGGTACGCCTTGCTGGTTGCGGTGTTCCCACTGGCGTTCTGGCTGATGAACGTCTTCGCGGCGATCCGCTACCGGTAGGGGACGACAGTGGTGGCGCGAACAGCGAAAGTGACGCAAGCGATGGCGGCGACAGCGCTGCTGGCCAGTTCGGCGTTGTGGGCGATGCCCACGGCGGTCGCGATCGAGCCGCCGAAGGTCGACGTCGGTGCGGTCCCTCCGGACGGGCCGCCGTCGCCGCCCGAGACGATGCGCCAGGGCGCCTACTGCACCCGGGTCGGCACCCTGCCCGGCACCGACTACCGGGTGCAGCCGAAGTACATGGACATGCTCAACCTGCCGGAGGCGTGGCGGTTCGGCCGCGGCGCCGGCATCAAGGTCGCGATCATCGACACCGGAGTCAGCCCGCACCCGCGACTGCCCAACCTGGTCGGCGGCGGCGACTACGTCGTGGCCGGCGGCGACGGGCTGTCCGACTGCGACGCGCACGGCACCTGGGTGGCGTCGCTGATCGGGGCGTTTCCGGCCGACGGCAAGACGCCGCTGCCGCCGCCCCTGCAAACCCGACGGCCCGACACGGTGCCCACCGAGGAGAAGCCGCCGCCACCGCCGCCACCGCAGACGGTCACCGTTCAGGTGCCCGCGCCGCCGCCTCCGCCGCCGCCGGAACCGCCGTCGGGCTGGCACGGCGGCGGGCAGACGCACACGATCCGGCCCGCCGGCGGCCACGTTCCGCCGCCCTCGGCGCCCAGCGAACCCACGCCGCCCGCGCCGCCTCCGCCACCGGGGCCGCCGGTGCCGGCCGCCGACGGGTTCTCCGGCGTCGCCCCCGACGTCCAGATCATCTCGATCCGGCAGTCCTCGATGGCGTTCAGTCCCAAGGACGCCTTCGGCGGCGACCAGGACCCGGCCACCCGCCGCAAGGCCGGCGACATCCGGTCGATGGCCCGTGCGATCGTGCACGCGGCCAACATGGGCGCCCAGGTGATCAACCTGTCCGAGGTTTCGTGCATGTCGGCGCTCAACGTCATCGACCAGCGGGACCTGGGCGCGGCGATCCGTTACGCGGCCATCGACCGCAACGTCGTGATCGTGGCCGCCGCCGGCAACAGCTCCAACAACGACTGCAAGCCGAACCCGATTTATAACGCGTTGCGGCCCAACGATCCTCGCGACTGGGCCGGGGTCACGACGGTGGTGACCCCGGCGTGGTTCTCCGACTACGTGCTGACCGTCGGCGCCGTCGACTCCAGCGGTGCCCCGCTGACGCAGCTCAGCATTGCCGGTCCGTGGGTGTCGATCGCCGCGCCCGGCACCGACATGCAAAGCCTGTCCCCGCGCGACGACGGCCTGATCAACGCCTCCGAAGGCCGGGACAACACCATGGTCGCGCCCGCGGGCACCTCGTTCTCGGCGGCGATCGTGTCCGGGGTGGCCGCGCTGGTGCGCGCCAAGTACCCGAACCTGACCAGCCACCAGGTGATCAGTCGGCTGATCCGCACCGCCCGTCCGCCGGCGCGCGGCGTGGACAACCAGATCGGGCACGGCATCGTGGACCCGGTCGCCGCCCTGACTTACGACGTGCCGCCCGGCGAAGCCGCTCCGCCGGAACGGCTTTCGGCCCCGCTGGCGGTCGCCCGGCCGGTGCCGCCGCGCAACATGACCCCGGTGTGGGCGGCGCTGGCCGGAATTGCGGCGGTCGCTGCCGGCAGCGTGGTGACGGTGGGCGCGGCGTCGCTGATGCGGTCCAGGAGCCGGTGATGCGACCGACTTTCGCGCTGGGGTTGGCGTTGGGGTGGCGGCGAGTGGTCGCGGTGTTCGTGGCCGTGGTCGCGGTGCTGTGGGCGGGCACGCTGTGGCACGGCCCCGCGGCGCTGCCGGTGGCCGCGACCGTCGCGGTGCTGGTGGTCGCGCTGGCCGTGCTGACCTGGCGCGGGGCCCCGTTGTTGAGGCTGCTGGGCCGCCGTCGGCGCAAACCGGTCAGCACCGCGGTGGACGCGGCGGATGAGCATCAGCTGCAGTGGACCCAGACGTCGGCGGCGATCCGTTCGGCGGGCTACGACCTGATCGCCGTGGTGGCCGTCGACGGCCCCTCCCACATCCCGTCGGTGCTGGATCATCACCGGGTGCAGTCGGCGGCGACCCTGCCGGTGTCGGTCATCGCCGAGGCGTTGCGCCAGTTCGACGTCGCGCTGAGCGGCATCGACATCCTGAGCGTGGGCCGTCGCCGGGCGTCCAAGGCACACCACCATTACGCGGCCACGTATTCGACGATCGTCGGCGACCATCCGGCCATGGGCCGGCGGCGCACCTGGTGCGTGTTGCGGATGAACAGCCTGGACAACCTGGCCGCGGTGGCGTGCCGCGAGTCGGTGGCGGCCACGCTGGTCGCCTGCGCGCAGCGGTTGGCGGTGGAGCTGTCGGCGCGGCACTGCGCCGCGCGGGTGGTCGACGCCGCCGAACTGGCCGACGTCGACGAGTTGCTGTCCGCCGGCGTGGGCGAGAAAGTCCGCCCGCACTGGGGCGGGGTCAGCCACGAACGCGGGTTTGCCACCTCCTACTGGGTGTCGCCGCGCGACATCAGTACCGCGACGCTGGACCGGCTGTGGGTGCCCGACACCGAGTACACCGCCACGACCATCCAGCTGCGCCCCACGCCCATCGGGCCCGCATCGGTCGGGGTGCTGGTGCGCTACGGCACCGGCGGGCCGCTGCGGGAGCCGCCGATCACCGGGCTCAACCCGCTGTCCGGACGGCACGACCAGGCCTTGCGCGCGGGCCTGGCCGACGCGCCGGAGCCGCCGATCCAGGCGCCGCATCGACCGCTGCAGGCCGGCGAGGACTTGCGCGCCCCGATCGGTGCGTCGGGCGTGATCGTCGGAGCGACCACCGCCGGCCATCCGCTGCTGGTGGATCTGGGGGCGGCCGCCCCGGCGGCGACCGCGACCATCACGGTTGCCGGTGAGCTGGCGCTGCTGGTGCAGCTGGCGCTGCGCGCCGCGGCGACCGGCTATCAGGTGCTGGTCGTTTCGGGACGTCCGGCGCGGTGGCGTCAGGCCACGGCCGCCGGGCTGCGGGTGCTCCCCGAGCTTCCCGAGCAGCTGCCGGACCAGGGGCGTGGGGTGATGGTCGTATATGACCGGGCGCACGGCGCCGGCCCGGCCGCGGCGATCACGATGCGCGCGGTGGCGCCGGGCAGTGCCAGCGTCGCCGATGTGCACGTCGAGCAGGATTCGCCACGCACCGCGGTGGTCCGCACCGCGGACTTCCAGTACCGGGCCCACATCGATGTCAGCGCCGAGCGCAATCTCATCGGTACCCCGCCCGAGGGCAGGGCGGCCTGATGGCCAGCGGTACCTCGGCAGAGGCGGCGCGGGTTGCGTTCAGCCGTGGCCTGCTGGCCTCCGGGGTCAGTGTCAACGGCTTGATGGCCAGCCACAACCAGACCGTGGCCGCCAAGATGTTCGCCGCCGCCACCGAGGCGGATCCGTCGATGTGCGACGCCTGGCTGGCCCGGGTGATCGTCGGCGACGACTCGGTCGAGGTGCTGGCCGCGGCCTGGCGGGCCCGCGAGACGCTGGGCATGGAAATCCGCCGGCTGCAGGTGCTGGCGTCGCAGTTCTCGCCGATGGTGTTCGACGGGCTGTTCTTGCGGCTGGAGATCACCTCCCAGGACTCGCTGGCCATCTGTTATGCGGCGGCGCTGGCGCGGGACGGCCGCTACCGCGAGGCCGACGAGATGCTGGCGCAGGTGCGCCCGACCGACCCGTTCGATCTCGACATGCACACCTACATCAGTGGTCAGCTGTACTTCCGCGGCCAGCGCTGGCCCGACGTGCTGCGCTGCTTTCCCGCCGAGAAGCGCTGGCGCAGACCGGCTTACGGGTGTGCGGCAGCCGCGATGGCGGCCACCGCGCTGGCGTCGCTGGGGGTGTTCGAGGATGCGTACCGGCGCGCGAAGGCCGCCATCGAGGTCGAGCACGTCCCCGCGGCCGCCACGATCGCGCTGTACACGCAGGCGATGTGCCTGCGCCACCTGGGTAAGGAGGAGGACGCCGCCCAGCTGCTGCGCCGGGTGTACTCGCGTGACGCCGGGTTCACGCCGGCGCGCCAGGCCCTCGACGACCCGGGCCGACGACTGGTGATCACCGACCCGGAGACCATCGAGGCCCGCACCGACCCGTGGGACCCGGGCAGCGCGCCCTCGGCGAAGGAGGCCGAGGCCGCCCGCCACGCCGACGAGGCAGCCAACTACCTGGCCGAGGGCGAATCCGAGCTGGAAGCCATGTTGGGCATGGCCGAACCCAAGCGTCAGGTCAAGTTGTTCCGCGCCACCACGCTGGTCAACCAGGCCCGCGCCAAGGTCGGGCTGCCGGTGCCGGTCGCCTCACGGCACACGCTGCTGGTCGGCCCGCCCGGCTGCGGCAAGACCACGGTGGCCCGCGCGCTGACCAAGCAACTGTGCGGGCTGGGGGTGCTGCGCCGGCCCACGGTGATCGAAACCAACAAGTCGCGGCTGGTCGGCAACCACCTGGGCGAGTCGGAGAACAACACCAAGGCGCTGCTGGAGTCGGCGCTGGGGGCCGCGGTGTTCATCGACGAGATGCACAACCTCTACGACCAGGGGTATTCGCACGGCGACCCGTACGGGACGGCCATCATCGAGACCCTGCTGCCGTACATGGAGAACCACCGCGACGAGCTGGTGGTGTTCGGCGCCGGCTACCCCAAGGCGATGGAACGCATGCTGACCGCCAACCAGGGTCTGCGGCGACGGTTTGCCACGACGATCCGGTTCGAGTCCTACACGCCGCCGGAGTTGTGGGAGCTGACCAGGCTGATGGGCGAGCAGAACCAGGACATCATCGCCGACAGTGTCGCCGAGGTGCTGCTGCCGGTGTTCACCCGCTACTACAACGAGAAGTCGGTCACCCCGGAGGGCGACACGATCCGGGGGATCGACTGGCTGGGCAACGGCGGGTTCGTGCGCAACGTGGTGGAACGGGCCCGCGACCACCGCAACAACCGGTTGTTGGACACCGCCGACCTGGAGGCGCTGCTGGCCGCAGACGACGTGAACGTGTCCGATCGGCAGATGCAGGCATTGCGGGAATTGACCGGGGAGGACTTCGCCGAGGGCGTGGCCACCGCGGTCGCCGACGCCCAGCGCGACCGGATGACCGAACCTAAGTAGGGCGAGCGCCGCCGCCCGTCACGTCAAGGCCTCGGCCCGCGCGGTATGCCCTTTGAAGCCAAGCGTTTTCGCCATCTCGCGGTAGCGCTGCGCGAACTCCCGGTATGCCTGCTGGTCGTTGCGTGCGCGGGCCATCAGCGCGCGCAGCCGCAGCAGTGGCAGCTCATACAGCACGAATCCCGGGTCGGCCGGAGAGGCCGCCAGCCTGTCGATGACGTGCTGTGCCTCGCGCAGGTCATTTTCGGTTCCGCGGCGCAGGAGCGATTCCACCAGCACCGCCGACGCCGGCCCCCGGAAGATCGCTTCGCCGCAGTCGAAGACGTGCTCGACCGTTGCCCCGGCGATCTCGATAGCAGCGTCGACGTCTCCGGTATCCGCCTTCCATTCCGCGGTCTGGATGTCGGCCATCGTCACCGTGAGCAGGTCTCCGCGCCGGAACGCGTGTTGACGACCCTTTGCCAGTAGATCGATACCGGCCGCCTTGTCGCCATCGGGCAGACGAATGAGCATGATGCCGTGGCTGACTCGCTTCCACGCCAGCGAAGTGTCATCGCCGGATCGTTCAGCGGCCCGCAGCGCGTCGGCGCTGTTCCGCAACGTCGTCGCATCCGGCGCCATCGCGCCGTTCATCAGGACCATCGTGTAGCCATACGTGGTGACGGCAGCCTGGGTCACGCCCTGCACCTCGCGAGCCATCGCGAGCCCCGTTTGCAGATCGTCGCGCCAGCCCGGCTGTCCCAGGCTGCAACGAGCGAGACCCCGCAGGGTGGTCACCCAGGCCAGCGGTGATTCGAAGAAGAAATTGCCCAGGATGGGGTCGCCGTCGGCCACGTCGATTGCCCGCTGGAACAACGGCAGCGTTCGGGCGACATCACCTGCCTTGAACGTGCCGAAGGTCACCGTGTTGAGCAGCAAGATCAGCGCGGGATCGCCGGTGGACTCGAGCAGGCGAACGTACTCCGGCGCCATCGACTGCAATTCGCGGAGCCGGTCGTTCAGACTCATCGCCACCAGCACTCCCGACGTGCCCATCACCAGCGAGATCTGGTCACCGGCCGCAGTGCAGAGTTCGCGCAGTTCGTCGAAGCAGGTGTCGGCAATACTGGCGCCGCCGGCGCGCCAGGAGTGGCCGCACAGCAGGGCGCGCGGAGCGATGCGCATCGCAGTCCGGTCGGGATCACCACCCGGCAACAGGTCGGCGACCTGGCGGGCCCGCTGCCAACTCGCGTGTGCCGCGCCGATATCGCGGTTGGTTGACCACTCGCCGGCCCGCATATGCCAGCCATAGGCCTCGTGCAGCTCGCCGGCCGACTCGAGATGTTCGGCGATCTGCGCGGCGTTCTCCTCCACCGACCCCGGCGCCCGCTCTTGGATGGCAGTTGCCAGGCGGCGGTGCCATTCGGCGCGGCCGGATTTCAGCTGCGACTCGTAGGCGACCGCGCGGATCAGCGGGTGGCGGAAGGCGTACTCGGCGACCGGGGTGAACTGCACCTGATCGATCAGCTCCGCGCCCAGTAACTGGTCGAACACGGGATCGGTCCCCAGCGCGGCCAGCAGGTCGGCGCCGAAGCGGGCTCCGATCACCGATGCCGCGTTCAGCGTTCGCTTGCAATCGCAGTGCCACCCCGTCGCGGCGCTGCACCTCGGCCGCCAACCGGTCCGCCTCCTGCTGAATAGCCAGCGCCGCAAGACAAGCCCGAAAGGCGTGATCCTCCAACGCAACTGGGGCGCCGAACAACGCCATCACACCATCGCCGTTGTACTCCGCGGTCCCGCCGTAGCGTTGCACC
>NZ_DATJYB010000619.1:0-4376 GCF_035499775.1 Mycobacterium sp. | reverse complement strand
CGCAGGAGCTCGACGATGCATTGCGCTTCGTACCGGGCATAGATCTCCTGGGATACTCCGGTGAGGCCCAACACCCCACCTCGGACAGCCTGGGGATGCGCGGGCTCGGCGGCGCCGCACAGGGAATCAGCCGCGCGCTGGTCATGATCGACGGCATTCCAATCAACGATGCGTTCTTCGGCTACATCCAATGGGGGCGGATTCCACTCGAGAACGTCGACCGCGTGGAAATCGTGCGCGGCGGCGGCAGCCCGCTGTGGGGAAATTACGCGGAAGGTGGCGTCATCAACATCATCACACGCCAGCCAGCCGGCGAGCATCTGACCGTGGAGGGCGGAGGCGGCAGTTACGGTACCTATCGAGGCGGGCTCTCAGGAGCGTACTTCCCGACCGACACACTGAAAATACAGGCCGGAGCCCTCGCCGCTGGCACCGACGGGTTCCAACAGGTCCCCGGCTACGAGCGGACGCCGTTCAACACTCCAACGAGCTTCAACACCGGCAATACATTCCTCAAAGGCACCTGGACGCCCGGTAATGACCTGGTCGGCAATGCGACCATGAGCTATCACGAGAACCACCAACGCCTGGAGACGGTTCTCGATACGAACTCGCAGCGAATCTACTCCTTTGCCGGCGACCTGCGCAAAACGTTCGGCGAGGCGGCCCTCGCGGCAACCGCGTTCTATTCGGACAGCCATTTCACGACCAACAACTCGACGTACTTTCCGGACGAGCAGGATCTCGCCGCCACGACCCAGGCATTGAACGAGATCCACCAGGTTCGAGCCCACGATGGCGGCGGCTCGCTCACCTGGTCACAGAACCTGTCCGGACCGCTGGTCCGCTACATGGTCGGCGCCGATATTCATGCCATCAGCGGACGCGACGACACCGATCACTTCATCGATCCGGACTTCTCTCCCGGATTCTCGACTACCAACGGGCATGGCTCTCAGACATTTGTCGGCGCCTTCGCGCAGGTAGCCTTCGCGCCGGTGAGCAACCTGGAGGTGCAAGCCAGCGGTCGGCTGCAGTACCTGCACAACTCCGATGGTTATGACGGAAGTCGAGGTGGCGTGGGCGCCGTCCCGGATCAGAACTACACCCGCTTCGACCCTCGGCTGGACGTCCGTTACTCTCTGACCGAAGCCGTAGCACTGCGCGGCGCCTGGTACGAGGCGTTCCGCGCACCCAACATCGGCGATCAATTCTATACCTACGCCGCTGGCGGCTTCGTGCAGCTTCCCAGTCCCTTTCTCCGGCCGGAGAACGCGCATGGCGGCGAAGTCGGCCTGGACTACACCAGGCCCGGCCTGCGCGCTCAGTTCAGCTTCTATCGAACCGACATCAACAACTACATCGTCATTGAGCCGACCACCAATCCAATTTACTCACCAGCGGGTTGGTACGTTGTGCAGAACGTCAATGTCGCCGCGGTGCGTGCGCAGGGATTCGAGAGCGAAATCAACTGGGATCTGGGCACGGGCGTCAGCGCGAACCTCGCGTACACGTTTGCGGACTCCACCGTCCGTGACAATCCACTCGATCCCGCCAGTGTTGGCCAGCAGATCATCGACGTTCCCAGAAACAAGGCGGCGGCCGAGCTGACTTACAGGAACCCGGGCGGATGGGGCGTCTCCACCCAGGCACGCTGGTCGGACCGCACCGACTGGGCCTCGCCCGATCACACCGATCCCGGCTATCCGGGACGGATTTCCGGGGATCCCAACTTCCTGGTGGACCTCTCCGGAAGTTACACGTTCCACTCGCACACCGAGATTTTCCTGCAAATCCAGAATCTGCTCGACAGGCGTTACGTCACGACCGGCTACTCGGCACCCTCCGCCCAGGTGTTGGGAGCGCCGTTCCAGGTGTTCGCCGGAGTGCGGCTGACGGTCCGCTAGATCAATTGCCCAAACCAGCAAAGTCGCCTTGCGGCCTTGCGGAGGACATATCGTGGATACCTCAAACATGCGTCGTGCCTTTGCAATCTGTTCCGGTGCTCTGATGCTCCTGCCCGGGCCCACGCTCCTCCTCTGCGCCGTGCTGGCGCCCTGGCTCATGCCGGAGGTCGCCCACGCGGCACCCCTGGGCAGCAGTGTGCGCGGTGTGATAGTCGATCCCGAGGACCGGCCTGTCGCGCAAGCGAACGTGACTCTGAAGTCCGCCACGTCAGAATGGACGCAGACGACACTCACCGATCGCCGTGGCGGCTTCACTTTCGCCGCCGTACCGATCGGTGACTATTCACTCACCGTTTCCCAGGGAGGTTTTGCGACCGCCGCGCAAGCCGTTACCGTGCCGTCCTCAGGGTCGCCACCGCTAGCGCGCATCAAGCTCGCTGCCTCGGGAAAAACTCTTGCCACGGTGACCGTGGCTGCCGATGCGCTGACGGCCGTCGTCAATTCGGCGACGCCCACGACGCTGGTCAACCGCCAGGACATTGCCGACACACCGGGCGCCAACCGTAGTAACAGCCTGGCCATGATCACGGATTTCGTCCCGGGCGCCTATTTCGTCCACGATCAGCTCCATGTCCGCGGCGGACACCAGACAGCCTGGACCATCGATGGCGTTGAGATTCCCAATACCAACATCGCCAGCAACCTGGGACCGCAGATCGACCCCAAGGACATCGACTATCTCGAAGTGCAACGGGGTGGCTACGAGGCCGACCAGGGTGACCGCACCTACGGGGTGTTCAATGTCATCCCGCGTACGGGCTTCGAGCGCAACAACGAGGCGGAGTTGTTGGTAAGCGGCGGCAACTACGGACAGACCAACGACTACTTCAGTGTGGGTAGCCACACCGATGACTTCGCGTATTACGCCAGCGTCAACGGCAACCGCAGCGACCTGGGTATCGAGACCCCCGTCGCGCAGATCATCCACGACAAACAGGATGGCTATGGCGGCTTCAGTACCCTGGTCTTCAACGCGACCCCGCAAGACCAACTGCGCCTGGTGCTCTCCGCGCGGCGCGACAACTACCAGATCCCCAACTCCCCGGGGGACATGCTGAACGACGTACAGCGCGAAGCCGACGCGTTCGCGATACTTTCATGGATCAGGACGTTCAACTCCGACCTGGTGCTGACCAGCTCGGTGTTCTACCATTACAACCGGGCTGACTTGGATGCGGCCGCCGATGACGTTCCGATCAGCACCACCGATCAAAGATCCTCGACGTACGCAGGCGGGCAGGAGACGCTGCGTGTACACGTCGCGCGCAATGACATCCAGGTGGGCCTGCTCGGCTTCGCTCAACATGACAACCACCTTTTCAACGTCATTTTCAATGACAACAGCAACCCACCCTTCAACCAGGCGTTGAATCCGAACGCCAACCAGGTGGCAGTCTACGTAGAGGACACGTTCTCAGTCACTTCCCGCTGGGATGTGATCGCCGGTGTCAGGCAAACCCGCTTTTCCGGCGGGATCACCGAGAATGCCACCAGTCCGCGCGTCGGCACGACCTTTGTGATCCCGCACCTCAACTGGATCCTGCGGGCCTTCTACGGCAAATACTACCAGGCACCGCCGCTGGAGACCGTATCCGGTCCCCTGCTCGCCTACGCGCAAGCCAGTGAGCTCGCCTTCCTGCCACTGCGGGGCGAGCGGGACAAGGAGCGGCAATTCGGTCTCACCATTCCGGTCGCGGGCTGGAGTATCGACCTCGATCACTTCGTCACGCAGGCGACGAACTTTTTCGATCACAACAATATCGGCAATTCCAACGTGTTCCTCCCCATCACCATCGATGGAGCCTTGATCCGCGCGTGGGAGGTGGCGATCCGCTCGCCCCGTTTCTGGGACTTCGGGCAATTTCACCTCGCCTACTCGAATCAAACGGCCGACGGCATCGGCGGCATCAACGGCGGATTGACCGATTTCGAGCCGGCCGGCTACTTCGCGCTCGACCACGATCAGCGCAACACCCTGAACGTGGGATTCGATGCGCGGCTGCCCTGGCAATCCTTCGTCGCCGTGAACATCTCCAGCGGGTCGGGGTTCGCCAACGGGGACGCGCCGCCGAGCCACCTTCCGGGACACACGGAAGTGGACCTCAAGGTTGGCAAGTCCTTCACACCGAGCCTGTCGGCATCGATATCGGTTCTGAATGCGACCGGCCAGCACCTGCTCATCGATAACAGTCTCACCTTCGGCGGATTCCACTACAACAATCCGCGGCAGGCGTACGCGGAAGTCGACTACAAGTTCGGGTATTGACACCTCGTCGGGCGCTGCGACAAAGGGTCACAGGGCAGCACTCGGAAATCGAGGTAATCTGCCAGTCGACCCGGAGCAATGTGGACGCTCATCGGGTCACACGCAAGGGGCACTGTCCCCTGGAGTCCTTCGCTAGAGCGGTG
>NZ_DATJYB010000618.1:0-2750 GCF_035499775.1 Mycobacterium sp. | reverse complement strand
GCTTGGCCAGCGAATGCGATCTTCATAACTTGGGCTCTTTGTCGGGTAGGGCACGGCCAGAACGTAGATGTCTGCACAGCGAACCTTTGTAGACAACGTCGGGCACGGCACGAGTACTCGACTACTTGTGTTTATGGAAGGCTGCCGAGTTGAGAACACACAGGAGCCACGTCGTGAGCGACGTTGAGGACCACGGCTCGGAACTTGACGAATTCGATGACGATCACCGGCGGCTGGTTCAGGCTGGATCGAGGCTGAAATTTCATGATGGTTTCAGTTGAGCAAAGGTACTGCAGCTTACCCGCGATGCGAGGGCCGATATCGCCTGCTTGGCTATAGTGTTGGCTGCCATGGCCGGACTGAACAATTACGTGAAGCGCTGGTGCACAGCGCTTCACGTAGCCTTGTCGGCAGTGGTGGCCGCCATCCTCGGACTCGCCGTCGCCCCCGCAGCTCATGCGGCTGCAGCCACGGCGACGCTGTCGGTGGAACATACGTGGCAGACCGGTTTCATCGCGCACTTCGCCATCACCAACTCGAGCATGGTGCCGCTCTCCGATTGGAAGCTTGAATTCGACATGCCGGTGGGACAATCCGTCTCGCACACGTGGAATAGCACCATTACCCAATCTGGCACGCACTTTGTTCTCACCCCCGCGAATTGGAATCGCAGCATTGCCCCCGGTGGGTCAGCCACAGGTGGTCTAAGGGGCGTGCTGATCGGTACCTACTCGCCACCGTCGAATTGTGTGCTCAACGGGCAATATCCTTGCACCTAGAGGCGACTGCGCACTGAGGCTCGACCGCCCCGAGACCCACCAACGGTCAGACGGCGTTGCGTTCTTCGTGCGCTCGCAGGATGCGGGATGTATACGGATTGAGTTCTTCCGGGCCGTCTTCGCCGACGATGACCGTTCCACCGACCGTCACAAGGTGACGACCGAAGCCGCAACTGGGCTCGAACGCGAAGGTCATGCCGGTTCGAGTTTCATGTCGCCCAGGATCGTGTCAAGCCCGGGGAACTCCGGATAGTGTTCGATATCAGCCATATTCGGTCGTCTGGGCGGGATGCCGGCGAATGAGCCGTATGGTTCAATCCGTGGAGTTGGGGTCCGCGCACCGAGCCGCCGGCCTTCTGGACCGAAGTCGATCGTCGCCACCACGCTGCGCGAATTCGATGCGCCCAGTTCGGTCGCAGACACCTTGTGGGTGCTCGCGACCAGTAAGCAGCCCGCAACCTTTCGCGACATCGCCAGCAGGCTGGGATGCGACCCGTCCACCGTGAGCTTGGAGGCGGACAAGCTCGACCAGGCTGGGCTCATTGCGCGTCAACCCCATCCGACCGAACGGCCGCAAGCGCACCCTGATCCTCACCGAGCGCGGACACGAGATGTGGGACGTGCTATGACGAAATGCAAACGCGATCAGAGGCCCCGATGGAGGGTCCAGCGGAACCTACTACTTGACCGGCGACAGCAGCTCGTAGGTGACGCCCAGTGCCCGATACGTAGGCTCGGCCCGCCTGTCGCATGTGATGAGCGGCAACTTATGCTCGCGTGCAGCTGCGCCGACCAGACCGTCGTAGAGCGCGCCACCGGCCAAGCCCGCGTCGACGAACTCCCGTAATAGGTCCGCCGTGTCCGTTGCCGACAGGAAGCGAGAATCCGGAAAATTCGTCACCTCTAGGCGGAACGCGGCGGCCGGACTAAGGCGCTGTGGCGGCGGCAACCGGGTGAGGAGCGACAACAGCTCCACGGCAGCATGCCCAGACATCCCCCGACGGCACGCCAGGAGCCTAGCTCTTGCTGCCCGGTGAAATGGGTTCTCGCGCTGCGCCAGTGCGAGGGCCGCACTGGTGTCAACAAGCACATGTTCAGCGTTGGGCGCCAAGCCGCAACTGCCTGACCGAGTCGTCGTCAAGCTCCGGCCCACCGCTGGGCAGCAGGAGAAGCCCGTCCCTTTCGTCGAGTTCGTCGGCCGCCACGCTCTCAATCCGGATAGCAGCCCCGTCGACCGAGATCTCCACTTCCCCCGCAGTAATGCCCGACTGCTCACGGAGCGACTTTGGGATCACCAAGCGTCCAGCCTTATCGATGGTAGTACGCATACCATCATCCTACCATAGATATGGTAGGCATATCGGTCGTCCGAAAGAAGCGGTCACCGGGCGGCCACACCGTTCGCAAGGAACGCATCCCACCCGGACCGGCGGCCAAAGCCGCCGGGTTGTCTTCGCGGCCGGCCAACCAACGTCGTCGAGTGTGCCAACGCAAGTTACTGCACAGCGGGGGGCAGTATCACACGCCGACGTATTCGCGCATTACATGCGAAAAACCAATTCACTACTGGTAACCCGCCATATTCGTTTCCGTCGTATTCCTCCCGATACGCAGCAGCGCATCGGTTGAGATGTGGAAGGGGAGGGGCGCTGATTGCCGGGATGGCTGTGGCCTGATCAACTGGCGCGTCTCTGCAAGGTTCGGAGGCAAGTTCGTTTGCTGACGCGTGCGATCGGCGTGGTACATCAGCGTTCCAATTGGCAGGCGAGCGCGTCGCCAGCCGGTCGGGTCGGTGGTCAGGAAAATGGGTTGGCCGGGATCTGGTTCGGGCGTAATGCCTCAAATCAAGATGCCCGCGAAAATTGATCGATGCCTCAGGGAGGAATGCCCGCGAAACGGGCCGGCTCAGACGGCCTTGGTTCGGATGCCTTTGCGGATGTCGGGTAGGGCGGTCGGGATGCCGGCGAGGTA
>NZ_DATJYB010000617.1:0-2631 GCF_035499775.1 Mycobacterium sp. | reverse complement strand
TAGCGACGCCTTCGGCTTCACCCGGTCGATGGGCACGCCCACGTAGCCGTCGTCGTCCACGGCGTACACGACGGGCACGGCGTCTACGCCCCGCTCGGCGTGCACGGTGCACAAAATCCCGTGGTCGTGCGACTCAAGCCTTGCCCGCGCCTCGTGATCCGCGAGCCTCATCGCAGTAGGCCGGTAGCCATGGACATTGGGGTCTGTGTCATAACCCTTCGCGGCGTGGCGGAGCAGTGATCTCTGCGGTGTGATGATAGTTCGTCGAACGCCGGTGTCGACGGGGCGACCATCCGTGCGGGGTCACCGACTTCGACAGCCCGCTCCGCGGCACCCAAGCTCACTGGCATTGAGCGGCAGCCATACCGGCGCTACGCTCCTCCGTTATGGGGGGTTTACGCTCGCAGGATCCTGCCTCCACCATCGCGCGTAGTACGGTGCGCTGAACCCAGCGGCGTGGGTCGAGCGCCACGCCCGCCAGCGGCCCGACGACCCGGCGCTGGCGGATGGCGACCGCGTCCACACCAGCTGGGGCGAGTTCGCCGCCCGGACGGCCGGCGCAGCCGCCAGCCTGCGCGATCACTTCGGCCTGTCGCCCGGGGACCGGGTAGCGATCGTGATGCGCAACCGGCCGGAGTACCTCGAGGCGCTGTTCGCTGTCTGGCACGCCGGTCTCGTGGCCGTGCCGGTCAACGCTCGCCTCCACCGCGATGAGATCGCCTACATCCTCCAACACAGCGAGTCGGCCGTCGTCGTGACCGATGCCGACCACGCCGACGACGTCGAGCCGCTGGCCGGCACCGTCGCTTCGCTCAAGGCGGCCGTGATCGCGCCCGGTGAGCGGTGGGACCGGCTCACGGCGTCGCCGCCGGCACGGCTCGTCGGCCCGCGGCCGGAGGACCCGGCCTGGCTGTTCTACACGAGCGGCACCACCGGAAGGCCCAAGGGGGCCACGCTTACGCACCGCAGCCTGCTGATGGCGACACTCAGCTACTTCCCGGACATCGACCCGGTGCTGCCGCAAGACTGCATCCTCCACGCCGCGCCCCTGTCGCACGGTTCGGGGCTCTACGGGCTGCCTCACGTGGCCCGGGGGGCGGTGAGCGTCGTGCCGCATTCCGGCGGCGTCGATGCCGACGAGATCGCCGCCCTCCTGGGGCGCTGGCCGGGGATGTCGATCTTCGCGGCTCCCACCATGGTGAAGCGGCTGGCCGGCGACCGGGCCATCGCCGGCGCGGACCTCTGCCACCTGAAGACGATCATCTACGGCGGCGCACCGATGTACCTGGCCGACCTCGAGGACGCGCTCGCCGTGTTCGGCCCTAGCTTGGCCCAGACTTACGGGCAGGGCGAGGCGCCGATGACGATCACCGCCCTGTCCAAGGCAGACCACGCCGACCGGAACCAGCCCCGATGGCGGGACCGTATGCAGAGCGTCGGCGTCCCCCGCACCGACGTCGAGGTCCGCGTCGTCGACGACGGCCGCGAACTCCCCGCCGGCGAGGCCGGCGAGGTGGTGGTCCGGGGCGACGTGGTCATGGCCGGCTACTGGAACCAGCCTGATGCCACCGCCGAGGCGCTGCGGGAAGGCTGGCTGTACACCGGCGACATCGGCAGCTTCGACGCCGACGGGTACCTCACGCTGCGGGACCGGTCCAAGGACCTGATCATAAGCGGGGGGAATGAACATCTACCCCCGGGAGGTCGAGGAGGCGCTGCTCCGCCACCCCGGCGTCAGGGCCGCCGCCGCCTCGGCCGGCCCGACGCGAAGTGGGGCGAGGCGGTAGTGGCCTTCGTGGTGGCCGCCGACCGCGTCGCCCGGCCGTCGGCCGAGGATCTCGACCGGACCTGCCTCGACCACATCGCGCGGTTCAAGCGGCCCAAGGACTACCGGTTCGTGGATGCCCTGCCGACCAACAACTACGGCAAGGTCGTCAAGCGCGAGCTGCGCGACCGGCTCCGGGCCGAAACGGCGGACGGTGGATCACGGTGAGACCCGACCCCGGCCGGACGCCTGCTGAACTTGACGAAGATGTCCGATGTTCACGTCCCTGGAACCGCCGCCCGGGGTCCTGTTATCCTCCGCCCTACCTGGGCCGCAGGCCCGGAGACGGGGGAGGCATGCTAGTCGACCGCAGCGTTGGCCGTCCCGGCCACGAACGCACCGTGAGGAGGCCGTCCCATGAAGCTCGCTCTCTACCTGCCGAACTTCCGTAACAAGGTGACCGTCAAGGAGCTCGAAGATCTCACCAGCCTCGCCGAGGAACTCGACTTCGACTCCGTCTGGACGCTCGACCGGATCGTCGTTCCTGAGGCCTCGGACCGCGTGGAGCTCCAGTACTCGTTCGGCATGATGCCCGAGTTCCCCAAGGCGCTGCCGGTGTCTTCCCGCGGTGAGTGGTTCCAAGGCTGGCCGCTGATCCCCTGGCTGGCCGCGAAGACGTCGAAGGTACGGATCGGCATGAGCATTACCGACACGCCATTCCGTGCGCCCGGTGTCCTCGCCGCGGAACTCGCCACGGTGGACCAGCTCTCGAACGGCAGGCTCAACGTGGGCGTGGGAGCCGGCTGGATGCCCGAGGAGTTCGCGGCCGCGAGCGCCTCGCACATCTTCCCCAAGCGGCACAAGCA
>NZ_DATJYB010000616.1:0-23253 GCF_035499775.1 Mycobacterium sp. | reverse complement strand
GGGGCTCGATTTGCCGTCGTCGGAGATATTGTTTGCGACTTGAACTTTGAAGGTCCCGGTCAGGACCGGTTCGGATTTCGCTGGTGGACTCGATTTCGGTGCCGCTGTCGGCGGCGGTGGTGGGGTGCAGCCGCACAGCAGTGCCAACAGGCTGCCCATAGCAACCGCGATTCTCAAGAGCCGCATTCGCAGATCCCTCACTCAGCGCCACTCAGCGCAGTGGAAACCGTCAGATTACGGTAACAGCGTGCCGGCGGTTCCCCACTGACGCGGAGCATGAGTCACAGTCTGCTTGCCGAAGGTGGGTGATACGTGGGACAAGTCAAAAGGCTTGCGTATCCCCTACGTTCGACGCGTCTAGCCGGTGCCGTTGAGCACGCGCCCCGACTCATTGCGCGACCTGATGTCGAGCTTGGCGAACGCGTTGCGCAGATGCGAGTTCACCGTGTGACCGCTCGATACGCCGGCGGGCTATCGCACGACGGGCGATCTTTAAGCCAGGGTCATGCGGTCCTTAAGGCCGGCGCACGGCTCATATTTCGCTGATGATCTGTGCCCGCTTGGCGTGGTATTCGCTCTCCGAGATCACGTCGGCGGCGCGCAGTGTCTCCAGTTCCTGCAGGCGTTCGACGGTCGACTGGTGCGGCGGGGCGGCGGTCGCTGCGCTGTTTCGTTCGGAGATGCGCTGCCGGTAGGTGCCGTTGGCGAGCGAGGCGAGGCCCACATTAGTGGCCCGCCAATGGTCGGGTGCGTCGCCATCCGTAGTCACGTAGACCAGTTCGGCGTGCGCCAACACTTGCAAGGCCTCCGCTATCGGTCCGCTGAGTTTCGTCAGGCACAGCGCTCGCTCACGAAAGTTGAGTCGGTAGTCGCGGATCATCCAGCCGGCGACGTCGTCAATGGTGAGGGGTTTGCCACGCTTGGGCCCGTGCGGGCCGAACGCCGGCATAAGCTCTGCGGCCAGGTCCGCCGCAGGCGGGACGGCGACCAGCCGCTCGAACTCGGCTTGTCTGGCGCGTTTGACCTCGTCCGTCAACGCTTTGAGCTTCTTCCCGAACCCGGGCATGACGCCTTCCTTCTCGAGCCTGGACAGGCAAATGGTCGCACAACCGCGGCGCCCGGCGCGAACGCGCGCATTTGTCCGCCGACACGCCGTGACCCGCGTACATTCGCGGCCGCTCGCGCGGCGGTAATGGGTGGCAGTGCCCGAGTTCTCGGGTTTGCTACACCAGTGGCCCCCCTCGTGGGAGCATCGGGTGGTGATCGACGAGGACCCGGAAAAGCGCATCGCCGAACTGGAACGCCAGTTGGCCGAACTGAAGGCGGCGCTTCGCGCGAATCCACCGCAGTTCTCGGACGCGCAGACAGGCGCCCGCCAGGCCGATGCCGACGAGCGGGCACGCCGAAAGGCACAGGCACTGTGGGAAGGCTTGTGGAGCGGTGAGACTTTGGGGCCCGACGGACCGTCCGGTCCGGAGCTCGCACAATTCCGAGAGGCGATGAGGAGGGCCGCGGCCGACGCGGGCATCTCGCCGGAAAAAATCAGCGACGCCCTGCGACGCGGCAACGTGACGATCAAAACCGGACACTCGGTTGTCTATTCCGGTCCAGATGGACCACAACACTTCGGCACCACGACCAATATGGGTGCGCCAACCGCGCATCCGCAGCCCGGCTTGGGGTCGCACGCCGGGTTCGACCGCCCGCAGCCGCGGCGCAAGCTCTCCGGCGCCAACCGTTTCGGGGCGATCGTCGGGATGCTCGCCGGGGTGTTGGGCCTGTGCGTCGGCGGCGCGGCGACACTGACCGCCCTGTTCCCGTCGAGCGCGCTGTGGATGAGCGGCATCGTCTGCCGCAGCCCGTACCGCCTGGTCAGCAGCACCTCGAAGTACAGTTACAAACCAGGTCAATCGGGCACCAGCGTGAGCTACCGATGCGTCAGCGACACCGGCTGGTATGACGTCAGCGCGTACGCGGTGATGGGGCTGCAGGCGTTGGTCGCCGCGCTCATCGTCGGCGCGGTGGTGGCTGTCGTTCGTGTGCTCCGCCGCAGGGTATGACAGCCGTGTTGTCCTACTTGATATTTGGGATGTAGGTAAGTGGCAACATGACGGCGGGCTATGACTTCATCGTGGTCGGTGCCGGCTCTGCCGGCTGCGCGGCGGCTGGCCGGTTGGCCGCCGAATCGTCAGCCAGCGTGCTGCTGGTCGAAGCCGGCGGCTCCGAGCGCCGATTCTCGATCCGGGCTCCGGTGGCCTATGGCATGCAGTTCGGGACTTCGCTGGATTGGGCATATGAATCCGAGCCGGAGCCCGGCTGCGCCGACCGGCGGATCAAGCAGCCCCGCGGGCGCGTTCTGGGCGGCACCAGCGCAATGAACGCGATGGTCTGGGTCAAGGGCAGCAACCTCGATTACGACGGCTGGGGGCTGCCCGGCTGGGCGTGGAAGGATGTGGCACCCGTATTCGCGCGGATTGAGGAGGGACCGATGCGCGTCACTCGCGTGTTATCTCCTGACGAGTTGTCTCGGCGTTTCGTCGCCGCCGCGCGTGCCAGTGGTGTCGCCGCCACCGATGACATCAGCGGGCCCGAACTTGACGGTGCCGCAATCGCTCCCGTCACCATCCATGAAGGCCAGCGCTGGACCACAGCCCGTGCCTACCTGCGGCGCCAGAGCAATCTGACCGTCGTCAAGAAGGCCCGCGTCCACCGGGTGATCATCAGCAAGGACCGGGCCGTCGGTATCGAATACCGCCAGCGGGGACGCACCCAGCGAGCGTTCGCCAACCGCGAGATTGTCTTGGGCGCAGGCGCTTTCGGCACTCCGCAGCTGCTACAACTGTCGGGCATCGGTCCGGCGGATCAGCTGCGCCGGGTTGGCATCCCCACGCTCGTCGACAGCCCCCGGGTCGGCGAGGGACTCACCGACCACCCCAACGCGTTCGCGCAATGGGCCCTGGCGCCCGGCTATGTCGGGCTGGCCGACGCCGCGAATCCGAAGTGGTTGCTGCAGTGGCTCTTACGTCGCAGCGGCAAACTCGCCAGTAACGTCGCCGAAGCGCTCGCGCACCTGCGTTCGACGGCCGAACTACCGGCATGCGACATCCAGCTTTTCTTCGCTCCTATCGACGTGCTGGGTGACACCAAGGGCCTCCGGCGGCTGCGGCCGGTGTTGTCGGTGGGGCTCTCGTACTGGACGCCGAAGAGTCGCGGCAGCGTGATGGTCCGTTCAGCGGATCCCGCGATCGCGCCGGCCATCCGGATGAACCTGCTCAGCGAACGCGATGACGTCGACGCACTCGTGCGGGGGGTGCAGCGCACTCGCGAGATCATCGCGACCGAGCCGATCGCATCCGCCGTCGACCATGAACTTCTTCCCGGCCCCGGCGCGGACATCGAGACCAGCATCCGGGACACCGCGATCACCACCGCCCATCCGGCATGCACCGTCGCGATGGGCAGGGAACCCGACAGCCCGCTCGACGAGCAACTTCGTGTCCGCGGTGTCGAGAGCCTCCGCGTCGCCGACGCCTCGGCGCTGCCGCGGATTCCCCGCGCCAACACCAACGCGCCCTGCATCATGATCGGCGAGCGCTGCGCGGATTTTCTACTCGCGCAATCCATTAGCCGGTCAGCGGCAGCCACCTAGCAGTCGACCCAGTCGAGCGTCGTAGAGTAAGCGGCGACATATCGTCGGCGGCTGCGAGGACTGATGACCGAACGTATCGAGACCCAACGCACTATCGAGGCACCGGCGGCCGATATCTTCGCGGTGCTGTGCGATCCACAGGGCCAGGTGACGATCGACTCGTCCGGGATGCTGCAGGGCGCCGAAGGCGACCCGGTAGGTGCCGTCGGCGACAGCTTTGTGGTCCACATGGATCGCGAGTCGCTCAATGACTTTCCGCAACTCGGCAAGTATGACGTCACCGTCGAGATCACCGAGTTCGAACCGGATCGGCTTATCGCGTGGACGATTCTCGGCCAGATCCGTCCGCAGATCGGTCATGTCTACGGCTATCGGCTCGAGCCGGCCGACGACGGCGCGGGCACCGTGGTCACCTCGTTCTACGACTGGTCGAATATCGACCAGAAGTGGCGCGAGGCAGGAATTTTCCCGGTGATCTCCGAGGGTGCGCTGCGGGCCACGCTGGGCATCCTCGACCGCACCATGCGTCGGGGTTATCCGCGGGGCTAACCGCTACTCGCGGGCCAGCGCATGCCATCCCAAGTCGGCGATGGCCACGCAGTAGTCGTCGTCGATGGGATCCTCCGTGTAAAGAGCGCGGACATACAGCGGCGCCAGGACGATTTGCACGGCAGCCACCGTAGGGACGTCCTCGCGTATTTCACCACGCTCCCTAGCCCGATCCACGACAGCGCGCACGGTGGCAAAACGAGCCCGCCAGAACATCATTCGCGTGCTTTCGTCGTGACGCCCGCGACGGTCCATGACCAACGCCCGCACGAACGTGCGTCCGACCTCGGTGTTGAGGTGGTCGGTGACGCTGCGGGCCATCGCCAGCAGGTCTCCGCGCAACGAGCCGGTGTCGGTTGCGTTGCGCAAGTCGTCGCTCTCACCGAGAGCGGCGTCGACGATCAGGCGTTGGCGAGTGCCCCAGTAGCGGTAGATCACCGCTGCGTCGAGGTGGTGGCGCTCGGCCAGCGCCTCGACGCTGAACCGCTCGACACCCCAGCGGGCCAACTCGTCGAGCACTGCCGGCATCACTAGCGCGCGGATATCGGGGGGAACGGACCCGAAGGATTCATCGGGTCGTCGAGACGGCTGCATGTGCGCCTCCTCACCCGAACCCATTTCGAATCAGCCGCGCGCCACGACGGCAACCGCGACGTTCCAGGCTACTCAACTCGAAAGGGTGAATCCATTAACGGCGGGTACTACCTGCCATGGCGCTAGTGGGGTGCTTTGCTGGCGATCTTGTCGGCGACCTGGACGCCCTCGTTGTCTATCTTGCAGGCACAGGCTTTGACATCGATGACCACGTTCATCACCACATCCAGCACCCGCTGGCAGGTCCAGCCACGGGCGTTGTGCCTGTTGTACCTGATCGCGAGCTTCGGCGCGTCGCCGACGAGATCGCCGAAGTCCCAAGTTTCCGTGGTTCCGTTGAGCCCATCGGTGACCGTCTTCCCAGCGCAGGCTCTCCATCTGCCGGCCTGGCCGGCCAGGCCGAATCCAACAGATAGGCGAAATCACCCTCTGCGAGCACGATATTGGCGGGTTTGACGTCACGGTGAATCAGCTCAGCCGCGTGGGCGGCGTCCAGGGCTGCGGCGATCTGGCGCACAATTGCAACTGCACGCTCCGGGTCCAGCGGCCCCTCCCGGGCCAACACAGCCTGCAGGTCGGACCCGTCAATGATTCCGCATGTCGAGGTAAAGCTGCCCATCGATTTCCCCGCAGTGGTGGATGGGCACGACGTGCGGCTCGTACGGCCGCCCGGCAGCGTGCGCCTCCCGGAACAGCCGCTGCCGGAAGCTTTCGTTATCCGAGTAGTCCGGCTTCAGCAACTTAACTGCCACTACGCGATCCATCACAGTGTCTTCGGCCATCCACACCTGACCGAACCCACCCTTACCCAGCAACCGCTTCAGCCGGTAGTGGCCGAATCGCGAACCCGGCTGCGCACACTGCGGGCCATAGAAGGCGGCCGGTTCCTCATCCACCAAACGCATCCCGGCTCAGTTCTGCGACAGTCCAAGTACCATCAGGGCAACATTATTATGCTGGCGCCCGCCGCCGAATTGTCGTTGTGGCGAAACACCGGCCACGGCCGTGCTCGGTTGCCAGGCTGCGCAGCTCCCCCATCGACGCCTGATGCCAGTTGGATTGCAGCCCATCGAATCGATGCCCAGCGTTGCGCCTCGATCCATCAGCAAAATCATCAGCGGCACAGTTGAGGCTGGCACCCGACCTGCGTGGCCTACCCTTTGGAAGGAAGCGCGCGAAGGGGTGGCCTGTGCAGCAGTTGAGTTGGACCGACGACATGATGCTGCGCGGGGAAGGACCGGAGACCCCGTTACAGATTCAGATGCTCCTGATCTATGACCCGTCAACCGCCCCGAACGGCAAGGTGACGTTCAAGGGGATCCTCGAAGAGCTGGACGCCCGGCTGCATCTCTCGGATGTCTTTCGGCGACGGCTGATCGAGCTGCCCGGCGGTTTGGGTAGGTCGTACTGGGTGGACGATCCGAGCTTCGATCTCGAATATCACGTTCGCCATATTGGACTGCCGCAGCCCGGTGACTGGCGGCAGCTCTGTATCCAGATCGCGCGGCTGCACGCCCGCCAGATCGATCTGCGGCGTCCGCCCTGGGAGATCACCGTCATCGAGGGTCTGAATTCCGTTCCCGGAGTGCCGAAGGGCTCGTTCGCCATGGCGCTCAAACTGCACCACTGTGCGGTCGACGGCATGGCGAGCATTCAGCTGATCGCGGCGATGCACGACCTTGCCGCCGACAGCCCACGCCCGGCCGGACCCGACCGGCCGTGGCAGCCGGCCGGTTTGCCCACGACCTCAAACTTACTTGCGCGCACCGCGATTGACGCGGCGCTTTATCCGGTGCGGACCGGCGCGGTGCTGGCTTCGAGTGCTCCTAAAGCGGTCCGTGGCCTGGCCGGCTTGCCCGTCAAGCTGATCGGCGGCGTCGTGAGCAGGGTCACCGAGGGCGGCAAGCCAACTTTTCCGCCGAAGACCCGGTTCAACCAAACAGTCTCACCGCACCGCGTTTTCGAGGCCCGGTTCCATGATCTGGCCGATTTCAAGCTGATCAAGACCACCGTGCCGGGCTCCACAGTCAACGATGTCGCGCTCGCCTATGTCGGAGGGGCCCTGAGGCAGTATCTGGATGCTCACGGCGAGCTTCCCGATCAGTCGCTGATTGCCGCGTGCCCGATCTCGATGCGTGACGCGGGTGACCAGAGCGGGAAGGGAAACATGGTCTTCGGCCGGTTGCAAACGCTCGGCACCGACATCGCCGATCCGATCGAGCGACTCACGGCCATCGCCGAGGAAACCGCCGAGAGCCGTTCGGGATCGGAGCACTCAGCCAGAACCCAACTGCTCGAACTGATTGGGACACTGCCGACTTCACTGCTCGGGATCACCGCGAAGGCCGCCAGCGTGCTTCCGTTCTCGGGCCCGACCGTCGCCAACACGACCGTCACCAATGTGCCGGGCCCGACCGAACCGATCTTCTTCTGCGGCGCCCAACTCGTGCGCGCCGCCGGTCTCGGGCCGCTGATCGGCGGCCTGAACCTCATCCATGTGGTAGCCAGCTACAACGGGACTCTGTCAATCGGTGCCACCGCGGACCGTGACGCGCTGCCCGATCCGGCCAGATACGCCGAATGCATGGAGAACGCCTTTCAGGACTTGCTCGCCGGCGCGCGCCGACGTTGAACCTTCCGGCTTAGCCGAAGGCCTCCCGAAGTTCCTTCTTGATGACTTTTCCATACGGGTTGCGCGGCAGCGTATCGACAACCACCAGGCGTTCGGGAAACTTGTAACGACTCAGCCCTCGTGAACGGCAGTGCTGCACTAGCGATTCCAACGAGACGCCGTCGGCTGAACGAGGCACCACCACGGCGCACACCCGTTCCCCGGCGTCACGATCCGGGACTCCGATGACCGCCACATCGGCCACCGCTGGATGGGTGACGAGCACATTTTCGATCTCGAGGGCCGAGAGGTTCTCTGCGTTGCGGATGATCGCATCTTTGATGCGTCCAGTGACGTGGACATTGCCATTCGCATCGACCAGGCCGAGATCGCCTGTGCGCAGCCAACCGTCGCTGTCGAACGCGCCGGCATCAAGCGTGGCGTCTGCATAGCCGTGGAAGCATTGGGGTCCCTTGAGCCGCAACTCGCCTTCCCGCCCGACAGGCAGCTCGCGTTCGCGGTTGTCGACCACCCGGACGCTGACCCCCGGGACGGGCGCACCGACGGTGTGGTCCAGCACGTCCGGCGTCGCGGTAAGGCACGGTGAAGTCGCGACCGGAAACTCGGTGAGCCCCCAGGCATTGGCGATGCCCGCCACTGAAAAGGTCTCGCGGACCTCCCGGCCCAGATCCGCGGTGATCGGTGCGCCTCCGGCCAGGCAGCCGCGCAGCGACGGGAATAGCGGCCGATTGCCTTGGGCCCGTTGGGCTTCCAGGTACGCTACGAAGAACGGCGTCGCGGTGCCCAGGAAGGTCGGGTTGTGCGTCGCAATGCGTAACGGTGTCGCGGCCCGGTCGAAAGTCTCGAACAGCACCAGCCGCATACCGGTCAGAAGAGCGGCGGCCAGCATCGCCGCCCCGCCGATATGCGCTATCGGAAAGACAATCGGATTCACATCGCCGCTGGTGGCACCGACCATACCCACAACGCCGGCCGACCCGGCTATCACCGACGCGTCGGTGTGGCGGATCCCCTTCGGCGACGCCGTGGTCCCTGACGAGTAGTAGATCCACCGGATGTCGCCGGTGGGCGCGGGCGGCGCCGCGAGCGCCTCGGCGCCGGCCCGGGGCAGCCGGAGCCCACCGGCGGTCGGGGGTGTCTCCAGGTCAAGCGTGATCACGTCGAAGCCTCGGTCCGAGGACAACGCCCGGGCAAGTCCGCCGTGGTCGAATCCGCGCCAAAATTCTGGTACCACAAGGAATTCCGTTGCCAGCTGGCCGGTGATGAAGCTGACCTCCTGTTCCCGCAGGATCGGGATTATCGGGTTCTGCACCGCACCGAGCCGGGTCAGCGCGGCCATGACGACCATGGTCTCCAGGGTGGTGGGCAGCTGCCAGGACACCATAGATCCCGCCCGGATCCCGCGCTCGGCGAAAGCTGCCGCGGTCGTGCATGCGGCGTCGAAAAGCTGGCGCGCGGTAAGGCTGCGGCCATGGTCGTCGGCCAGCAGCGGCCGGTTCGGTTGGCGCCCGGCCGTGTCGGCGATCAACGTCCAGAAAGGCGTCATCCAGTAGACGGCACTGCCATCGGTGGGCGAAATCCCGAGTGCGCTATCGAAATCGACACCGCACTGCCTACCGGGCCCAGGTGGTCCAGGACAACGCCCGACCCGGTGGCCACCCCGTCGTTGCTGTAGTGAGTGAGTGAGGCCAGCCCGATGTGGGGACCTTCGGGCAGCCGGCTCAGCGTGAGGGTGTAGTCGGCGTTGATGAACTGCAAACCGTTGGTGCCCCAGTTGGCCAGAGAGGCGGTGACGTCGCCGGCCATCGCTGCGCGGGTGAACGGAGTGAGCGGTTCACTGTCGACCAGCGGGCGTGTCTCGTGCAGCCAGGTGTATTTGCGTCCCGAGTTATCGGACCATTCGGGATCGGGATTCTGCACCTCGACGCCCCAGCCGTAGGTCCGCATGAAGATCGACGGGTGTCCGCCTTCCTCGACACCCGGTATGGGAGGCATCTGCACCGGCTGTGACCACACGTCTCCGTCGGGCTGGGGACCGCGGCGCAGGAGCAGCGCGCTCCCCCGTGCTACGGGCTCGCCGTGCTGGATCAGGACGGCCTCGACGAGCCGCAATCGGCGCCGGTCGTGTTGCACCCTGGTCTGCACCTCGATCGGTACCAGCTCGGTCGGCCGGGGCAGGTCGACGGTCAACCGGGCAGGTTGAAGCTGCGGATCGGCGACCGCGCGCTCCAGCGCCCAGGCCAACAACCCGCCGACGACGTGGCCGCTGATGGACGGGCCCCATCCCCCGCGCGCGATTACATTTGGCACATAGCGGTTTTCGTCACGAACGAAGTACGGAGTGTGCGTCGCCGGATCATCGTCGACATCTGGCGCGATCTTCTGCTCGGTCACTGGATCTCTCCTTTGGGGTGATCAACAGTAGACATTACAGTTCGTCTTCTAGTCGCGTGCGCTCACCTGGTAGCGTCGCGCACCGCATCGGCAAGCGCGGCGATGTCACGTTCCCGGTCGCCGCCGGGCAGCGGCCAGTGCGTCATCCTCAGATCGGTCACGCCGGCCTTCGCGAAGGACACCGCGTTCGCGGCGACCTCGGTCAGATCGGGCCGTCCGTCCGCGGCGGCCCGCACCCGCAGTGTGCCGGTGACGCCGAACCCGAGCGGGTCGCCGCCGGCGCGCTCGACCGCCGCGCGCATCCGTGCGATTCCGCCGGCCATGTCGCGCGCGTCCTCGCCCCACGGTATCCAGCCCTTTCCGAAGCGGGCGAGCCGTCGCGCGACCGGCCGATTCACCGTCCCGCTTACCCAGATCGGCACCCCGCCGGGCTGCACGGGTTTGGGCATCTGATGTATCCGGTCGAAGCTCAGGGTCGCCGACTGGTAGCTCACCTCATTCTCTTGCCACAGCCGCTGACACACCTCGAGCGTCTGATCCAGTACGGCCCCGCGGTTCTCGAAGTCGACTCCGGCCACCTGGTATTCCTCACGCTGCCAGCCGACGCCCACCCCGAGATCGACGCGACCGCCGGACAGGACATCCATGGTGGCCAGGGTCTTCGCCAGCACCGCCGCCGGACGCAGCGCGGCGAGCAGGATGTTCGTGCCCAGCCGGATGCGTTGAGTCCTGGCCGCGAGGTAGGTCAACGTGGTGAGCGGTTCCAGCCAGTCACCGTCGGGTCCGGTGGGCTGGCGACCGCCTTTCGTGCCCCCGCTCCTGGGGTCCGCGTAGGCATCCATGTTCATCCCGAAGGCGATGTGCTCGGACACCAGGAGGCGGTCGAACCCGCAGCCCTCCAAGAGCTGGGCCCAGTCGGTGAGGTGTTCCCAGTTGGGCGGCGCCTCGGCCGAAAACGAGGGAATCCCCATCGAAAGCTGCATCGCGGGCACCGGATCCTTTCAACGCGGCGAGTACTCACAGGGGGTCGTCGGCGGTAAGCCAACCTAACCTTATGAAACGCGCGGTCGTCGTCGGAAACGGACCGTCGGCTCACGGATCGCCGGGCGGGATCGCCGGGCGTGGGGTCGCGAATCACCGAGTGCCGCTTGCGCGGCCGACCCCACGCCCGACGAAGTCTGTTAGCGGTTCCTGGCGGTATCGGTCAGAGGATGTTCAGCAACCTAGTACCTGGCGTTTCCTGTTGTGGGGCCCAATGGTTACGAGTGTGAAAACTTGGCCTCACCAGCGCTTACGCAAACCCGCCAAAGCTTGCCAACGGGACAAACTGCGGACCGCCTGCGGACCCACGGCGCACGAAAGGCCACCGGTCAATACGACACCGCGCTGGCACATACCGCACTTCCCGAGGGCCTTGCGGCTCTCTGGGGAGATCCATGCGAGCCGCTGTGTCCTAAACATGTAGCAGGCCAACTTCGCGTAGCGGCCTTGCGGCGCATCGAGAGCCTGTAGCGCCTCTTCCAAAATATCGTTGTCGCTCAACTTGTTCCAATCGCTCGGAATTTACGTTTCTGAGTGCCCAGCCACGCGCACCGTGAGGCGCACATGAGTAGGGCTGCCGCCGCGTCGACCTTGTTTGCGAGCGGTGGCCCAACTGAATAGCTCAGTCGTGGCCTTAGTAGTACGTGACGGGCTCCAGGGAAATTCGGAAACCTTCAATCCTTCTTACGAGAGAACCTGTAGCGTTCGACCCGATCGAAACGGGTCGGCAATCAGTTCCTTTACCCGCCAACGCTTACGGGCCTGGCGGATCGCGTCCGCGACGTCCAGCACCGGGATGCGGTAAACCGGCGTCCCGTCGGTCTCCCAGATCGCCAACAGGTCATAATGGGGCTTCGGGCCGATCTGCCCGATAACCAAAGCGGTAGCGTCCGAATCGCTTCCGCCCCAACCGCCGTCGAGGCTGACCACAACTCCGCGCCGCCAGGGATCGGTCGGCGGTCCTCAAGAGATGCCCACGTATCGCGGTCGATGAAGGGATTGACCGTTTCCGAGTGCGATCAGCCAGCCCGCCAACCTGGGCACCGGATCCGCATCCAGAACGGACGCCACAAGCTCCCGCTGCCAGTCGTCGAATGATGAGATTCCCGCCCGCGCCGTGCCCGTGCTGCACCGTGAGGAAGCGCTTACCGAACTGCGCGAACCGCTTCGACTCCGACCCATGTGGACGCCACGGCAACGGCTCCTCGCTTACCTTGGCCTTCGGGCCACGCGATACCGACAACAGAAGCTAACTTTCGCTGGAACAGTTGGGGAGCCGCAGCCATGCCCGTACACTCCGGCCATGACCGAGATTGATGAACTGAACGCAGAGCTAGAGCCGTATGGATACGAGCTTCGTACGTTCGCTCTGCACGACAGCAACTTTCAAGTCGTTCGCCTCGACGGCTACGGTGGTCACGCGGCGACGATGAAGGATGTCGAAGAGGTCCGAGCATTTGTCAGGCGACTTGCCGACAGCGATAACGGCTGGTGCATCCATCTCGATCTCGGCAATGTCGACGTCGACAGGTACACGGGGGAAGTCACCCCTCGTGACGGCGGGCCTTTGTTCAACATCCACGATTTGCACCCCGACGAGTGGTCCGGCGCGTCCGATGAAGCCCCTCGGGAACTCGGCAAAGCCACTCTCGCAACCGCTTATCAAATCTGCATCAAATCCAGGTCTCGACCGCCATACGGCGGACTGTGGTTCAAGCGCGCTTAATTATTTGCGCGTGCGGTCTGCGTTGGGCCGAAGGCAGAGGACCGGACCCGTAACGCTGCGGCCCAGATGCTCACCGAGGCGTTTACTGCGGACTGTGTGCGGACCCAGAGCCAGTAAACGCCCGGTGACTAGGCATCTCAGAGGATGTACAGCATCTCCTGGTAGGTCGGCAGCGGCCACAAGTCGTCGGCCACAACGCTTTCCAATATGTCGACGGCGCTCCGCACCGCCTCCATCACCGGCAGCAGCGCTTTCTGCGCATGCGTGGCCTCGTCGAGTGCCGATTCGGCCGAATGATCGGACAGCGCTGCCTTCAGCGAGGTCAGGCCAGCGGTCAGGTCGGCGATCGGAGCCGAAACCGCTTCCAGTGCAGTCAAACTCGGCTCCACACCGGCCTTCTTCAGGGCCGCCACGTTCTGCGCGAGCTCGGTTTGGTAGCGCACCGCAGCCGGCAGGATGACCGTGGTGCCTATCTCCAGCGTCAGCTTTGCTTCCACCGCGACGGTCAGCGCGTACTGCTCCAGGCGGACCTCGTAACGGCTGTGCAGCTCGCGTTCGCTGAACACCCCGTATTTCTCGAAGAGTGCGATCGATTCCGGCTTGATCAACTCGGGAATGGCGTCCAGCGTGGTCTTGAGGTTGGGCAGACCCCGCTCGGCCGCCTCGATCTGCCACTTCTCCGAGTACCCGTCGCCGTTGTACACCACGTCACCGTGTTCGGTGATGACCTCGGTGAGCAACTGCTGCACAGCCTTGTCGAAGTCCTCGCCGTCGGCTACTGCCTTCTCCAAGATGGTGGCCATGTAGTCGAACGAATCGGCCATGATCGTGTTGAGGACGATCATCGGCACGGCCACCGTCTGTCCGGAGCCCGGTGCCCGGAATTCGAAACGGTTGCCGGTGAACGCAAACGGGCTGGTGCGGTTGCGGTCACCCGCATCGGTCGGCAGCGGGGGCAGCGTGTCGACGCCAATGATCATGGTGCCCTTGCCCTTTGACGACGTGGCAGCACCCTTGGCGATCTGCTCGAACACGTCGGCGAGCTGTTCGCCGAGGAAGATCGAGATGATCGCGGGCGGTGCCTCGTTGGCGCCCAGTCGGTGGTCGTTGGTGGCCGAGGCGACCGACACCCGAAGCAGTCCCGCGAACTTGTGCACGGCGCGGATCACCGCGGCGCAGAACACCAGGAACTGGGCGTTCTCGTGCGGAGTGTCACCCGGGACCAGCAACGAGCCGAGCTCGGAGTTGCCCACCGAGAAGTTGACGTGCTTGCCGGATCCGTTCACGCCGGCGAACGGCTTCTCATGGAACAGACATTCCATGCCGTGCTTTTTGGCGATCGTCTTGAAGATCGTCATCAGCAGCTGCTGGTGGTCGGAGGCGATGTTGGCCCGCTCGAACATCGGCGCCACCTCGAACTGGCCGGGCGCCACCTCGTTGTGCCGGGTCTTGGCGGGGATGCCGAGTTTGAACAGTTCCCGCTCGGTGTCCATCATGAAGCCCAGGACGCGCTCCGGCACCGAGCCGAAGTAGTGGTCGTCGAACTCCTGGCCTTTGGGCGGCTTGGCGCCGAACACGGTACGACCGGCGTTGACCAGGTCCGGTCGGGCCAGGAAGAAGTGCCGATCGATGAGGAAGTACTCCTGCTCGGGGCCGCAGAACGACACGACCTTGTTCAGGTCCTTGTGACCAAACAGCGCAAGGATGCGCTCGGCGTGGATGCCCATGGCCTGCTGGCTTCGCAGCAGCGGCGTCTTGTAGTCCAGTGCCTCGCCGGTCATAGAGACGAAGACCGTGGGGATGCACAGGGTGTTGCCGTTGGGGTTCTCCAGGATGTAGGCCGGGCTGGTCACGTCCCAGCCGGTGTAGCCGCGCGCTTCGAACGTGCTGCGCAGGCCGCCCGAGGGGAAGCTGGAGGCGTCGGGCTCGCCCTGGATGAGGGTCTTGCCGGCGAACTCGGCGAGCGTCTGTCCGTCGGAGATGGGTTCCAGGAAGCTGTCGTGCTTTTCGGCGGTCAGGCCGGTCATCGGGTAGAAGACGTGGGCGTAGTGGGTGGCGCCCTTCTCCAGCGCCCAGTCCTTCATCGCTACCGCGACCGCGTCCGCGACGGCGGGGTCGAGCTTGGCGCCCTTCTCGATGGTCGCCACGATGGACTTGTATACCGACTTCGGCAGCCGCGCCTGCATCTCGGCCTTGGTGAAGACGCTGGAGCCAAAGATCTGGCCCGGCGCCTCGCCGGATACGAAACTGATGGCCGGGGGGACGTATGCCTCGACGTTGTTGATCGCCTGCAGGCGGACCGCGTTTCCGCTCAATTGGGTTCCTATCGCTGAGGGGGTCCGTAGCTCTTCCTGGACGGAGGTGGACCGACTCACCTTAAGGAGGTTCGATGCCGAACTTGTTACGTCTGCGTCAACGGTGGAGCGCCACTGGTTGCGAACGTGCGACGCTGCCGTGCCGCGCGCAGTGCTCACCTCGCCTCGCCGGGCGTGGGTGCCATGGACGAAAAGCCAGCTCAGACGTGCCCCCACCGGTGGCGGACGCTAGTCGCCGATGCGGGTGAACTTCACGTCGACATCGGTGCTGCCGCAACCGGGCGCCCCCGTCAATTCCTCGTGACCGTGCCCGCTGATCAGCGCGACCGGCTCCTGTGGTGGTTGCGGCAACGGGAACGGGACGAGGATTCTCACGTGCGTCGTGCCGCCCCGGGCACACGGGGCGTCGAACGTGCGGTCGTAGACCCATTTCCCGTCGGCGAAAAGCATCAACATGATCGCAGTCGGTGGTCGGTGGAAGGTGCTCATGCACCGATCGCCGGCGCGAAGGCAGTCCGTGTGGACCGCGTAGTCGCCCTGCTCGCGGAAGCCGTTGGGTTGAACGCTCGCCTGGTGGTAGCGGCCGTGCAGCGCCTCGCCCGGCGACACCACCCGCGGCGGCAGGTTGGCCGGGTCGGGGAGGCTACCGAGGTCCACATCCCCGGTGCGGATGAACGTCACGGTGCGTTTGTTGGCGCAGCCCGCTGTCATCCGTTGGGTGGCTTCGCCCGCGAAGCTGCCGTCGGGACGTGGTTGCAGCGTGAACGCCTCCCACACTTCGCCGTCGACTTTGCCGCAATTGGTGGTGCCGACGCCGACGGCCTGCCAGCTGTCGCCGACCTGGTCGAGCACCATCGTCGGTACCTGCATGGTTTCGCCGGTCAGGCGGGACGCGGTCGCGACGCACCCATTGCTGCCGCACACCGAGCGGACCGCCCAGGTTTCGCCGGTGGGTGGCGCACCTTTGGCCGGTTCGCCCTCGACATTGCTGATCCGGCCGTACTCCACCCGGTAGACGCCGGTGAAGGGACCCGTGTTGGGTGGGGGCTTGGCCGGGGCGGCGGAGGTGTTGGGCACCGTGGTGTTGGCCAGATTGTGCTGCCTGGTCAGCTTCGCGCCGGCAAAGACACCGCCGGCGATCAGTAGCGCGATGCCTACCAGCGCGCCGATCAGGGCGCCGGGTCGTCGCGCCAGCCTCTTGCGCGTCGGCTGCAGCGGCACCGTGGGCGCGGCTACGCCCAGCCTGGGGTTGGTGTCCGTGTCGCCCGCCCGAAACGGAAGCTCGCCGGCGTAGGCGAAGTCCGGGGTCAGGTAGCGGCCGAGTTGCTCGGCGAATTCCCGGCAAGTGCCGAAGCGGCCGGATCGCTCTTTGGCCATCGCTGCGGCGAAGACCGAATCCAGTGCCGCCAACTCGGGCCGGTAAGCACCGATCGACGGCACCGGCGCGCTGACGTGCTGACTGATCACCACCGCAGGATTGGAGTCGGCAAACGGCGGGACGCCGGTCAGCAGGTGAAATGCGGTGCACGCCAACGCATACTGGTCGGCACGCCCGTCGATCGCCTCACCCCGGAGCTGCTCGGGCGCGGCGTAGAACACGGTGCCCACCGTCATATTGGTCACCGTCAAACCCACGGCGTCATCCATGCGCCGCGCAATCCCGAAGTCGGCCAGATAAATCCGTCGTCCCTGTGCATCGGGATCGGTCAGCAAGATGTTGGCCGGTTTGACGTCGCGGTGCAACAACCCCCGATAGTGCGCGTAGTCCAACGCCGAAGCCACGGCGGCGATGATCGGCACCACCTCACTCAGCGGCATCCCGGCGCGATAGCGCTCAGTCAACAAGCGAGCCGCGTCGGTGCCGGCGACATAGTCCATCGAAATCCAGAAGTGGCCGTCGTTCTCGCCGCGGTCGTGAATTCCCACGATGTGTGGATGAGACAGCCCGGCGGCCAACTCGGCCTCACGCTCAAACCGCCCGCGAAACTCGGGGTCGTCGGTCAAATCCGCGGGTAGCACCTTCAGCGCATCCTCACGTGGCAACCGTGGATGCGACGCCAAATACACGGCACCCATCCCACCGGTCCCCAACTCCCGCAGGATCGTGTAGCCGGCGAACACCTGACCGGCCTGAAACGACGTGGCCGAGTCGTAAATCCCGTCTTTGGAGATAGGCACTGTCAAATCCTTTCCGGACAAAAGGACCGGAGCCGGTCGCCGAAGGCGCCGTTTGCGGCCACTTGGTGTTGATTGCTGGTGCTCGATGCGAGCCGGTGAATCCCGCTGGCGGTCAACGCCCCAAGAGGCCGCAATAATGTCCGACGGGACAGTCCCCGGTCCCGTACACCGGGGACGTGTGGCCCGTGCCTGCGCCCGCCAAGAGTCCGGCCGCGACGACGCCGCCCGCCAACAGTGCCCCGGCGATGGTCTGCTTCAGGGTCTGGGTGGTCTTCACGTTGTGTTCCTTCGTCTTGCTGGCCCGGTCGGTCGCTCCGACCGACAGCACATACGCTGCCGCACACCGCTTGTCACCTGGTCACGAAATTCATGCGAAATTCTTGCGGCCGGGGCGGGCACCGAAGGCTTTGCCAGTGCCGTCAACGCGTTCCTTCCCGGGGAGCCGGCGCCTGCGGGTGAGATTTGCCCAAAGCTGTCCCCGCAGAGCGCAGTGCGCCTACCGTTAGCAGGCATGGGGCGCGGTGCGACCCGGGCGATGACCACTTTTGCCGCGACGATCGCCGCGGCGCTGGTCGTCGCGCCAGTGGGTGCGGCCGACCCGCCCGTCCAGCCGAAGGACGGCGCCCCCTGCGATGCTGCTGATCCGGATTCTCAGACATACGCAAATCCGCAAGCCGGTGCGGCCGCACCGGATGTGCTGTTGTGTGTGGGTTTCCGGCCTCGGCATTGGCAGCGCGTTAACGGCCTGCAGCGGCCGGTAAACAAGTTCTACACGTACGGACCAACCGAGACGTTGTTACCCGGGGACGTCAACCTGGGCGATTGGTGGGACGGCGTTGGGTCGACCACCGACGCGATATGCGTCGAGGAACAATCGTTTTCCGACGGCCGGCCGCCCGAGACCAGGTCCAACAACGCCGGACAGTACTTCGGCTTCAGGCTGTCCCCCGACATGAGCAGGCTGAGCCTGAAAGGCAACTGCCGCTGGTTGATATCGCCGTGCAACGGCAAACCGGGGCCGTGCACGGCAGGCTATGTCCCGCCGGGGATTGGTAACCGGGAACGCGAAATCTAGCGTGTGGCGGTCAGTCGTAGATCGCGACTGCGCGCCCTACCATGTCACCGCGACCCAACGCCTCCAGGCTGTCGTTGATGTCGTCGAAATTGACGCCGGCAGCTGCGACCTTGATCAACACCTCATCCGGGCCGAAGTCGGGCACTTCTATCTCCTCGAGCCGCAACGGCTCCCGGTAGCCGTGCATCCGCGCCGCGCGCATCTTCACGAGGTGCTCCCTTCTATGCCGACGGAACGACGATGGTACGCCCGCCGCCGTTGTGCTGCGTCGAACGTGGAGGATACGCACGCGTTTTCGTTCCTCGAAGTCCACGCCACCCACGTTCGGCGCGTCGAGGCGAGCACTGCGCCAGAATCTGTCAGCCCGGGCTTATCGTGTCCTGAACCGCCGTTCGCCAGGAGGCTCACGTGGACCACACACCGTGATCGTCGACTGGTACCTGCGGATCTTGCATTTCGACCGGCGGATGCCGCTCAACATCGACCTGGGTCCGATGCACATCCACCTGTACTCCCGGTCTGTCTTCTTCATGTGGATCACGGTGGGGCTCCTGGTGGTCGGCGGCATCGCGGTGTTTGCCTCGCGCAAGCGGGAGTTGATCCAGCGGTGGACCAGCTGGGCGATGATCGCCCCGGCGGTCGGGATTCCGATTTGGTTGGGCCACGGCACCACAGCGGTGTTGGCCGCCACGCTGGCCGTGGTCGCGGTGGCCGAGTACGAGCGGCTGGTGAAACTGGGCAAGGTCGACTTCGGCATGCTGCTGGGGCTGGCCGTGCTGTATCCGCTGGCGGCCTGGCTGCGCCCGTCGCTACTGAGCCTCGCGCCGATCGTCGTGCTGGCTTGTGCGCTGCCCTCGGTGCTCAGCGGTGACGTCGAACACGGCGGGATGCGCACCTCGTTCACCGCGTTCGGCTCGGTGTGGATCTGCTGGTCGCTGGCGCACCTGGTGGTGTTGTGGGAGCAGGCGTATCTGGTGTGCTTCGCCGCGGCCGCCGCCGACGTCGCGGCCTGGTGTGGCGGAAAAGGGTTGCGCCGCTTGGGCTGGGCCCGCCGGCCGTTGTCACCGTTGAGCCCCAACAAGACGATCGGCGGGTTGGTCGGCGCCGTCGTGGGGGCGTTTCTCGTGCTGACGTTGCTGGGTACGATTTCGGTCGGCCTGCTCATCGCGGTCGGGTTCGGCGGGGTGCTCGGCGACCTGCTCGAATCGATGGTGAAGCGGCAGGCTCAGGTCAAGGACGCCGGTTCGTGGCTGCCGGGTTTCGGCGGTCTGCTCGACCGGATCGACTCGTTGTTGCTGGTTCTGCCACTGGCGTATCTACTCGGATGAGCGGCAACGTGAACTTCGGAGAGTTCGGCGCTGCTGCAATCGGTTTCGGCGCAAGCCGGCATCCGCGAGGCGGTCGCCATGCCTGACGAATCTTCCGCGCAGGATCGCCCGTCGCGCGTCTGGTCGGCGATTGCCCGGGTGATGGGCGGCCCATTGGGCCTGCCGTTGGCATTTCTCTGGGGCTACGCCGAGGCGCTGAGCTGGTTCATCGTCGCCGAGATGGCGTTGTTCCTGTTTGCCGCCGCGGTCCCGCGCCGGGTGATGCCGTTGGCCGGGGCGGTGATCGCCGGGTCCGTGCTGGGCGTGCTGACCAACGCGTGGCTGACTTCTCGCGGTGTTTTGCTGCCCGCACCGCTGACCACCCCGCGGATGGCGGCGAGGGCTTATGGCCAGTTCTCCGAGGGGCCGAGCGCGATCATGCATCAGGCCCTGTCGGGGATACCAGTCAAGGTGTATGCCCGCGCCGCCGGCCAGCACGGCGTCGACATGTGGCAGCTGGCCGGCTGGACACTGCTGGAGCGGGGCCTGCGAATCTCGACGGTGGGCTCGGTGATCTGGCTGCTGTCAAGCCTTTTCCACCGCTGGCTGCGACGGCTGTACGGCGTCTACCTGATCGTGACCGCCGTAATCTTCACCGCCGCACTCTCCGCGGTGGTCGCGGCGTGGTCGTAGCTCAGGCAGCCAGCTCGTACCGGTGGAACGTCTCCGGCAGCGGGTCGCCCCGCAGTGCCATGACCTGCTCGCGCAACTGCTCCCCCGAGACGCTGTTCGGGTCGACGGGTTCGCCGATGCGGATCTGCATCGGGGCCGGTGAGATGAAGCTGGCACCCTTGGGCAGCACGTCGGCGGTGCCCAACATGGCGATCGGCACGATCGGCACGCCGCAATCACGCGCCAATCGCAGCGCCCCGGAACGGAACTCGCCCAGGCTGCCGTCCGTCGAGCGCGTCCCCTCCGGGTAGATGACGACCGCGCGTCCGGCCTCCAACGCCGGGCGGGCCGCGGCCAGCAACTGCTCATAGGTTCCCCCACCGGATCTCCGCACCGGGAGTATGCCGGCCACCGCGGAGGCGATGAAACGGCGCACTGGTACGTCGAACCAGTAGTCGGCCGCCGCCACGAACACGGGTTGAGCCTTGGGGGGTAGGGCGGCCAGCAGCGCCGCGGTGTCAGCGTGCGAGGAGTGGTTGGCCACCACCACACAGCCGCCCGGCACCCGCCAGCGCCCGGTCACGGTAAGCCCGCCCGACGCTGCGGCCACCACTTGCCACATCCAGTGGCGCAACACACTCGAGATTCTTGCGGTCATGATGCCAGCACCTCCGCCAACGGCTCCGTGTCTACGGCCAGTTCCTCGTCCTGCTGCTTCGCGGCCAATTCGCGATGGGCGGCCCGCAGCCGCAGCACGGTGGTGATCAGTGAACCGTTCATCAGCTGCGTGCATGCCACCGGCAGGACGACCGGAAACGCGGTGGCCAGCAGCACGAACAGGCAGCGTTCGGTCTTGCCCAGCGGGCCGCCGTTGCGCCGTTGTGCGCCGGCGCCGGCCGTGGCCAGCGAGGCGAACGTGGGCAGCGTCGCGGCCAGTGCCGCCGCCATGACCATGAGCACCGGCCAGGACAGGAAATGCAGGCCCGGGCCGCTCTGCTGCGCCGCCCAGACCGCCAGCCCGGCGAAGGTCAGCAAATCCGATGCGCGGTCGCCGATTTCGTTGACAACGAATCCCCAAGGGCGGCTCACCCCGCGGGCGCGGGCAACCGCTCCGTCGAGGTTGGCGCCGGCCAGCCGCAGCGCCAGAAACAGCGCCGCCAGCGGCCACCAGCCCAGTGCGACGGTCACGCTGGCCGCACCAGCCGCGATTACTCCGGCCGCGGTGAATACATCCGGTGAGATACGACGCGCCACAGCGAAATCGATCATCGGAGTCAGTTGGCGCGTGTACCACGGCTTCAGCGCGTACAGGCCCTGCTGCCACCATTTCCGGGGAGCCGGCGACGCGGAGGGCAAGGGCGTCACGGCAGCCACCTCCCTGATCCGGGGAAGCGTTGCGGTGTCGACTGTGGCGAGCGCCCGTGACCCGGTGGTGTAGCAGGCACGGTGGGCGACGCGGGACTCGCGCAAGCTCGGGCTGTGAAGCGTCAGGGCGTTGTCGCGGTTGGCGCTCACGGTGTCTGTCCTTTCGATGGATGATGCCGCCGGGTGGGCTGCATCTGTGTGCAAGTGGACACCGCCCGTGCTGCTACCGGTCCCAACTTCAGGACCAGAGACCCGCTGGGCTGCTCGCTCAGGTAAGTGCACCCGTGCGGCCGGGGGTCACTGCGTCGCGAGCTTTCTTGCGAGTCGACCGCCGTGGCCGACATCACATAGAGTGCGGCCCACTGCTTGCGCGATCTTCGCGAAACTCTTGCGAAATTCTTGTGCCCGCTCGACAGCTTTAGATCCGGCGAAAACCAGAGGTCGCGGCCGGGAGCGGGGTGGTCGCAGGCGGGCATGTGACCAGCATGGTGGCCGGTGCGCCGCTGCGGATGAGTAGGACTACGCGTATTGCCCGACTGATTTACCGTCGCGCCCGGCGAGCATGCTTTCGAGCTCCAAGGTGGGATCTGACGTGCCGTTGAGGCTCACCATGGCTGGGGCGGGTGGAAGGTAGTCATCGCCTCAAGAGGCGCCACACCCCTACACCGACGGCCACCGCGGCGCACAGCACAAGCATGAAGAGTAAGGCCTGAAGCCCGATGACCGCGAGACCGTTGGGTTCATACCAGCTGGCTCCGCGGACGCATCGGAAGGTCCAGCTTGTCCCCGACCCGCCCGAAGGGGTGCTGTAGCCGGAGGATTTTGAAGCCAGCTGGTAGCCGTTGCGGCAGACAATTCCGTTCATCCATTGCACGGTCGAGGGGAACACTGCTCCCACGTACGCCGCGGTGATGAAGCTAACTACCGCACCAACAGGGAGGCCGACCAAGACGATGGCCCGCAGGACCCAGTTGCGTTCGGTCGCCGGCGACCGTGGCGCAAGCTCCCCATTGGCCGGCTGGTAAGGCCCACTACCAGCCTGGCCGCCGAAGCCCGGTGGGTCGGCCCGGCGCGGATAGACGCCCTTCGCCTCCGCAAGCTGAAGTTCCAGCTCGGCGATGCGCTTCTGCTCGGCCAACTGATGTTCCAGCTCGGCGATGCGCTTGTCGGGGTCGTCCTCGTGCATGTGCAAATGGTCCCACCCGGGCTGCCGCTAAGTCGGCCGACTGCGTTTCGGCGGCGGGTAAACCGACCGGGCGATCGTCGCCGAGATCCATCCGATCAGCCAGCCGGCGCCGACCAATAGGAAGGTGTGTAGGCGCTCGGGGGACACGACCGCGACAACAGTCAAAATTACAGCCCACGTGACCGCGCAAGCGATGCTGTAGGCCGTATACGTCCTGCGCGATGGCATGACACAAATCTAGCTCGGCATTCGGCCGACGCCGAGACGCTTACTCACCCACGCTGGCCGAAGAGCACTCGGTCGGCGACCGTGCGCCAGTCACGTTTGGCAGGTTCGGTGTCGGGCCCGGAATCCACTGCGGACCTGGTTTTTCCGGCATCTGATACGCGCCCGTGGCCTTCATTGAACCCGAACCGATCATGCAGGCGGGCCAGCGATTTCGGCGCCCACCAGTTGACCCGGCCGAGCATGTGCATGAACGCCGGCACCAGCAGCATCCGCACCAGCGTGGCGTCGACCACGACCGCCACTGTCAGCCCGAGTCCGAACAGCCGCATGTACGACACCTGC
>NZ_DATJYB010000615.1:0-11154 GCF_035499775.1 Mycobacterium sp. | reverse complement strand
TCCGAGCGGCTCGTCGAACGGGATCTTGTCGATGTGCTTGCCCATCAACACCGTCGTGCACAACAGACCGTAGGGCAGCGACGCGAGGACGATGTCCCAGCCGACCGCGCCGACGGCGGAGTAGTAAGTGCCACACACCATCAGCGGCCCCCAAACGACGAACACGTCGGGTTCGCCGAGGCCGCGTTTCTTCAGCCGCAGCGGTGGGGCCGTGTAAGCGACGCTCAGCACGAACCCGCTGAGCGCGAAGGCCACCACGGTCCAGCCGCGGGCCCACGCCAGCGTCACCAGGATCGCCAGGTCGGCGACGTTCACCAGCAGGATCGCCAGGGCCAGCCTGCGGCGGGTGACCAGCCCCGACAACACCGGGTGGGGGGCGTAGAGGGCGCGCGGGTAATCGGCGCTGTCGGTGCCGACCTTGGTGTCGTACAGGTCGTTCATCAGGTTGTTGGCGGTATGCGCGAGCGTGATTCCCAGCACGGCCAGAACCAGCCAACGCCAATCCAGCCCAGGCTTACCGATCGCCAGCAGCGCGGCGACCAAACCGGAAAACAGTGTCATCGGTAGCAGCGCGGCGCGGGTGACGACGAGCCAGCGGGTCACCGCGTCGATCGGCCCGTCCGGTGGCGGATTGGTGGTACGCAGCGCGTACGCCCACGACCTCAGCCGTGAGCCGACGGTCACGTCAGGCATCGGGGGTATCGGGCTCGCGCGGCGGGACGATCGGCGAAGGATGTGGCTGCCCGCGGAACTTCTCCAGCGATCCGCCGGCCTCGACGATCCCGCACAGCGCGCTCCAGCTCAGCATCGTCAGGTAGTCGATGAGCTCGTCGGTGGTCATCCGCGGGTTCGACATCCACGAGTGGGTGGCCAATTGGACGCCGCCGACGATCAGGTACGCCCACGGCTCGGCTCCACCGGTGTCGATGCCGACTTCCTTCATCCGGCGGCGCAGCATCAACGCGATCATGCGGGCGATGATCCGCTCGGAGTCGGCGATCACCTTGCTCTTGCTGCCCGAGCTGTTGGCCATCACGAAGCCGTACGGCTCGGGCTCGGCAGCCACCGTTTCCACGTACACCCGGATGACTTCGCGGGTCAGGTCGTAGCCGTCGAGACTCGACGACAGCGCGGCGGCCATGTTGGGAATCAAAGTGGTCTGCGCGAAGCGCATCATCACCGCGGTGGTCAGGTCGTTCTTGTCGACGAAATAGCGGTAGAGCACGGTCTTGGAGACGCCGATCTCGGCGGCTATCTCGTCCATGCTGAGGTTGCGGCCCTGGTGGCGAATCGCTTCTATGGTGCCGTCGACTAGCTCGTTTCGGCGATCCACCTTGTGTTGGTGCCAGCGCCGCTTGCGACCATCGGTCTTAACAGTCACGGCCGGGATTTGCTCTGCCACTTTTGCCGATTCCCATTCAGTAGACCCCCGATATTACGGCCCGATTCACCTCTGGGCTGAATGAGCCGGTGGCTGGGTGACGGTGTCGGCCCGCTAGCTGGTGGATGATGGTGTGGTGGCACACAGAGCCTCGTACGGTGCCGAGGCGCCGGGTCCGGTGACCCCTCCGGTCCGCGCCTCGTTCGCGGAGTCGTTTGCCGGGGCCGATCCGGCGGCCGACGCCGAGCGGCGGCAGGGGCTGCGCCGGATGAAAGTCGTGGCACTGAGCTTTCTGGTCGGTGCCACCGGCATATTCCTCGCCTGTCGCTGGGTGCAGGGACAGGGGGCCGCGCCCGACTGGGTGGGCTATCTCGGTGCTGCCGCGGAGGCCGGCATGGTGGGAGCGCTGGCGGACTGGTTCGCCGTCACGGCACTGTTCAAACACCCGCTGGGCATCCCGATCCCGCACACCGCGATCATCAAGCGCAAGAAAGACCAGCTGGGTGAGGGCTTAGGCACGTTCGTGCGGGAGAACTTCCTGTCGCCGGCCGTGGTGGAGACCAAGCTGCGCGACGCGCAGGTGCCCAGCCGGCTGGGTAAGTGGCTGTCGGAGCCCTCCCACGCCGCACGGGTCGCCAGCGAGACGGCGACCGTGTTGCGGGTACTGGTGGAGCTACTGCGGGACGAGGAAGTCCAGCAGGTGATCGACCGGATGATCGTGCGCCGCATCGCTGAGCCACAGTGGGGCCCGCCGGTGGGCCGGGTACTGGCGACGCTGCTGGCCGAGAACCGCCAGGAAGCCCTGATCCAACTGCTGGCCGACCGGGCCTTTCAATGGTCGCTGAACGCCGGTGAGGTCATTCAGCGAGTTGTCGAGCGGGACTCGCCGAGCTGGTCGCCTCGATTCGTCGACCACATGGTCGGCGACCGCATTCACCGCGAGTTGATGGACTTCACCGATAAGGTGCGCCGCAATCCCGACCACGAATTGCGCCGTTCGGCGACCCGCTTCCTGTTCGAATTCGCCGACGATCTGCAACACGATCCGGCCACCATCGCGCGTGCCGACGCGATCAAAGAGCAACTGATGGCGCGCGACGAGATCGCCAACGCGGCGGCCACCGCGTGGCGGACGCTGAAACGGCTAGTGCTCGAGAGCGTCGACGACCCGTCCAGCACGTTGCGCACCCGCATCGCCGACACGGTGGTTCGAATTGGGGAGTCGCTGCGCGACGACGCCGAGCTGCGCGACAAGGTCGACAATTGGATGATCCGGGCCGCACAGCATCTGGTCTCGCAATATGGGGTGGAGATCACCGCGATCATCACCGAGACGATCGAGCGTTGGGACGCCGAGGAAGCCAGTCGCCGCATTGAGCTGCACGTCGGCCGGGACTTGCAGTTCATCCGGATCAACGGCACCGTGGTAGGTGCGTTGGCGGGCCTGGTGATTTACGCCGTCGCGCAGGTGCTGTTCTGACGAGTGCTAGCTAGCGCTTGCAATAGCAAGCATTCGTCCGTACTCTGGTGCTTCCAAGGTGCTTCCAAGCACCGACTTCCGATGTATCGAGGAGGGCACCAATGCCGGAGGAGAAGCTCACCGCCAAGGTGAGCACCGCCGCGTCCGACCTCGGCAGTTTCATCAGGAGCCAACGTGAGACTGCTCACGTCTCGGTGCGCCAGCTCGCCGAACGGTCTGGGGTCAGCAACCCTTACCTGAGCCAGGTCGAGCGCGGACTGCGCAAACCCTCCGCCGACGTCCTGAACCAGATCGCGAAGGCGTTGCGGGTTTCCGCCGAGGCCCTCTATGTGCGGGCCGGGATTCTGGAGCCCTGCGAGCCGAGTCCGGTGCGGGACGCCATCATCACCGACGCGGCGATAACCGAGCGGCAGAAGCAGGTTTTGCTCGATATCTATGCATCGTTTACCTTTCAAAACGAAGCCATCCGTGAGGAGTGTCCGACAACATCCGACACCGCCGATTGAATTAGTTCTTCAGGCCGGCATCGTCGCCGCAATCGGTTTGGGCCTATAAGCCGCGCATCCGCGCTGGCCAAATGGTGACCGCACAGACGGGGTCATCAAATTCAAGTCAGATGGGTATGCGAACTCGACCATCCATCGACCCGACGAATCAGGAGGTTCTCGCGCAAGCCGCGTGTGATGTCAATCCGCGGGTCTTGACTACTCCTCTCATGGGAGCCGACGCTTGCCCTAACTTCCAAACCAGACCAGCCCAGATACGCAATAAAGCCGAACGAAAACAAACCCATGAAAGGAATTAACATGGCTGAAAATTCGAACATCGAGGACCTGAGGGCTCCGTTGTTGGCAGCGCTTGGTGCGGCTGACTTGGCCCTGGCCACCGTCAACGACCTGGTTGTCAACCTGCGCGAGCGCGCCGAGGAGACCCGCACCGACACCCGTGGCCGGGTGGAGGAGACCCGTGACCGCGTGAAGAAGGCACAAGAGAACCTGCCCGAGCAGCTGCGCGAGTTGCGTGGCAAGTTCACCTCGGACGAGCTGCGCAAGGCCGCCGAGGGCTACCTCGAGGCTGCGACCAGCCGCTACAACGAGCTCGTCGAGCGCGGCGAGGCCGCCCTGGAGCGCCTGCGCAGCCAGTCGCCGTTCGAGGACGCGTCGGCGCGCGCCGAGGCCCGCCTCGACCAGGCCGTCGAGCTGACCCAGGAGGCCCTGGGCACCGTTGCGCAGCAGACCCGCGCCGTCGGCGAGCGTGCCGCCAAGCTGGTCGGCATCGAGCTGCCCGCCAAGAAGGCCCCGGCCAAGAAGGCTCCGGCCAAGAAGGCTCCCGCCAAGAAGGCTGCGGCCAAGAAGGCGGCGCCTGCCAAGAAGGCTGCGGCTAAGAAGGTCACCCAGAAGTAGGGTTCGGCCCAGCAAACCACTCGACTCCGAGTCGTCCCACTTACGGGGCGGCTCGGAGTCGACGTTGGGGGCGGTGGCCCATACGCTTGATGCGTGATCAACGTCATGCAAACCGTCCTGTGGATCTTGCAGCTCGTCGTCCTGGTGACGTCGGTGTATGCGTTTGTGCATGCAGCGCTGCAGCGACCCGACGCCTACACGGCCGTCAACAAGCTGACCAAGCCGGTGTGGCTGATCATTCTCGGCGTGGCGGTGGCGCTGACGTCCATCCTGAGTTTCCTGTTCGATGTGTTCGGGATCGCGATAGCCGCCTGCGCGGCCGGCGTTTACCTGGTCGACGTACGGCCCAAACTCCTCGAAATCCAAGGTAAGTCGCGCTAGGGCATCCTTGACCGCAAAGAAAGCCTGGACGGCGCCGCTGGTGGTGCTGGTCGCCCTGCTCGGTGCCGCCCCGGCCGCGGCCGATCCGTCGGCCGAGCCTCGTCGGCCGTATTCGCCCCCATACGTCGATCACACCCAGTGGGCTCAGGCGGGGAACCTGAGCAGCCTGCGGGTCTACCCGACGCCGGCCGGACGCGCAACGGCCAGACAGGTCGGGACGTTCGCCGCCGCCGACGAGGCCTGGGACGAGGTCCTCAGGCTGGCACCGGACGCCGACACCCCCGGCATGCGTGCCCAGTTCATCTGCCACTGGCAGTTCGCCGAAAAGGCCCAGCCCGGCAAGACCAGCTGGAACCTCGAGCCGTGGCGGCCGGTCGTCGACGACGCGGAGATGATCGCCTCGCGATGCAATCCCGGCGGCCCCGAAGAGTCGTTCGAGTGACTCGAGAGCAGTTGGCCGCTCTGGTCGACCACACGCTGCTCAAACCCGAGGCCACTGCTGCCGATGTGGCCGCGCTGGTCGCCGAAGCCGGCGAGCTGGGCGTCTACGCGGTTTGCGTCTCGCCGTCGATGGTGCCGGTTGCCGTCGAGTCCGCTGCGGGTGGCGTGCGGGTCGCGGCGGTGGCGGGCTTTCCGTCGGGCAAGCACTTGTCCGCCATCAAGGCCCAGGAGGCGGCCGCGGCCGTGGCATCCGGTGCCAGCGAGATCGACATGGTCATCGACGTCGGCGCCGCGGTCACGGGAAACCTCGACGCGGTGCGCACGGACATCGCGGCGGTGCGAGCCGCCTTGGAAGGTGTAGCAGGAGCTCTGCTCAAGGTGATCGTCGAGTCCGCCGTGCTCTTGGCCCACGCAAACGCGCGCACGCTGGCAGACGTGTGTCGTGCCGCCGAGGACGCGGGCGCGGATTACGTCAAGACCTCGACCGGGTTTCATCCCGCCGGCGGGGCGTCGGTGCGTGCTGTCGCGTTGATGGCCGAGACGGTCGGCGGGCGGCTCGGGGTCAAGGCCAGCGGCGGCATCCGCACGGCGGACGACGCGCTGGCGATGCTGGACGCCGGTGCCACCCGGCTGGGCCTGTCCGGCACCCGTGCGGTGCTCGACGGGCTCAGCTGAGCGTCACAGGTTCTGGAAGCAGGGATCCTGGGTCTTGTTGGCCGGGATGGTGGCGTTCTGGGCGGAGAATTGGGCCACAATGCTCGTCGCGTTGACCTCGACCTTGTCGGCCTTGATGCCCAGCGGGTAGTGCACGTCGGCCGTGTACTTGTCCAGGTGCGACTGCGCTGACTCTTTGCTGATGATGTTGATGCCGCCCAGCGTGTTGAACGTGACGATCTGCAGCTTGATGACGCCGTCAGAGACCACCGGCTTTGCCACGATGTCTTCCACCAGGCCCTTCATTTCGACGGTGCCGTCGTTGGGCTGAGCGGTGACAGTCCTGGAGACGAAGGGGCCGAGGATCGGAATCGCGCTCTTGATCGTGTCCCTGATGCCGTCGGTCGTCCAGGTGACGGTGGCGTTTATCGAGCCGACGGTGCCCTTCGAGTCGGGGCTGTCCTTGATCTGGACGTTCTTGATGCTGAGTTGCAGCTTCATGCCCTTGGCGTCGCGGACCTGGTTGCCTGCCGTCTCCACCGTGATGTTGGTGAAGTGCTTGGTAGCCAGCTGCCAAAGCACCAACGGTGCCACCCCGAACTTCGCCGTCGCCGAGTCCTTGGTCTCGCACGCCGCCGCTGCCGCGATTTTGTTGGTCGCCTTGTCGCGCACGATCAACTCCGCCACCACCAGCGCGCTGGCGACCAGCGCAAAGACGATGATCAGGATCAGGAAGATGGAGAGCGGAGCCGTCCACTTCCACTTCTTCTTCGGCTTGGTCGGCTCTCCGGGCGGCCCGGCGATCTGCTCGGTCGGAGGCGCCGGCTGCATCGGCGGAGGCGCATAGCCCGGCGGCGGCCCGGCCGCTCGGGCGGCACCGATCACCTCGGTCTGGTCGGACGCCTGGCCGGGCATCGCGCGCGGTTGCTGCGGAGGACCACCCTGGGGCCGGCCGGTATTGAACCGTTCGGTCGGTTGGTGGGGATTGCCGAATGGGCCCTGGTTGCCGGGACGCCCCCACCCCGACGGGTCGTTGGGCGGTCCTTGCGGAGTTGTCACCCTGGCGATTCTGCCTTATCCAGCTAAAGAAAGGGTGAGCGGTTCCGCAGCACCGCGATCTTTTCGCGAGCTGCGTCCACGTTGGCGACGTCGATATCGGCGACCACCAATTGCGGTCCGGCCCCGGCCGACGCCACAACCTCGCCTAATGGCGAGGCCACCAGGCTACCGCCCACCCCGGTCGGTGCCCCCGAGCCCGACTCCAGAGAGCTTCCGGGGTCAGCCTGACCGGCCGCGGCCACGTAGCTCATCGAGTCCAGCGCCCGGGCGCGGGCCAGCAACGTCCACTGGTCGAGTTTGCCCGGACCGGAGCCCCAGGACGCGCAGACGACGATCAGCTGGGCGCCGCGCCGGGCCAGCTCCGTGTAGAGCGCCGGAAACCGAATGTCGTAGCAAATGCTCAACCCGACCTGCACGTCGTCGACGGTGATCACCACCGGTTCGTGGCCGGGTGCGACGGTGCGTGACTCGGTGAAGCCGAACGCGTCGTACAAGTGGATCTTGTGGTAGTGCGCGTCCGGCCGATTAGGGGTGCCCGGACCCGCCGCGATCAGCGTGTTTGTCACCCGCCCGTCGCCCGACGGGGCGAACATGCCGGCGATCACGGTGATGCCGGCCCGGGTCGCGATCCGTCGGACACCCTCGGCCCACCGCCCGTCGGGGCCGTTCACGGGCTCGGCGATCGGTGCCAGCGGGACACCGAACCGGCACATGGTCGCCTCGGGGAAGACCACCAGCTTGGCGCCGGCCTCGGCGGCCCGGTCGGTGTAATCGCGCACCAGCTCCAGGTTCGCTGCCGGATCCGTGCCACTGAGGATTTGCGCCAGCGCGATACGCATGGCCGCCAGCTTAGGCCCAGCTGCTTAGGCCCGGTCCGCGATCCACTTCGCGGTGAAGCGTTGCTCGGTTTGCACCACTGAGGCCAGTTGGGCGCCGATGATCTTCTCGATCTTGCCGCCGATCAGCGGGACACGAACCTGAACGCTGACGTGGAAGTCCACCCGGGAGCCGCCGGACTCAGCGACGGGAAACAGCGTGGCGGTGCCGGACAGGCTCGCCGGCGCGCCCACGATCTCACCGGCCAGCGACGCCGTCGCGGTGCAGTCGGTAATCGGACCCCAGTGCTCCTCGCGCCTGACCCTGAGATCACCCCGATGCACCTGGGTAATCAGGCCCGGCAGGTTCTGGCTGCGAATCACCTGCAGCGTGACCACCTCGATGCTGTCGGCGTTTTCCGGCTCGCCACCGACCCGCATCGACTCCAGCTCCGTGCCGTCGGCGCCGGACGCGACCAGCCGGGCACGCCAGTAGTCCTCGTCGGCGAAGGCCCGATAAACGACTTCGACGCTGCCCGGGTAATCGGAGGTCATGTCGAATGAGCGCGGCATAGCTGGTCAGGCTACCGTTACGGGCCATGAAACGGGGCTCATGAAACGGGGGGTCGGTTCGCTCTTTGCCGGTGCGCATGTCGCCGAGGCGATGCCGCTGGCTCCGCTGACCACCTTGCGGATCGGACCGGTCGCGCGGCGGCTAATTACCTGTGCCAGCACGGAACAGGTGATCGCGGCGTTGCGAGAGCTGGACGTGGAGGCTGACCGCGGGGATGCCGGCCCGGTCCTGGTGTTTGCTGGTGGCTCGAACCTGGTGCTCGGCGACACGCTGAGCGAGCTGACGGCGGTGCGGCTGGCCAATGACGGCATCGCCGTCGACGGCAACCTGGTGCGCGCGGAGGCGGGCGCGGTCTGGGACGACGTCGTGGTCAAGGCCATCGAGCACGGGCTGGGCGGGCTGGAATGCCTGTCCGGCATCCCGGGATCGGCCGGGGCGACGCCGGTGCAGAACGTGGGCGCCTACGGCGCCGAAGTTTCCGACACCGTCACCCGGGTGCGGCTGCTGCATCGCCGCAGCGGCGAGGTGCGCTGGGTGCCCGCCGCCGAGCTGCGCTTCGGCTACCGCACCAGCGTGCTCAAGCACGCCGACGGCCTTCAGGTGCCCGTAGTCGTCTTGGAGGTGGAGTTCGCGCTGGATGCCTCGGGGCGTAGCGCGCCGTTGCGCTACGGCGAGCTGACGGCCGCGCTGGGGGCGGACAGCGGCGAGCGCGCCGATCCGCGCGCGGTCCGGGAGACGGTGCTGGCGTTGCGGGCCCGCAAGGGCATGGTGCTCGACGCGTCCGACCACGACACCTGGAGCGTGGGGTCGTTCTTCACCAACCCGGTGGTGACACCCGACGTGTACGAGCGACTGGCCGGGACGATCAACGGGCCGGTGCCGAACTATCCGGCGCCGGACGGCGTCAAACTGGCCGCCGGCTGGCTGGTGGAGCGGGCGGGCTTCGGCAAGGGCTATCCGGACGACCAGACGGCGCCGTGCCGGCTGTCCACCAAACACGCACTTGCACTGACCAATCGGGGCGAGGCAACCACCGAGGATGTGCTGGCGCTGGCCCGCATCGTCCGCAACGGGGTCAAGGATGTGTTTGGTATCACACTTAAACCTGAGCCTGTGCTGGTTGGGTGCGTGTTGTAGCGGCTATTTTGGTTCGAAACGCGTCGGCGCCAGCCTGTGCGGCGGGGCGGCAGGCGCTTCGGGCCGGTTTCGCCCGGTATCTTGGACTGTCGTGAGCACCTCCAGCACCCCCAATGGACAGGCGCCGATCAACCGGCGGCTGGCTTTGGCAGCCCTTGGGCTCGGCGTGTTCGCTCCGAACGTTCTGGCCGCCTGCTCCAACCCGGTGACCAACAAGCTGACGGAGAAGAAGCCGCCGGAGGCGGCCCACCTGAAATTCCAGCCGGACCTGAGCTCTGGGACCGCCAACGATGTGGTGCCCACCGCGCAGATCAGCGTTGAGGTCGGCGACGGTTGGTTCCAGCACGTCACCTTGACGAATTCCGGCGGCAAGGTGATTACCGGCTCCTTGAACCAGGACCGCACCGTCTACACCGTCACCGAGCCGCTGGGCTACGACGCCACCTACACCTGGAACGGTTCGGCCGTCGGCCACGACGGCAAGGCGATCCCGGTCAAGGGCAAATTCACCACCGTCACACCCAGCAAGAAGATCGACGGGGGATTCCAGCTGGCCGACGGGCAGACCGTCGGAATCGCGGCGCCGGTCATCATCCAGTTCGACGCGCCGATCGCTGACAAGGCCGCCGTCGAGCGGGCGCTGACCGTCACCACCAACCCGCCCGTGGAGGGCAGTTGGGCGTGGTTGCCCGACGAGGCGAAGGGCGCGCGCGTTCACTACCGTCCCCGCGAGTACTACCCGGCGGGCACCACGGTCAACGTCGACGCCAAGTTGTACGGGCTGCCGTTCGGCGACGGCGCCTACGGCGCACAGGACTTCTCGTTGAGCATCCAGATCGGACGCCGGCAGGTGGTCAAGGCCGAAGTGACCTCACACCGCATCCAGGTGGTCAACGCCGTCGGCGCCGTCATCATGGACTTCCCGTGTAGCTACGGCGAGGCGGATAAGGCGCGCAACGTCACCCGCAACGGCATTCACGTGGTCACCGAGAAGTACGCCGACTTCTACATGTCCAACCCGGCCGCCGGCTACAGCAACGCCCACGAACGCTGGGCTGTGCGGATCTCCAACAACGGCGAGTTCATCCACGCCAACCCGTCGAGCGCCGGCGCGCAAGGCAACAGCAACGTCACCAACGGTTGCATCAACCTGTCGACTGCAGACGCGGCCGAGTACTACCCAACGGCGATGTACGGCGACCCGGTCGAAGTGACCGGAAGCTCGATCCAGCTGTCCTACTCCGACGGCGACATTTGGGACTGGGCCGTGGACTGGGACACCTGGGTGTCGATGTCGGCGCTGCCGCCGCCGTCGGCGCACCCGCCGTCAACGAAGATCCCGGTCACCGCGCCGGTCACGCCGTCGAACGCGCCGAGCTTGTCGGGCACGCCCACGACGACGACTACTTCCCGTCCAGGTGGTTAAACCGGCGCGTCGCTGACGCCTGGTCGCGGGGCCGGATGATGATCTGGTCCAAGTTCACATGCGATGGTCGCGAGGCCACGAACCCGATTACTTCGGCGACGTCGGCGGCCACCAGCGGCGTCATTCCCGAGTAGACCGAGTCGGCGCGCTGCTGGTCGCCGTCGAAGCGGACCAGTGAGAACTCGGTCTCGACCGCGCCAGGCGCAATCTCGGTGAGTCGCACCGGCTTTCCCAGCAGCTCGCCGCGCAGCGTGCGGTGCAGCGCGCCCTGGCCGTGCTTGGCCGCGGTGTAGCCCGCCCCGCCGTCGTACACCTCCATGGCGGCAATCGAGGTGACGGTGACGATCAGGCCGTCGCCGGACTCGATCAGCTTGGGGAGCAGCGCCCGGGTGACCCGCAGGGT